>NZ_JBHYPZ010000002.1:29877-141823 GCF_042746485.1 Streptomyces sp. NPDC058751 | reverse complement strand
CCCCTGTGCGGGGGGGGAATGCTGGGCTGCGGGCGGCCCCCGCGGGCCGGGCGTCACGCCCCCTCTCACCGTTTCGTGGGGCCCGGGCCGCCCGCGCGACGTCTCGTGGTCGCGCGGGCGGCCGGACGTCTGTGCGTCCGGACATCGATGTGCCGGACGCCCGTGCGTCGGACGTCGGTACGTGGTTGTCAGTACGTGGGTGTGTCCGGCGTGTCGTCCTGTCAGGCGACGAGCGCCCGCCCCCGCCCCAGACGGCCGACGAGCTCCTCGTGGTGCAGGGCCGCCACCGGGGCGAGCAGGTCGGGGTGGCGCAGCAGGGCCGCCGCTCGCCGGTCGCTGTCGTCCGGCGACCGCAGGCGCCCGAACTCCACGGGGGCGAGGGCGACGTGATCGCCGTCGGCGAGCGCGGAGAGCGCGAGGCCGGCCAGCCGGGTGTCGGCGAGGAGGGACGCGGCCCAGCTCACCACGGTCTCGTCCACCCACGTGCGCCAGGCGTCGTCGTCCGCCGCGTCCTCGTCCGGGCCGGCGATGTCCGAGCCGACGACCATGTCGAGCCGTTCCGCGCCGCCCGGGCCCGCCATCGCGACCAGCGCGGCGTCCATGGGGGTCGGGTACCTCAGCCATGCCGCGACGGTCACGGCCTGCCGGGCCTGGGCCTCGCAGAGCGCGGACGCGAGCGGTCCGCCGCAGGCCGGGTAGGCCCGCGTCAGCCATTGGGTGGCCGCCGCGATGAGCGGGGAGAGATCTGCGAGCACTGCCGGCCCTCCGGGAACTGCCGAGAAGACGAACCGTCTTCGACGCACGGTAGCTCCGGCCGGGGCGGCGCGATGTGGCCCAGCCCTCAACGGCGGGGTGGCATCGGACACAGCCCCCGCCGCGGGGCCCGCTCCTCACGGGGAGGGGAGGGGCGGCGGCGGGCGGCGGGCGTGGCGGGTTCAGCCGGGCGGGTACGGGTGCTCCTTGAGCCGCCGCGCGAGGTGGACGGCGTTGACGGCGAGCGTGCGGGTGGTCGTCCTGACCGCGTCGGGGTCTTCCCGAGGTCCTGGTAGTCGGTTCCCTGCCGGGCCTCGCCGACCCGGTAGGTGACGGCCCCGGGCGCCAGGGAGAAGCCGAGGTCGTCGGGACCCTGGAAGACGTCGGCGCTCACCCTGTGGGCGCCGTCCTCGTCGCCGACGACCGCGACGGCCGCGGCCTTGTCGTACGTGAGCATGCGCCCCGCGTCGTCGGTCTCGGAGAGTTCGGCGTCCCGGCGCTCCAGCACGCGTCGGCAGATGCTCGACGGGTGAGAGTGCGCGCATGGCGGTGGCTCCTCGGTCGTCACGGGCCGCGAGCCCGTGGGCTCATGGACGGTGGGCGGGGGCCGGGCTCCCAGGAGGCGGGGGTTCGTCCCGGCCGTCCGGCGCCGGCCGCCGGGCGGCCGAGCGGGCTCAGGCCTCGCCGGACCTCAGCAGCATCACGGCGATGTCGTCGGTCGGGAGGCCGTGCGGCCAGGAGTGGTGGATGAGCTTGTCGACGAGCCGGTCCAGCCGTGACCGGCCGGCCAGGAGCTGTGCGAGGCCGCTCGTCATCCGGTCGAGGTCGGTGCCGGGCACTTCGACCAGGCCGTCGGTGTACAGGGCGAGGGTCGTTCCCGGGGGCATCAGGACCGAGGTGATCGGGTACGGGAGTTCGACACCGATGCCGAGCAACGGACCCGGCTCGATCTCCAGCACGCCGGGACGCTCCCCGGGGCGGTGCAGCAGGGGCGGCAGATGGCCCGCGCTGGCCACGCCCATCCGCCCGCCGGCCAGGTCGATGTGCGCGTACAGACAGGAGACGAGGAGGTCGGGTTCCAGGTCGGCGAGGACGCGGTTGGTGCGGGCGAGCACTTCGTCGGGCCGCGCGCCCGCGGTGGCGTGGACGGCCGTACGGACCTGTCCCATGAGCGCGGCGGCCGCCATGTTGTGGCCCTGGACGTCGCCGATGACGGCCGCCGCGGTCGTCCGGTCGAGCCGGATGAGGTCGTAGAAGTCCCCGCCCACGTCCATGCCGTGGCCGGCGGGGAGGTAACGCGCCGCGACCTCCAGCCCGCCGACGGCGGGCAGGCTCCGCGGGAGCAGTGCCTGCTGCAGCGTGTGGGCCAGGGCGTGCTTGGCGTCGTAGAGGCGTGCCCTGTCGAGGGCCTGGGCGACGAGGCCGCCCAGCGAGGTGAGGACGGCCCGGTCGTCGGCCGTGAACGTGTGGGGGCGTGCGTAGGTGAGGATGCAGCAGCCGACGGGGCGGGCGTCGCTGATGAGCGGGAGGAAGGCCCAGGCCTGCTTTCCGCTGATCCGTGGTGCGGCGGGATAGGCGCGGGCGAGTTCGTCGGGGTCGGCGAAGAACAGCGGTACCCCCTTGATCAGCGCCTCGCCCGCCGGCGTCAGGCTGGTGTCCACCGGGAGGCCGTCGAGGCTCTCGATGGTCCGGGGGTCGTAGCCGTGGTGGCCCATGATCTTCAGGCGTCCGGCGTCGGCCGCGGACAGGACCATGCCGTCGGCTCCGAACGCGGGAAGGATCTGGACGGCGATCAGGTCGACCACGTCCTGCACGCCGACCACGTCCGTCAGGGCGGCCGCCAGGTGCACGAGCTGGTACAGACGGCCGGCGGACGTCCCGGGCGCGGCCGGGGAGGCCGTCCTGGGCGGGCCCGGCTCCCCCGGGCCGGAGCGGCGGGCGTCGACGCGGACGCTGATGCCGCTGGAATCCGGGTGGAGGCCGATGTCGAGCCAGGTGTCCGGGGGCCGCAGCACGGTGAAGCCGACGGACTCACGGCTGATGACCGCGGTACGGTAATGCTCTTCGACGAGGACCTGGTCCATCCACGGCAGGGACTGCCAGGGCCTGGTGCCCAGGAGCTGGCTGACGTGGCGGCCGAGGAGGGCCGCGGCCCGGCTGGTGACGAAGGTGATCCTGCCCTCCAGGTCGAGGGCCACGAAGCCTTCCGGCAGTCGTTCCAGCAGGTCGGCGGGCGCGTGTGCGGACAGGGAGAACTCCTCGGCGGCTCCGTCCGCTGGGATCATGTAGGGCTCGTCCGGCGGGACGAAGGCCCTGCCCGCCTCCTCCAGCGCCCGGGCGACGCGCCGGCCGAGCGCGGCGAGGTTCCCCCGCTCCCTGGGCGAGGCCCGGCCGGAGTGACCGGCCGGCCAGGTCAGGAACAGCGCGCCCCAGCAGCGGGTGCGGCCGGAGAGCGGTGCCGCCGCGAAGGCGTACCGGTAGGGCAGCGCCGCCGCGGTCTGCGGATAGGAGAGGGCCATCTCCTCCTGCGAGCCGACCCACACCACACGGTCCTCACGGAACGCGTCGCCGAGCGGGACGGACGCCGTCACGGGCACGTGCAGCCAGGCCGCGGCGATCTCGCCGGACAGCCCGTACGCCGCCTTCAGGCTCAGAAGCCGTCCGGTCTCGTCCACGAGGTAGACCCCGCCGCTCGCCGCCCCGGTGCGACGGACGGCCACCGTCAGTGACTCCGCCAGCGACTCGATGCCCCAGGGCTTCCCCGCAACGCTCGGCTCCGCGGCGCGGGGGAACTCCCCGGTGGCGCCCGGCCCCGCGGCACGGGCCGGATCGTCGGCCCCGCCCGGCTCCTCCGCGCGGACCGGCTCCTCCGCTTCCTCCTCGCGGACCGGCCCCGTCACGGGGATCGACCGCCCGGCACGGCCCGGACTCAGTTCCCTCGGGTCGGTCGACACAGCGGCGAGCCTCCTCCGCAGCCACACTCGACGGCCAGGTCCGCGTGCTCGGGCATGCGCCCGGGGCGACGCCGTACGCCTGCCGGGCTACCCGTCCGGCCACCACGTTCGCGCGATGTCCTTTCGGACCTCGGGACGCCGGCTCTGCTCCATCTCCTCGAGCGCGCGACGACCGGACTCGGACTTCTTGTCGGGCTTCTTCTGCACCATCTCTCGACGCATCTTCCTGCCTCCTCGTTTCTCCCGAGTTCCGCAATGCGCATGCTTTAGACGCATTTCGAACGTATTGCCCAGATGTGAGCCTCCACCCTTCAGCCCGGATCTGTCCACCCTGTCCGCCCGCCGAGACGACACCGCCGTTACGTCCGGTGCTCAGGGGTACCCGTGTGGCTCCGCCGGTCCCCGGCCGGCCTGTCCGCCACCCATCGAGCGCGTTCGGAGCGGAACCGTGAAGGCGTACCTCGTCGACCGACCGTCCGGGAAGGTCCCGGCCGTCCGGTTCCGCTGCTGGATCCCGCCGGGGGTCTACCGCCCGCAGACGGACACCGGACTGCTCGGACGGGCACTGCGCCGGGAGCGGATCACCGCCGGCACCGAGGTCCTGGACCTCGGCACCGGCAGCGGCGCGCTCGCGGTGGAGGCGGCCCGCCTGGGCGCCCGGGTGACGGCGGTGGACATCTCCTGGCGGGCGCTGGCCGCCGCGTGGTGCAACGGACTGCTCAACGGTCACGTCGTGAGAGTGCGTCACGGGGATCTGGCGTCCGCCGTACCGGGCCGCCGGTACGACCTCGTGGTCACCAACCCGCCGTACGTGCCCGCCCCCGGCGGGGTTCCGCCCAGGGGCCGTGCCCGCGCGTGGGACGCGGGCACGGACGGCCGCCTCCTGATCGACCGGATCTGCGCGACCGCGCCGACGGTACTGCGTCCGGCGGGCCGGCTGCTGATCGTGCACTCGCACCTCAGCGGTGTCGAGGAGACGCTGGCCCGGCTGCACGCGGGCGGACTGCGCGCGGAGGTCGTCGAGCGCACCTGGCTTCCGTTCGGGCCCGTACTGCGCTCGCGGCTCGGCTGGCTGCGCGAGCGCGGGATGGTGGCCGGCCGCACGACGGAGGAACTGGTGGTGATCCGTGCCGAACACGCCTGAACGCCCCCGCCGCGTCCGTGTCCTGCGCGAGGGGCCCCTCCTGGTGGAGGGCCCCGTCGAGGTCGTGGGCGAGGACGGCGTGCCGCGGGTGTCACGGCGCTTCGTGGTGGCCGTCTGCACCTGCCGCCGCACGCGCACACCGCCCTGGTGCGACACCAGTCACCGCCGTCGCGCGAAGCCGGACGGGCCGTCATGACCGGCCCGCGCCTGCCACGGCCGCGCGGCCCGGTCTCGGCCGCGCTCCTCGCCGCGCTGCGCGGATCGGACACCGGCTTCCCGCGACTGCCCGCAGACGCCTACGCCGACGATCCCCAACTCGCCCTGTACGTCCTCTACGAACTCCACTACCGCGGCTTCGAGGGCGTGCCGGACGACCGCGAATGGGACCCCCGGCTCCTCACGCTGCGAGCCGGTCTGGAGGACCGTTTCCTGTGCGCGCTGCGCGCGGACGCGCCGGTCGGCGCCTCCGACACCGCGGAGGACGCGCTCGACGAGCTCCAGCTCGAACCCGTCGGGGCGGCCGACGGCAGCCTCTCCCACTTCCTGCGCGACCACGGCACCCTCGGACACGTCCGGGAGTACGCGGCGTTGCGCTCGCTCTACCACCTCAAGGAGGCCGACCCGCACGCCTGGGTGATCCCCCGGCTGTACGGACGGGCCAAGGCGGCCATGGCCGCGGTGGAGTTCGACGAGTTCGGCGCGGGCCGCCCGGACGAGATCCACGCCCGCCTCTTCGTCGGCCTGATGACCGATCTGGGTCTGGACACCTCGTACGGCCACTACCTGGACGCGGCCCCCGCCGAAGCGCTGGCCACCGTGAACCTCATGTCCCTCCTCGGCCTGCACCGCGCCCTGCGCGGAGCGCTCGTGGGCCACTTCGCGACCGTCGAGGTGACCTCCTCCCCCGCCTCCCGCCGTCTGGCACAGGCTCTCGGCCGGCTGGACGCGGGTGCGGCGGCGGTGCGGTTCTACACCGAGCACGTCGAGGCGGACGCGGTGCACGAACAGGTCGTACGGCACGAGGTCGTCGCCGGACTGCTGGCGGACGAGCCGTGGCTGGAGTCCGACGTGGTGTTCGGGATCCGTGCCACCGGACATCTGGAGGACCGGCTGGCCGCCCGTCTGCTGCCGGCCTGGCGCGACGGCGGGTCCGCGCTGCGCGCGGACCGTGCCCGTACGCTCAGGACCCCCCTCCGCTCCGCTGCCGGGTTCCCTCCGGCACGGGGCGACGGGCGCCCCGGAACATGACGTCGCCCGCCGCGACGATCCGGGCGCCCATGTTGCGCTCCATCATCTCCAGCGCGGCGGCCTCCAGATGCGGGTGGATGGAAGCGACGGCGTCCCTGGGCACCGTCACCTCGAAATGACGTATGTGCGCGTCCAGGGCCGAGTACAGGACGCACTGCTCGGTGACCTGACCGGTCAGCACGAGCGTCCCGACCTCCAGCTGCCACAGCAGGTACGACAGGGGCGTGTCGTGGAAGACCGAGTGCCTGGTCTTCACGACGAAGAGCGAGTCGTCGGCCGGACGGATCGGCTCCACCAGGTCGGCGTGCGGACGGCGGAGGGCGGCTTCCAGGAGTTCCCCGTGGTGGGAGCGCCAGAGGCCGAAGTTGTCGTTCGCGTAGATCACGGGCACCCCGGCGTCCCGGGCCCGTCCGATCAGGCCCGCGAGGACCGGTACGACCCGCTCGGCGGCGGGCGTCAGCAGCTCGGCGTCCTCGTACTCGTAGGTGTTGACCATGTCGATGACGATCAGTGCGCTGCCGCCCGCCGCGCCCCCCGGAGGGTGCGCCCTGTACGACGGCGGTTGTCCGGGGCCGGTCATCGTCCCTCCCACGGGATCGGGGTTCTCGACGGGAACCGTGGCCGGGTACCCGTCGACGACCTCGATGTGCACGGGACCGGAGAGAAGAAGAGGGAAAGAAGGGGCTCCTGTGGCCACGGGGAGCAGTGCCCGTCATCGAGGGGCCGACACCCGTCCGCTCCCGCGGTCCGGCCCGTACCGACATCGACATCGACACGGGCGACGGCCTGGGCCGCCCTTCCACCGTCACCGTCTCGGTGCGCGGGGGCTCGCCGGGCCCGCTGGTCGACGTCACCGGTGCCGCGAGGATCGGACGCGTGCTTCCCCGGTCGCGGGGGACGGGGACCGGCGCACCGGCCGCGGGCTGAGCGTGCTCAGGCGTGGACCAGGTCCAGCGCCTTCCTCAGGTTGTGCTCGGCGATGCCCGCCATGGCCGCGCGGTCGGGGAAGTCCCCGTCGAGCAGGCGCAGCGGACCCGCCGTCAGGGAGAGCCGCTGCGCGAGCGTGTAGAGCGCGAGCCGGTCCTCGTCCAGTCCGTCCGCCTCCAGGGACCGGTAGGCGTCGTGCAGGCGGATCCGCAGGAAGACGTGCTCCCACTCGACGTCGAAGTACATCAGGCCTTCGATGTCGATCACGACGGGGTTCCCGTCCGCGTCCACCCTCACGTGGTCGGGCCCCAGTTCGCCGTGCACGACCGCGTGCTCCGCGCGTGGCCGCACCGCCTCCGCCAGACTCAGCAGCCGCTCCATCAGCCGGTCACGGGCCGCCGCGATCCGCGGATCACGCGCCGCCGCCTCGGCGAGGTCCCGCAGCGCACGGTCCAGGACGATCCCCTCGCACGAGGTCCCGCGCGAAGCGCCCCCTCCGTCGACCACGGCCACCTTGCCGTACGCGGGCGCCCGATGACCCCGCATCGCCTCCAGCGCCCGCCCGAGCCGGGCCATGACCGGAGCGGCCGCGCCGGGGTCGCGGGCGAGCAGTTGCTCCAGGCTCTCGCCGGGCAGGTCCTCGACGATCGCGAGGCCGCCCGGGCCATGAGTGCCGTGGGCGCTGTGGGTGCCGTCGCGGTCGAGGAGCCGGATCGCCGGTACGCGGACGCCGAGCGCTTCCAGCCGCGTGTGCGCGGCCTCGAACAGGTCCGGCCCGAGGGCGGGCGAGAGCGGGTCGGTGAGATCGCCGTCGCCCTCTGCCTCCGGCCAGTGGTTCTCCGCCCGGTCCCACAGGTAGGCGATCACCGTCGCGGCGTCGTCCATCACCAGGCGGTACACCCCCTTCCTGCTCCCGCCCGCGACCCGTTCGACTCTCTCCAGCCGTCTCCCGCCGCCCAGCGCGGCACGCGCCGCACCCGCCAGCCGCTCCCGCACCACTGCCCTGGGTGTCACGTCCCGAACCGCCTCTCCGTCACGGCAACCCGCGCACCCTAAGGGCGTGCCACCGCGAAGTCGACCGGTTTGTTCCGCGTCCGCCGACATGCCGGCCCGCGGCGATCGTGGTCAGGTAACCGGCCGGCAGGGGGCGTTCCGGAGTCTGCGCTTCACGAGTGGGGGTACCCGGCCGCCATGAACGACGAATACGGGAACATCACGCTCTCGAGCGCCGCGTCCGGCACGCTCGTCGCCCTGCTGGGCGGGCTCGTCCTGGTGGGGGTCCTGGTGTGGGCGGTAGGGCTGGGCATGCGGGCGCGCCGCCGCAAGCCGGGCCCGCCCAAGCCCCACGAGCAGCCCACTCTTCCGCAGTCGGGACCCGCGCACGAGACCTCGCAGATCAGGGAACCGAACGAGGTGCCCCGGGCCGGTGACGAGGGCGAGCGCCTCAGCCCGCACCAGCTCGGCGGTCCGGGCAGCAGGCGCAGCGACCGGCAGGAACGCCCGCGCTGGGACTCCGGGTCGGGCGGCTCGTTCGGCAGCGGCGGTCCCGGATGAGAGCGGACCGCACCGGTCGGCCGACTGACCGGCTGACCGGCTGACCGGCTGCGGAACTCACGTCTGCGCGTGCCCGATCCGGGTACTCGGGGCCCCTTCCACGAGCGAGGTGATGAAAGTGGCATCGACTCCACGACGGTCGGAACTGGCCGGCCTCTCCGCACTGGTCACGGGCGGGTCCCGGGGGCTGGGGCTGCTGCTGTCCGCCCGGCTGGCCCAGCGCGGCTGCCAGGTCACGATGGTGGCCCGCGACGAGGACGAGCTGCGGCGCGGCGCCGAATGGGCGGAGGAGAGGACCGGCCGACGGGTCTCCACCGCCGTGTGCGACGTCCGTGACCGGCAGGCGGTGGAGTCGGTGGTCCGGCAGGCGGACGTCCGGCACGGCGGGCTGGACATCGTCGTCGCCAACGCCGGTGTCATCCAGGTGGCCCCGGTGGCGTCCCTCGACAGCGGAGCCTTCGAGGACGCCATGGCCACCATCTTCGGCGGCGCCGTGAACACGGCCATGGCGGCGCTCCCCCGTCTGCGCGCGAGCGAGGAGGGGGGACGGCTGTGCCTGATCGGTTCCGTCGGCGGGCTGCTCGCCGTGCCGCACCTGCTGCCCTACTCGTGCGCCAAGGCGGCCGTCGGGGCGCTGGGCGAGGGGCTGCGGGCCGAGACGGCCGGAGACGGTCTCAGCGTCACGACCGTGCATCCCGGGCTGATGCGCACCGGTTCGCACCTCCAGGCCGAGTTCGGCGGACGCTCTTCCAAGGAGTTCGCCTGGTTCTCCGCGCTCTCGGGGGCGCCCGTCGTCTCGATGGACGCCGAGCGTGCGGCCGAGCGCATCGTACGGGCCCTGGAGAAGCGCAGGACACGCCTGGTGCTCACTCCCGCGGCGCGTGCCGCGTCGGTGGCGCACGGCGTGGCGCCGACCGCCGTCACCCGGCTCAGCAGGGTCGCCGCCCGGCTCCTGCCGGCTCCCCCGGCCGCGCACGGCGGCGCCGGCCCGGCAGAGCACGGCATCGAGCAGGGCCACCGCATCGACCGGACCGCTTCCACCTGGACGGAGAAGCTGCGCAGGCTGGGCAGCGGCCTCAACGACCGGGCCGCACGCCGCTACAACCAGCGGATCGCGGGCCCGCCGACCAGCGCCTGACCGGTCGGCGGCGGCCGGCAGGAACATTCCGGCCTCGGCGGCCGGCACCTTCTCGTGCCGGGCGAAGCAGGCGTCACGAGGCAACCGCGCCTGTTCCATGCACAGTCGGTCCGGGTCCGGGACGAACACCCGGGGCGCGTCGCGCAGGGTGTCGACGTGGTCGGCGGCCGCCCCGTACGGAACGGCGCCGGACGGAACACCCTCGCGCGGAACGGGTACTCGGACGGGACGGACGGCTCACCACGGCTTCTTCCCGGCAGGGACGGACGCGACGGAAGGGAGGGTCTCCGATGACACGGCGCGACGACGGGATGTTGCGGATGCTGAGGAGGCTGCTGGCCACCAGCCACGTGATGTCCTTCGAGCAGCTTCCGTCGCAGGTGACCGAACACGCCTCGACGGCCGGCTTCGACGACGTACGGATCTACCTCGGCGACCTGCAGCGCGACGTCCTGCGCCTGCTCGTCGGCAAGGAACTGGACGCCGCGCGGGTCGACGGCGAGGCCCAGCCGGAGCTGCCGGTCGAGGGCACCGTCGCCGGGCGCGCCTACCAGTACGGGAACGTCGTGTCCGCCGCCGACGGTCCGGACGGACGCCACACCTGGTGGATACCGCTCCTGGACGGCACCGAGCGCCTCGGCGTCCTGCGCGTGACCAGTGGTGCCGAGGACGGTGACGGTCTCCACCAGGACATGCTGACGCTGGCGTCGCTGGTGGCCATGCTGGTCGTCGGCAGCCGGGACACCAGCGACTCCTACGCCCGCCTGACCCGGGTCAAGGCGATGAACGTCGCGGCCGAGATGCAGTGGACGCTGATGCCGCCACGCACCTACGCCGACCACCGGGTCATCATCGGCGCGGCCCTGGAACCGGCCTACGAGGTGGGCGGCGACGCCTACGACTACGCCGTCGCCGGCGACACCGTCCACTTCTCGGTCTTCGACGCCATGGGGCACGACACCTCCGCCGGCCTCACCGCCAACCTCGCCGTGGCCGCCTGCCGCAACCACCGCCGCCAGGGCACCCCCCTGGACCAGCTGGGCGACCGCGTCGAGGGGGTCCTGCTGGAGCAGTTCGGCCACAGCCGCTACGTGACCGGTGTCCTCGCCGACCTCGACACCACCACCGGCATCCTGACCTGGATCAACCGCGGCCACCCTCCGCCCATCGTGATCCGCGGCGGACGCTGGTCCACCCTCCTGAAATGCCCGCCCTCCCATCCCATGGGCACCGACCTGCACCTGCCCACCACCCTCTGCCGTGAGCAGCTCGAACCGGGCGACCGTCTCGTCCTCTACACCGACGGCATCACCGAAGCCCGCGTCGGAGGCCAGGAGTTCGGCCTCGCGCACTTCGTCGACTTCCTCGTCCGCCACCACAGCGACGGCCTGCCCGTCCCCGAGACCCTCCGCCGTCTCATCCGCGCCCTGCTCAAACACCACGACCAGCAACTGCAGGACGACGCCACCATCCTGGTGTGCGAATGGCTCGGCCCGCAGGCCCAGGCACCCGCGGTCATCGCACCGCAGGCGGGTGTGCCCCTCCCACCCCCCGCCGGACCGCCGGGACCACGGACCTGAGGAAGCGCCGACCGGGCCGGTCGCTCACACCCTCACCTTCCGCCGCCCTGGCCCGTGCTCGCCAGGAGAGGTGTCGTGGGCCGGTCCCCGGAACGCGGGGCGGCTTCGCGGGAGGCCGGGGACTCGGCGGCCCCCCGGCGGGTGGCCGTGGGGCGGGCGAGGGCGGTCGTGGTGGCCGGGTCGGCCAGATAGGAGCGTGCGACGGCGAGTGCGTCGGTGATCTCACGGGTGCCGGTGGACACGCACAGGGTGTAGGCGAGGTCACGCAGGCGCCGGCCGGAGGGGTCCGTCCGCTCGGCGAGGAGCGTCTCGTACTCCGTCACGAGTCGGCGCAAAGTGGCGGGGAGGGGCATCAGCATGAGTGCGAACTCCTTGGGCCCAAGGCCGTCGGGCCTTGCGTGGACTGTCTTGGCAACGTCTGCCTCGGCAACGGGTGGAAATCCGGGGAAATCGCTCCTGGGGCCGGGTTCAGGACGGTCCCGGGGCAGTACCGAGCACGGCCTGAACAGTTCCGGTCAGGGATCACCACGGGGGGACGCCCGGGCCGCCGAAGGAAACCGCGGCCGGAAGGACGGAGGTCCCTCGCGGGTGTGCGCCTTCGGTCCGAAGCGCCGACCCCCGGCTTCCCCACCGCCACAACCGCAAACACGGTGCCTCACGGGCCCCGCCGCCACCCGCCGTCTCCCCTTGCCGGGCGGGAGGTCCCCGGCGTCGGGCAGGAGGCCCCGCCCCGTCCCCGCCGCACGGGGCCGGTGTGCTCGGACGGGGAGCGGCGCCCCGAAGTGCGGAGGAGGCGGCGGGCCCCGTCACGAGGGCCGCCCCACAGCCGCCTCCCCGCCCGCCCCCAGAGGTCCGCTCTCCCCGGCGCCCCCGCCCTTCTCCAGACGCCGCGCCGAGGGGTGTGCCCGGAGCGCGACCAGGGGCGGCAGCCAGGCGCGCGCGAGGCGTACCGCCCTCACCCACTGCTGGGCGTAGACGGCGCCGGAGCGGTGTTCGACACCGCGTACCAGGCGTTCCGCGACCCGCGGCGCCGCGTGGGTCCGCGAGGCCGGACACGGCAGGGCCGACCGCAGGGCGACCGAGGGTGGTCCGAGACGGGACCGCACGCGTGCGGCCGTCTCCTCCATCGCCTCGGTGTCGGTCACGTCGGCCTCCCACCACCCGGCGACGCCGGCAGGCAGCGCGGCGCGGCCGCCGTCCTCACCAGTTCCTCCGCCTCCGGCCCCAGCAGGGCCACCCGGGCACCGCGCCGCACCAGCAGCCGGGCCGTCTCGCGGCCCAGGCCCCGGGCGGCGCCGGTCACCACCGCCGTGCGGCCGGACAAGGGACCCGCGAGGGACATGCCACCTCCCCACTGCGGAACAAGTCGGCGCCAAGAAGCCCAGAATGCTCCCTTATGTGTGCTCTCGTCCGGCCGGGGAACGCGCAGAGGACGCGACACTTCGAACGGCGGAGGCCCCCATGGCCGTACGGCATCGTCTGATCCACAAGTCCCCCGAAGCCGTCTGGGACGTCCTGTGCGACGCCGGACGGTTCGAGGAATGGGTGGTCGGCACCTCCCGGGTCGAGGCGGACGAGGGACGCTGGCCGGAGCTGGGCGCGACCCTCCGCTACGAGATCACCATCGGCCCTGTCACCTTGCGCAACCGGACCGTCGTACGGCGCAGTGAACCGAACACCGCCCTCGAACTGGAGGCGGACAGCGGGGCGCTGGGGACCGCGAGGATCGCGATGGAACTGCGGCCCTGGGGCGAGCACACCCTGCTCATCCTCGACGAACACCCCCTGCGCGGCCCGGGAGGCGCCCTGCACAACGGCCTCCTGGACGCGGCCCTGCAGGTCCGGCACCGTGCGATGCTCCGTCGTCTCGCCCGGCTCTGCGAAGCGGCGGACGAACGGTCCCGTACGCCGGTCGGGCACCCGCGCGGCGCCTGAGGAGCTGTCCCGTACGCCTGTCGGGCACCCGTGCGGTGCCCGGGCGCCACCGGGACCCGCGGCGGTCGCGCCACCGGGCGCGACGACACCACCGAGCCGGGAGCACGTCATGGCGGACGCAGTAGTCATCGGGGCGGGCCCCAACGGGCTGGTCGCGGCCAACCTCCTGGCCGACGCCGGCTGGAGCGTGGAGGTGCTGGAGGCCCAGGACACGCCCGGCGGGGCGGTGCGGCACGACCACGGGGTCGACCCCGACTTCACCAGCGACGTCTTCAGCGCCTTCTATCCCCTGGCCGCGGCTTCCCGGGTGCTGGGCGACCTGCGTCTGGAGCAGGAGGGACTGGCGTGGAGCCACGCCCCGAAGGTACTCGCCCACCCCCTGCGCGACGGCCGGTGCGCGGTCCTCAGCCGGGATCTGGAGGAGACCGCCGCGAGTCTGGAGACGTTCGCGCCGGGCGACGGACCGGCCTGGAAGGAGCTGTGGCGCGTCTGGGAGACGGTGCGCGAGGGCGTCCTCGACGCCCTGTTCACCCCCTTCCCACCCGTCCGCGCCGGAGCCGCGCTGGCCTTGCGGCTGCGGACGGCGGGCGGGCTGCGGCTGGCCAGGACACTGGTGCTGCCGGTGCGGCGGATGGGCGAGGAGGAGTTCCGCGGTGAGGGCGGCCGGCTGCTGCTCGCGGGCAACGCCCTGCACGCCGACCTCGCGCCGGAGGCCGCGGGGAGCGGCGGTTTCGGGTGGCTGATGTCCATGCTCGGCCAGACGTACGGCTTCCCCGTGCCGGCCGGCGGCTCCGGAGCGCTCAGCTCCGCTCTCGCCCGCCGCCTGGCGCGGCACGGCGGGGCCGTCCGCTGCGGACAGCGGGTCACCGAGGTCGTCGTCCGCGGCGGTCGCGCCGTCGGTGTGCGCACGGCCTCGGGCGAAGGGGTCCCGGCCCGCAGGGCGGTCCTGGCCGACGTCTCCGCGCCCGCCCTGTACGGCTCCCTGGTGGCCGGGGAACACCTCCCCCCGCGGCTGCTCGCCGACCTGAAGCGCTTCCAGTGGGACTTCGCCACCTTCAAGGTCGACTGGGCCCTCGACGGCCGGGTGCCCTGGAGCTGTCCCGAGGCCGCGCAGGCGGGAACGGTGCACCTCGCCGAGGGCGTCGACGCCCTCACCCGTTTCGCCTCGCAGATCGCCATGGGCCGCGTCCCCGACGAACCCTTCTCCCTCTTCGGCCAGATGACCACCGCCGACCCCGGCCGATCGCCCCGCGGCACCGAGGCGGCCTGGGCCTACACGCACGTACCCCAGCAGGTGCGGGGCGACGCGGGGGAGGACGGCCTGACGGGCTCGTGGGACGCCCGGGAGCAGGAGGTCTTCGCCGATCGCATGGAGGCGCACGTAGAGCGGTACGCCCCCGGGTTCCGCGGCCTCGTCCGGGCCCGGCGCATCCTGGCCCCGCCCACGCTGGAGAGCCTGGACGCCAACCTCCACCGCGGTGCCATCAACGGTGGCACCACCGCCCTGCACCAACAGCTCGTCTTCCGGCCCGGTCCCGGCACCGGCCGCCCGGAGACACCCGTACCCGGCCTGTACCTGGCCTCGGCCTCCGCGCACCCGGGCGGCTGCGTCCACGGCGCCCCCGGTGCCAACGCGGCTCGGGCCGCGCTGCGCCGGCACCGCACCGCCGCCCTCTCCCGCCTCCAGAGCGGGCTGACCCACCGCGACCGCCGGGGACGGCGATGACGACCGCGCCCGCACGGCCGTACCGGAGGCAGGCGTCCACCGCCCCGCGGGCGGGAGCCCTCGGGGAAGCCGTCGGCCCGCCGCCGCGTGAGAACCGACGGGCCATGGGTACTCGCGCCGCAGGAGCACGACGATCCGCACGGTGTCGGACACCTCCACGCGTACGCGCGCGTGGACCGGCTCAGGCGCTCGCGACGCTCCGGCGAACACCACGGCACCGAACCCGACACACCGGTCAGTGAGGCCGATCATGAGCGATCTGTTCCCGACCCCGTCCCAGGCGGAGGGTGAACGCACGGACGACGAGGACGCGGCCCGTCCCGACATCCCCCGGACGACTCCCTCGCAGGCGGAGGGCGAAGACATGGAAGAGGCGAACGCGGAGGACGAGTGAAGCGCAAAGGCGGCCGAGCCGGAGTCCTGACCGGCACCGGCTCATGAGACGCCGCCCCCCGGCACATCGTGCCGGGGGGCGGCTGGACGGGCGCGGGGGTTCAGTCGTCGCCCCTGACGATGTTCCACTCGGTGCCCGTGCGGGGAATGGTCGAGGTGCTCTCGTCCGCGACGGCGGCGACGCAGGTGCGCGCGCTTCTGCGGGGGAGGTGGCGTGCTTTCGCCCAGCCGGTCTCTGCCACTCGGAGGGCGGGTTTCTCTGCGGTTCGCCTGCTCACTGCTTCTCATCTTCTCTCGTGTCGCTCGGGTACCGAGTACCCGTCGGCCCACGGTCAAACGTCGGTGTGAGCCTCGGTCATGTCGCCTGCGCGGGAACCCCGTTGCACGCGAGACCGTTCCGGCGGCGACGGTGACCGGGGGCACGTCGTCGGCCTCGAAGCCCCCGAAGGACATGCGCGGCTCCCGCCGAGCCGCCCCCGGCCGGAGTGAGCCGTCCGTCCCGCTCACCATGAGGGGCGCACCCCGATACCCCCGATTCCGTTCCCGAACCGAGGAATTCCGAAGTGAACTTTCGCGGCACCGGGCGCTTCAGGAGGCCGAGATCTCCAGGAATACGGACCGGCCCGCCGGGCATCCGATGCCACGGAGGTTGATAATCATGGTTCCTGTTCTTCTCGTTCTTCTGCTCGCGCTGATTCTCTTCGGTGCCGGTTTCGCGCTCAAGGCCCTGTGGTGGATCGCGGTCATCGTGCTGATCGTGTGGGCTCTCGGCTTCGTCATCCGCCCGACGGCGAGCGGCGGCAGGCGTGGCCGCTGGTACCGCTGGTGATCCTCGCAGACCGGCGACACCCGGGGGTGGGCCCCGGCACCTCGGTGCCGGGGCCCACCCCTTTCCCCGTACCGGCCCGGTCCGGACGTGGTGATTCCCGCGTTCCGGGACGCCTGGATTCCGGTGCATGAAATCAAGGAAAGCCGGGCACCCGGGTTTCCGAAGAGGGGCCGCCGAGAATTCGGCGGCACTCGGACAACTCCACGGTTCGACAGTTCGGCCGTGGACCGGCAATGAATCGCGACAAAGGGAGCCGTTTCTCATGAGTGACAGCCTCTGGGGCTACCAGCCGACCACCGGCCACATCGCGGGCACCGATCTGACCGGGTACAAGGTCGAGGCGACCGACGGCAGCATCGGGAAGGTCGACAAGCACTCGGACGACGTCGGCTCCGCCCACCTCGTCGTCGACACCGGCGTATGGATCTTCGGCAAGCACGTTCTGCTGCCTGCCGGAACCGTGCAGCGGGTCGACCACGAGGAGCGGAAGATCTACGTCGCCCTGACGAAGGACCAGATCAAGGACTCCCCCGAGTTCGACAAGGACAAGCACGTCGGAGACGCGGGGTACCACGAGCAGATCGGCACCTACTACCAGGGCCGGGGCGGGATCTGACCTACCACCCACACCTACCACCCACCAGGGCCCGTACGGGATCCGACCCCGGCACCGGCCCTGAAAGGCGGGGCCGGCCGGAGCGGTACTCCGGCCGGCCCCGCTCCGCGTGCGCCCCCGCCCCGGCCCTCCCCCGAGGGCGGGGGTGAGGGACGGGGCGAGCTGTGGTCCGTGGGACGCCCCGGTCCGTGAGCCGTCGGACCGTGAGCCGCCGTCAGGGCAGAGGCGTCCCTCCGGTGGCGTTGAGGATCTCCGCGGTGATGAAGCCGGCACGGTCGGAGGCCAGGAACACATAGGCGGGCGCCATTTCCGCGGGCTGGGCGGGCCGCCCGAGAGGTGCCTGCTTCCCGAACTCGGTGGTGTCCGGCATCGTGGCGGGGATCAACAGGGTCCACACCGGCCCGGGCGCCACGGCGTTGACGCGGACGCCGTCGCCCGCGACCATCTGCGCCAGCCCCTGCGTGAAGGTCACGATCGCGCCCTTCGACGTCGCGTAGTCCAGCAGGTGCGGACTCGGCTTGTACGCCTGCACGGACGTGGTGTTGATGATCGAGCCGCCCGCCGGTATGTGCGGCAGGGCCATCTTGCAGAGCCAGAACATGCCGTACAGGTTGGTGCGCATGACGCGGTCGAACTGCTCGGTGGAGATCTCGCCGATGCCGTCGGGCTGGGACATCTGGTACGCGGCGTTGTTGACGAGGACGTCGATGCGGCCGAACTCCTCGACCGCCCGGTCCACGAGCCGACGGCACTGGTCCTCCTCCCGTACGTCGCATTCCACGGCGACCGCCTTGCGTCCCGCCTGTTCGACCAGGCGGGCCGTCTCGGCCGCGTCCTCCGTCTCCTCGGGGAGGTGGGTGAACAGGACGTCCGCGCCTTCGCGCGCGTAGGAGAGCGCCACCGCGCGCCCGATGCCGGAGTCTCCGCCCGTCACCAGGGTCTTGCGGTCCAGGAGCAGCCCGCACCCTTCGTAGGAGTCTTCGCCGTGGTCGGGCGGGGGGTCCATGGGGCCCGTCCATCCGGGGTGCTCCTGGTCCTGCTGCGGAAGGTCGGGACGTGGGTGCTTGTCGACCAGGTTGTCAGGCATGGAGCGCCTTCCTGGGATCGGGGGCCGTCGGGGCGGGGCGAAAGACGGGCCACGGTCCCGGGGCCTCGCCGGTCCGGCCGGGAGGGAGACGGAGGGCCGGGCCGCTTCGTACGACGGCCCCGGGCCCTCACGCTCCGGTGGGCAGTCCTCGGAACCGCCCCGCCCCGGTGTGTCCGGGGCGAGTACCCGCGTCCACCTGCCGCATGCGCATCGGGCGGCACGCTTTCGGTCCCCCGGCGAGACGTGCGGGCGTCGCCGGTTCCGTCTCCCAGGTGACCCGTCCGGCACGTGCGTCACTGCGTCGTGGCCGTCGATCCGGGTACCCGCCCTCCTCGTACACCGGACGGCCCGTGTCCGTGAAGGAGCGGAGCCATGTCACCGCCCCAGTGATTCGGAGACATCGTGAGCGCCGAGAAGAAGAACCCCGTGGCGGCGACCGCCGACAAGGTCGTCGAGAAGGTCCGGGAAGCCATCAGCCCCGGCAACGGCGTCCCGGGCGCGCCGGCCCCCGTGCCGCCGCCCGTCGACGAGCCGACCCGGCCCACCGGCCCGCTCCCGCCCAAGGCAGACCAGCGCGGCCCCGACACCCACGGCCCCACCGGACAGGCCACCGCGACCTCGCGGGACGAGGTCGCCCAGGGCGGTGAGTTCCTGACCACCGCTCAGGGGACGCGGCTGTACGACACCGACCACTCGCTGAAGGCGGGGCCGCGCGGACCGGTGCTGCTGCAGGACCACCATCTGCGCGAGAAGATCACCCACTTCGACCACGAACGCATCCCGGAGCGGGTGGTGCACGCCCGGGGCGCCGCCGCCCACGGTGTCTTCCAGGGGTACGGAACAGCCGCCCGGATCAGCAAGGCCGCCTTCCTGGGCAAGGACGTGGAGACACCGGTCTTCGTACGCTTCTCCACCGTGCTCGGTTCGCGCGGATCGGCCGACACGGTCCGCGACACGCGGGGCTTCGCGACGAAGTTCTACACCAGCGAGGGCGTCTTCGACCTGGTCGGCAACAACATCCCGGTCTTCTTCATCCAGGACGCGGTCAAGTTCCCGGACGTCGTCCACGCGGGCAAACCGCATCCCGACCGGGAGATCCCCCAGGCCCAGAGCGCCCACGACACCTTCTGGGACTTCGTCACCCTGCACACCGAGGCCACCCACCACACGCTGTGGAACATGTCCGACCGCGGTATCCCGCGCTCGTACCGGATGATGGAGGGCTTCGGCGTCCACACGTTCCGGCTGGTGAACGCCGAGGGCGCGACGACGCTGGTGAAGTGGCACTGGAAGCCGAGGCTGGGCGTGCACTCCATGACGTGGGAGGAAGCCCAGATCACCGCGGGCGTCGACCCCGACTTCCACCGCCGTGATCTGGCCGACGCCATCGAGGCGGGCGCCTTCCCGCAGTGGGAACTCGGGGTCCAGACCTTCCCCGACACCGAGGACCAGCTCTTCGAGGGCATCGACCTGCTGGACCCGACCAAGATCGTGCCGGAGGAACTGGCCCCGGTCCAGCCGGTCGGCCTGCTCACCCTGAACGCCAACCCGTCGAACTACTTCGCCGAGACCGAGCAGGTCGCCTTCCACGTCGGCCACCTCGTGCCCGGCATCGACGTCACGAACGACCCTCTGCTGCAGGGCCGTCTGTTCTCCTACCTCGATACCCAGATCACCCGGCTCGGCGGCCCCAACTTCAGCCAGCTGCCCGTCAACCGGCCGCACGCCGCCGTCAACGACATGCTGCGCGACGGCATGCACCAGACCGCCGTGCACCGCGGGGTGGCCCCCTACCGTCCCAGCTCCCTGGACGGTGGTTGCCCCTTCGTCGCCGGTGCGGACGACGGCGCCTACGTCGAGGTGCCCGAGCAGGTGCCCGCGGCCCGCAAGGTCCGCGAGGCGGCGGCCACCTTCGACGACCACTACGGCCAGCCCCGGCTGTTCTGGCTGAGCATGACGCCCACCGAACGTGAACACATCGTCGCCGCCTACACCTTCGAACTGAGCAAGTGCTGGGAGACGGCGATCAGGGAGCGGGCGCTGAAGGTGCTCGCGAACATCGACGGCGAGCTGTGCTCACAGGTCGCCACCGGCCTCGGTCTGCCGGCCCCCGAACCGACCGTGACCTTGACGGACCCCGTCCCGAGCCCCGCGCTCTCCCAGCTCGGCGAGACCTGGCCGCTCGACGGACGGACGGTCGGTGTCATCACCGCGGACGGCCAGGACCTGTCCGGCGTGCGGTCCGTGGCGCGGGCCGCCCTGGACGCCGACATGGTGCCCCTGGTGATCGCCCCGGCCGGGGGCGTGCTCGACCACGACGGCGATCCCGTCACCGTGCAGCGCACCTTCGCCACCGCCCGGTCCACCGAGTTCGACGCCCTCCTCGTGACCTCGGCGCCCGCGCCGGGCGCCGACGCCCACGCGGCGCGCGACGCCAAGACGGACGACGGCGCCCGGGCGGCCACGGGCGTCGACCCGCGCGTCGTGCTCCTGCTCGCCGAGGCATACCGGCACGGAAAGGCCATCGGAGCGTGGAACGGGGGGACCCGGGCCCTGGAGGCCGCCGGCATCGCCCCCGGCACGCCCGGCGTGGTCACCGCCGACAGCGCCGAGAACGGGCTGCGGGGCATCGGCGAACTGCTGGGCCGCCACCGCGCCTGGGACCGCTTCGACCCGGTGCTCTGACCGGCGGCCCGGCGCCCTGACCGACGTACGGGCCCCGCGGCACCCCACCGGCCGGGGGCCGCGGGCCCGTACGTCGCACCTGCCCGGCAGCGTGTCCGGAGGGCACCGGCGACTCCGCGGGAAGCCCCCGTGGAGTTCACGGAAAGGGGAACACCCCGTCATCGGCCCCGCAGGAGCCCTCGTCGGCCGTGGCTCACCCGTGCGCGCCCCGCCCCTGCGCGGGCCACCACGTGAGGACGTGGAACAGGAGGCGTCTCATGCGGAGGAATCGCTGGAACACTGCCCCATCACCTCATCACGTACGTGGGCGCAGCTGCTCGTGATGAGCCGGGACACGTGCATCTGGGAGAGACCGAGCCGGTCGGCCATGCGGGCCTGCGGTGACGTCCTTCTCCGCGAGGCCGGTGTGTGCGGCGCTGTCGGCGGGAGGCGGTTCGACGCCGCCGGGGCGCTGGGCGAGCTCTCGGCGGGCGAGGCGTACCTGGTTGCGCAGGCCCTGCACCCGGCGGAAATCTTCCATGCTTTCGCCCCGGTCGCGGAAACGGCTGGCGATCCGGTGCGCCATGGGGAGCCGGTAGAGGACCGGTTCGTCGCGTACGGCGTCCCGCTCGGGGCCGTCGGGCAGTTCCCCCAGTCGCACGAAGAGCTCGGAATCCTGGGGGCGGTCGTCCTCGGCGGCTCGTGCGGGGGCGGGGACGGTGGATGGGCCGGTGCGCGCTTCGGGGACGAGGCCGCAGCCGGAAGGGGCGGCATGCACGGGGACGCTCCTGGACGTGGGCCCGGAACCTCCCGGAACGCGGTTCCGGGAACGGCCCGAACGATGTCTGTCAGGTCCGCCGTACGAGAATTCGCCGGCCGCCGGAGGGAGAGCCGGCGACGAGGGGTCTCGCTCGGCATTGCACCTCCGGTCCGAAGCACGGATCCACGAGTCCCCCGCGCTCACGACATCAAACGCGTCCGGCCACCGCCCCTGACGGCGGGCTCCGGCCCGTGACACCGATGCCGGGCGCGTCGACACGCCCGGTGCGCCCTAGACGGTTCCCCCGGCACATGGGCCCGAACCGGGGGAACCCCGGCCGCCCCGGCACCTCCGGAGAGGCGTCGGCCGGCCTGCTCTCCGAGTGCTCGGTTTTCCGCGTCTTATCCGGGGAAACGGCAGAAAAAACACCGTTTCACGGACGACCGGGAGCCCTGCCGTCATCGGCGGCCACGACCTGATCGGGACGGTCGCCCTCACCGGTCGACACGATGAGCGTGGGTACCCGGCGCCCATGACGAAATTCGGCGCTCCACGACGGAAAGAGCAGAACGGTGACCTCGCGTACGAGGACCCGGAGGAGGCCGGGCCCCCGCCCGAGGTGGAGGAGCGGGCGCCGGACACGCCCATGAAACTGCCCCGGCAGGCCTGGCGCAAAGTTCTCTCCGGCAGTCTGCGGGAGTTCAAGAAGGACGAGCTGGCCGACCGGGCGGCGGCGCTGACCTACTACGGGGTGCTCGCCCTGTTCCCGGCGCTGCTGGTGCTGGTCTCGTTGCTGGGACTCACCGGCAGGTCGACCACCGACAAAGTGGTGGACAACCTGAAACAGCTCACTCCCGGTTCGGCCCGCGACATCCTCACCGGAGCGGTCGAGCAGTTGCAGGGCAACGCCGGTCTCGGCTCCCTCGTCGCCTGCGTCGGTCTGGTCGTGGCGGTGTGGTCGGCGTCCGGCTACGTCGCGGCCTTCATCCGTGCCGCCAACGCCGTCTACGACATGCCCGAGGGCCGCCCGGTGTGGAAGGTCCTGCCGGTGCGCCTCGGCGTGACGGTCGTCCTGATGGTCCTGGCGGTGGTCAGCGCGCTGATCGTGGTGTTCACCGGGGGTGTGGCCCGCCGGGCCGGCCAGGCGCTCGGGGTCGGGGACACCGCCCTGACCGTATGGTCGATCGCCAAATGGCCCGTGCTGGTCGTGCTGGTCACGGTGATGATCGCGATCCTGTACTGGGCCTGCCCCAACGCGAAGGTGAAGGGCTTCAAGTGGATCACGCCGGGCAGCCTCCTGGCCCTGCTGATCTGGATGGCCGCCTCCGCGGGATTCGCGTTCTACGTCGCCAACTTCGGCTCGTACAACAAGACCTACGGCACGATGGCCGGCATCGTCGTCTTCCTGGTGTGGCTGTGGATCAGCAACCTGGCGATCCTGCTGGGGCTGGAGTTCGACGCGGAGGCCGTGCGCCAGCGGGCGATCGCCGGCGGCCTCCCGCCCGAGGACGAGCCCTACACCCAGCCGCGCGACACCCGCGCATGGGACGAGGAGGACCGGCGCCGCCTGCGCGAGGGCCGGGAACAGCCGCGGCCCGGGCGGGCGGGTGCCGACCGTGAGCCGCGGGTGCCGGGCTCGTCAGAAGATGCGGCACCGATCCATCGGACGGACGGTTGAGACATGACACATCCACTCGTACCACCGGGCGAGACACCGCCCGCCGAGGGCTCCACCGCCGAAGCCCATCAGGAACAGCCCGACGGCGGGATATGGGAACACCCGTACATGTGGCTCAGCTTCATCGTCGTGGGCACGGTGCTCGTCGCCGGGTACTTCGTGGCCCGGATCAGCGGGTACTGAGCCCGGCGGACGCCGCTGCCGCTCAGCGCAGCACGGCCGCCAGCAGGTCGGCTCCCAGGGCCGTCAGATCCGGCAGGTTCAGGGTGTAGCGGACGTAGCGCCCCTGGCGCCTGGGGGTCAGCAGGCCCGCGCGGCGGAGCACGGCGAGGTGGCGGGAGACCTCGGGGGGCGTGAGGTCCCAGGCGTGGGCCAGTTCGCGGGTGGTGTGCGGGCCACGGGCCAGGGTGCGCAGCAGCCGGAGCCTCACCGGGTGACCGAGCGCCTCCAGCCGCAGGGTGACCGTTTCCAGGGAGACCGGTTCCGAGGGACCCGGCTCGGCGACGGGGTACTGCACCACCGGCTGCCAGCCGGGCGTGTGCACCACCGCCAGGTGCGGACTGCCGAACACACTGGGGATGAAGGTGACTCCGGTGTCGTGGGCGGTGGCCGCCTTGTCCTGGAGCTTGTCCACCACGATGCACGCGCCGTCCGGTGCCAGGGTGACCGCGCCGGAGACCGAAGCGAGCGCCGCCTCGACGCCCTGGTGCCGCAACAGGTCGTGCTTCAGGCGCAGATCGGTGGCGAGCCGCCCGGCGACGTCCGTCCACGCGGCGTCGAAGAACGCCTCGGCACACTGTTCGAGCGTGTCGCGCACCCGTGCCCGTACGGCGGCCGGATCCGCGAGGAGCCGTTCCGCGAACGCCTCCTGCCGGACGCCACGCGCCTGGGCCACCTCCAGGGCCCGCTCGCGCGCCCGGTCGTCGGTGAGCGGTGAGGGCGTGGCGAAGTGGACCCGGTCGCTGCCGCACGTGGTGACGAGCGCGGCGGTCACGTAGGTCTCGTCGTCGATCCGGTCCACGTCGTCCAGTTCCTCGGCGAGGGTCGGGCGCGGCCGGGCGGGGAGCAGGAAGTCGGCCTGCGAGGAACGCCACAGGAAGTCCGCCTCCCGCAGCCGCTCGGCCAGTTCCGGCCGCATCGCGGCCCACACCTCGTCCGCCCGGTCGGCCTGTCGGGGATGGTGTCCGGGCTCGGCCAGCACGTGCAGCATCGCGGTCAGTTCGGCCAGCGGGGAAGCGGCGAACCGCAGGCGCTCGTACGGCAGACCGCTGATGTCGATCCTCAACGTCACCCGCCCAGGATCCCCGACGAGGCGCCCGACGCCCCCGCCGGTTGACGATGTCCGTCAACTCGCGTGCCTGGCAGGGCTGTTCCGCCCACCTTTTGGCGTCATGACGAGCACAGACGAGATGACGATCCCCGGCAGGACCCGGCTCCGCGCGTTCGTCCGCGCCTCAGGAGGCCCCCGTTACGCCGTCGCCCTGGCCGTGGACGCCCTGGGCACCGGCCTGTTGCGCCCCTTCCTGCTCCTGTACGGGGTGACGGTGTCGGGGCTGTCGGCTCCGGTCACCGGCACCGCCATGACGGCCGGTGTGGTCGGGGGTCTGCTGTGCGTCCCTGCGGTGGGCCGGTGGCTGGACCGGGGAGCGCGCAGCACGGTCGTCGCGGCGTCGATGCTGGTGCGCGTGCCGGGTGTCGTACTGCTGCTGGCCGCCCCGGCGGGCCACGCGTGGCCGTTCGCGACGGCGGCGCTCTTCCTCGGTGTCGGCAACCATGCGTGGCCGGCCGCGCACGCCGCCCTCGTGGCCACGGTCTCCCACGGCCGGGAGCGTGACACCGCGCTCGCCGCGGGCCGCGCTCTGCGCAACGCGGGACTGGGCGCGGGCGCGCTCCTCGCCACCGCGTGCCTGACGGGCGGCGTCGAGGCGTTGCGGATGCTGGCGGTCCTCACCGGGTTCGCGTGTCTCGTCGCGGCGGCGCTCGCCTGGTCGGTCCGTGTTCACGCGCGTCCGGCCGCCGCTCCGGCCGGGGACCGGGGACACGGGCCCGTACCCCGGATGCGCGCGCTGCTGGCCGCCAACGTCGTCTACGTCTTCTGCCTGAACGTCCCCGAGATCGCGCTCCCCCTGATCCTGGTGACCCAGCTGCACGCCTCCCCCGTCTGGTCGGCCGCCGTCTTCGTGGCCAACACGGTGCTGGTCGTCGCCCTTCAGGTCCCGGTCACCGTGTTCCTCTCCCGGTATCCCCGGCGGACGGTCCTGGCGCTCGCAGGGGCGGTGCTCACCGTGTCCTACCTCGGTTTCCTCGCGGCCGGCTCCACGGGACCCGTCTGGGGCGCCCCCGCGGTTGCCGCGGTGTCCGTCGTCTGCACCTTCGGCGAGATCGTCTACGCCGGCAGCGCCACGGCGCTCGTCACCGCACT
Source organism: Streptomyces sp. NPDC058751 (assembly GCF_042746485.1). Classification (NCBI taxonomy): domain Bacteria; kingdom Bacillati; phylum Actinomycetota; class Actinomycetes; order Kitasatosporales; family Streptomycetaceae; genus Streptomyces; species Streptomyces sp. NPDC058751. The sequence continues at coordinate 116,415 of NZ_JBHYPZ010000002.1, read as the reverse complement.
CGCCCCGGAGCACGCCCTGGGACGCGTCCTCGCCCGCTTCGAGCTCTCCACGGGCTTCGGCCTCGCCGTCTCCCCCGCGGCGATCACCGCACTGGCGCCCCACGGCCCGGCCGCCCTCTGGGGCAGCCTCTCCGCCGCCACGCTCCTCGCCGCCGGTGCCGTGGTCACCGAGAAGGACCGGGACACGGCGGCCGGCGGTCCCGTCGTGGCCTCGGGCGCGGGAAAGCAGCCGGTGGTCAAGGACTGCTCCGAGTGGAGTCCATGAGTGGTGGACGCCGGTCCACGCGCCCAGGCTGGCCCACGTGGTGCCCGCCCGCAGCAGGCGGTGGCGGGCGGAGCCCCGCGCCGACGTCGCGACCACGGCGTGGCCGGGGACGTCGGAGAAACGGGATCGCATGAGGAAACACGGCATCAGGACGGGCCGCACGCCGACCGTTCACGGAAGCGGCGCGGGCAAGGACAGGGGCAGCGGCAACGGTGCGTCCGGGTCCGAACCGGGGCGCGCACCGTACGGGTCCGCGTGGCGGAGCCGCCGGCGCACGCGCACCAGGGCGGCCGTCGTCGCGGCGGGCCTGGCCGTCCTCGGCGCCCTGGGCCCGGCACCGGGCGACGCGGTCACGGCCGCCGAGGGCGGTCCGCGGCCGGGGGCGCCCGCCCGGTTCGTGCCCGGCCCCTGCCCACAGACGCCCGATCCGGTCCCGGGGCGGTGCGGGTTCCTGGAGGTTCCCGAGAACCGGTCCCGCCCCGGAGGGCGGACGATCCGGCTGGCCGTCGCGATCATCCCGGCCGTCAAGACGAAGCCGTCCGCGGATCCGGTCGTGTTCATGGCCGGAGGTCCCGGGGGCGACGCCTTCGGGGACATGCCGTTCGTGATCGGCGCCGGTGTGAACCAGGACCGCGATCTGATCGTCATGACCCAGCGCGGAACGCTCTACGCGCGGCCGAACCTCGCGTGCCCGGAGATCGACCGCTTCTACGCGCAGGCCGTCGGACTGCGCTACGACGCACCGTCGACCGGACGGCGCCTGGTGCGCGCGACCGGGCAGTGCCGGGACCGTCTCGCGGGCGAGGGCGTCGACCTGAGCGCCTACAACACCACCGAGAACGCGGCCGACTTCGCCGACCTGCGCCGGGCGCTCGGGATCCGCCGCTGGAACGTCTACGGGTACTCCTACGGCACGGACCTCGGGCTCACCTACCTCCGCCGCCATCCCCAGGGCGTCCGCTCGGTCGCGATCGACTCGGTCGTGCCTCCCCAGATCGTCAGTCTGCCGTGGACCTGGGACAGCGCCCGGGAAGGCATCGGCACCGTCTTCGCGGCCTGCGCGGCCCAGCCGGCGTGCGGGAACCGCTACCCGGACCTCTCGCGCACGTTGACCCAGCAGGTCCGGCGACTGGAGGCACACCCCCTGACAGTGATGGCACAGCCGCCCGCGGGAGGCGCGCCGGTCAGGGTCGTCCTCGACGGGGGCGCGCTCGTCAACCTGCTCGTCGCCAACGCCGTCCCGGCCGTCGACGTGCCCGCGGCGCTCGACGAACTCGCCCACGGCAACCCGGAGCGCTTCGCCCGGGCCCGCGCGGCCGGTGCGACGCCCGTCGTCGGCGAGTTCGCGCACGGCCTCACGCAGTCCATCGCCTGCGGTGAGTGGGTGCCGGGCTACTCGCAGGCGGACCTGCTGGCGGCCGGCCGGCGGGCCTTCCCCGGGTGGCCCGACTCGGTGCTGGCCCAAGCCCCCCAACTTCCCTTCCAGCACGAGGCGTGCCGCGTCTGGAACGTCCCGGACCGCACCCCGGTCCAGCGGGTGACGACCGTGAGCGACGTGCCGGCGCTCGTGCTCTCGGGAACCTTCGACGCCAAGACGGGGGCCCGCTGGGGCGCGTACGCGGCCCGCACGCTGTCCCGCTCGACCACCGTACTCATCCCCGGGATCGGCCACTGGGTGGTTCCCCAGTCGCCGTGCGCGGCGAGCGTCCTGACCTCGTTCCTCGCGCGTCCCACCGCTCCCGACACCCGCTGTGTCGCGGGGCTGTCGCCGAAACCGTTCACCATCGTCCCCGCCCTGGAGAACCCATGACGTCCATCCGCCCGCCGTTCCACCGACGCACCGGGCGAAGGCTCCCCGCCGTGCTGGCCGGGGCCACGGCCGGCCTCCTGGTCGCCGGTCTCGCCGCGAGCCCCGCCGAGGCCGGGTCCGGCACCACGACGACCCCGGGCACGGTCGCCCGGACGGCGGGCCACTCCCGCTTCGTACCGGGCCCCTGTCCGCGGACCGCGGACCCGGTGCCCGCTCTGGAAGGGGCGAACTGCGGCACGCTCACCGTGCCCGAGAACCGCTCCCGGCCCCGGGGACGGAAGATCACCCTCTCCGTCGCCGTCGTACCGGCCGCCACTCGCCGACACGCGCCCGACCCGATCGTGTGGTTCGCCGGCGGGCCCGGCGACGACGCCGTCTCCGAGGCCCAGTTGGCGGTCGACGGCGGTCTGAACCGCGACCGGGACGTCATCTTCATGTCCCAGCGGGGGACCTACTCCGCCGATCCGGTGCTCACCTGCCCGAACATCGACGAGTTCAACGCCCGCGTCGTCGGCCTCGTCTACGACGCCCCCTCCACCGGACGTCTGCACGTGCGGGCGACCCGGGCCTGCCGTGACGGCCTGGCGCGGCGCACCGCCGACCTCGGCGCCTACAACACCACCGAGAGCGCCGCCGACTACGCCGACCTGCGCGTGGCCCTGGGTATCAGGCTCTGGAACGTCTTCGGCATCTCGTACGGCACGGACCTGGCCCTCACCTACATGCGCACGCACCCGCAGGGCGTCCGCTCCGTCGGCATCGACGGTGTGCTGCCGCCGTCCCTGGCCGGGGGCGCCGTGACCTGGAAGGCCGCGCGCGAGGGCTTCGACGGCCTGTTCGCGGCGTGCGCGCGGCAGCCCGAGTGCGACCGGCGCTACCCCCGTCTGTCCAGGACCTTCCAGGACCTGGTGAGCAGGCTGGAGGCCCGTCCGGTCACCACGTACGTCACCGTCCCCGGACAGCCCGGCCCGGTGAAGGTCGTCATCGACGGCGGGGTCCTGGTGACCTGGCTGACGTCCGCCACCCACCTGGCGGCCGGAGTGCCCCGCTCCATCGACGAGCTGGCCCACGGCAACCCGCAGCGGATCGCCGAGCAGTGGGCGGGCGGCAAGCTCAGCCCGCAGGCCGTCGGGCGGGTCGCGCACGGGCTCGCGTACGGGGTCTTCTGCGGCGAGTGGACACCGTACGAGACCGAGGACCAGGTGGTCCGGGCGGGGCGGCGCGTGTTCCCCACGTTCCCGCGCTCCGTCCTGGCCAACGCGCCGCAGCTCCCCTTCCTCCACGACGACTGCCGCGCCTGGAACGTCCCCGCGCAGCCGCGTTCCGTCCGCAGCGTGGTGCGCAGCGACATCCCCACCCTGGTCATGTCGGCGGGTTTCGACGCGCAGACCGCGCCGAGCAACGGGCCCTACGTGGCCCGCACCCTGCGCCGCGCCACCACCGTGACCGTCCCGTACGTCGCCCACGTCGCGTTCGCCGAGTCGCCCTGCGCGCAGACGGTCACCCGGTCGTTCTTCGACGCGCCGCTGTCGGCGGACACGTCCTGCCTCGCGGGCCTTCAGCCGCCGCGGTTCGAGATCGCGCCGTAGGGGCGGCACGCCGTCGCCGCCCCGCGGGGGCACAGGCCCGGACCCCGGCAGCGGGTCCGGGCCTGCCGTTCGGGTCAGCGGCAGCGGTTGACGTGGCTGAAGTCCACGACCACGCGCTCGGGGTTGTGCAGCTTGAGCACCTTGTACGAGGGCTTGGTCTGGAACGCGGTTCCGAAGGAGACGACCCCTTCGAAGTCCCCGGTCAGGGCGAGGCCCTTCAGCTTGTACAACGGGATCTTCACCAGTCGGGGCCCCCGGTACACGGAGTTGCCCGCGTTGTCGTGGGCGACCGCGGGAGAGAGCCTGATGTTCAGGAAGTACTTCCCCGGGAGCGGGACCTTCCTGCCGGAAGCGTCGTAGCGGAGGGTGCTGACCCGGCTCACGGCGACGGACGGGGTGCCGCCCTTGATGTCGATGACGAGCCGGTCGTAGGTGCAGTGCCCGGCCCAGCGGGCGTTGACGACGCGCGCGGGCGACGTGGGCGTGGCGGCCGCCGTCGGCTGGGCGGCCGCGGAGGCGGGGATCGTGGCGCCGACGGCGGCGAGAACGGCGCCGGCGACGATGACTGCGCGGGATGGGTGATGGTGCATGACGCCCCCAGTTGCTCCTGGTGAAGGGGACAAACCGTTTCACTGGCGAAGACATCTTCCGGAGCCGGATGGTTGCACTGCCAGAGGCTTGTCGTGGGTGTTCGTCCCGCGGCCCGGGACGCGGGACGACGGCGGCCACGCGTACGGGTACGGCCGCCGGTGCGCGTGCGGCTCAGGCCATGACGACCATGACGTTGAACCACGGGGTGCCGAGCGATCCCAGCGGCGAGGTCAGCTTCTGCACCCCCAGCCGGTAGGTGCCCGCGGGCAGCGTTCCCCCGCCCGGCATGGGCCCGAGCGGCAGGAAGCGCCCGTTGGCGACACCGGCACGGTTGTACGTCCACAGTCCCGCGCTGGTGTGCATGACCGTGTACGGTCCGCTGAGCAGGTAGGGGTTCACGGCCGACCGGTGGTTCCGGTCCAGTGTGAAGGCCGCCCCTGCGTACGACGGGCGCCGTGCCGGACGGGTGAGCGTGAAGCTGAAGAAGCGCTTGGTGTAGCCCGCGCCGGACCTCAGCGGCGGGCAGTTGACGGCGATCACCGTCCGGCCGGTCACGTTCCCCAGGGCGAGCGGACGGCTGTAGGAACCGTCCCCGGACAGCCGGCGGCAGTCGTACTGGTACGTCGCCGCCGACGCCGGAGGGGCGAGGACGACCGCCGAGGCGATCGCCGTGGCGAGGGCGGTGGCCAGCAGTCCCGTGCGCCGCGCCAGCCGGGCGACGGATCTACGGATGGATCTCACGCGTTCTCTCCCCCTTCGCGGGGCCCGGACACCCGGGCCGCGGTGAACGCGGGCGCGCGACGGCACACCCGCCCACCGGCCGCGGTCGGGTCAGGTGAACCGCGACCGGCGGATCACCGTCGACGGTAGGAGAACCGCACGCCGCCCGTCCGGCGGTGATCGGTGCACTCGTGGAAACGACCGGTGATGACCGCCGGGGGAGAGGACGCGTACGCCGCCGGACCGGGAAGTTCGCGAATCACCCCTGATGAACCGGGGCACATGCGCACGGACCGGTCCGGTGCCGGCGGACGTCCGGCGTCGCCGGGGCCGCGACGGTCCGGCCCCGCCCCGGCCCCGCCGGGGTGTCCGGCACGGCGCTCGCCCCGCCGGGCCCTCTCACCCGGAGTGGAGGACCAGAAAGCGCTCGGGATCGGCCCGGTCCCGCTCCACGACCTGGACCGGTGCCCACGCCCACTGCCAGACGCCGATGCCCGGTACGCGGGAGAACCGGATCCGCCCACGGGTTCCCTCGACGTCGACACCCGGCCAGGCCGCGGCGACGCGTGCCCGGTCCGTGCCGTGGGAGCGCAGGACGTCGGCCAGGACGGTGACCGTGTCGTAGCCCTCGAAGGCGACGAAGGAGGGCGCCCGGCCCAGTTCCTCGCGCAGGGCCGCCCCGACGCGCGCGCCCAGGGGGCCCAGGCGTTCCGGGAGGTAGCGCAGGAACGGGACGGCGGCTCCGTCGCCACCCGGCAGGGCGCCCCATTCGGTGAACTCGGGCTGTCCGGCCGGAGCGCCGATCATGATCCCGGTCAGGCGCGGGTCGCCGCGGACCGCGGTGACGACCGACAGCGCGGGCTCCGGATGGCCTGTCAGGAGGAGCAGTGCCGTCGCACGACGGCCGACGAGTTCGTCGCACACGGCCGCCGGGGTCAGCGCGCGCACGTCCAGTTCGACGAGGGAACCGCCGTGCCGGGCGAGGCGCTTCCGCAGGACGCCTGTGCCGGACTCCCAGTAGACACTCGGTTCGGCCGCCACGGCGACACGCCGGTGGCCCGCGCCGAGGACGAAGTCCGCGTAGACCTCCCAGCCGTGGGACTGTGCCGGGGCCAGACGCGCGACCCACGGCGTCGGCTGTTCGGTGAGCGTGTCGAGGACCGCCGACGAGCAGAGGAACGGCACGCCGAGGGCGTCGGCCCCGGCGGCGGCCGCGCGGGCGACGACGCTGTGGTACTCCCCGGCCAGGGCGGCCACGCCCAGCCCGGCCAGTTCGTCCACGGCCGCCGCGGCTTTCCGGGGATCGGCCGCGGTGTCCCGTACCACCAGTTCGAGGGGGCTCCCGGCGATCCCGCCGGTGCCGTTGACGTCACGAACGGCCAGTTCCAGTCCGGCGAGCAGGTGCCGGCCCGCCTCGGCCCAGCCGGGCCGGGTCAGCGGTACGAGTGCACCGATCCGGACCGCCGAACCGCCGGTCCCCGTCCCCGAGGACGGCGACGGTGCCGCGCACGGCGGCGGGGACGGCGACTCGGACGGTGACGCGGGTGCCGGTGGTGGCGGTGTCATGTGTCGGTGTCTCCCCCTGCGAACCGTGTACCGGTGTACCGCGCCCGATCCGCGTCGGACCGGGCCGTCGAAGCCGGGTCCGGCCGCGGAGCGGTGTGCTGCCGCTCCGCGGCCGGCCCCGGTCCGCTCCAGGAGGTTACGCGCATCGCCTACCGGCAGGTGACGGTGACCGGGGCGCGCACGCTGCGGTGCTGAACGGGTCTTCGGCGCGTTCCCGAAGAGATCAACCCGGGAAATCAGAGCACGCCGACTCTCACGGTGCCCATACGGCCGTCTCCTCTTCCGGCCCCGGCCCGACGACGTGGCTGGACATGCCCTTTTCCTCTCCCTTGACCGGGGCACAGGCGTTGGCATAAGGCCTCTGTCAGGGGTTTCGCGTGTCCGGGGGATCGGGGTGGCGCCGGGCGCGGGCCCAGGCGAGCTGTTCGGCCGCGCTGTTCAGCAGGGTGTCGAGGACGACGGGGTAGGCGCTGTGGGTCATCCGCCCGGCCAGGAGCCGCGCGGTGGCCGCGATGTGCGGGTGGGTCTCCGCGGGCAGTTCGGCGTACGTGGACCGCCACATCTCCTCGTCCGCCGCGCGGGCCTCGTCCGTCAGCGCCAGCGTCCCGGCGTCCAGGGCCGCGAAGGCCAGGGTGAGGTCGATGAACGCGTGGTAGACGACGACCGCGTCCCCGTCCGGGAAGCCCGCGCCGCGCAGGATGCCGAGGATCGTCTCGTCCACCGCGATCTCCCGCGGCCGGCCGGTGACCCGGCTGGCGGTCAGCACGGCGGCCTGGGGGTGGGCGAGGTAGGAGGCGTGGACGGCCCGGCCGAGCGCCCGCAGGTCGGACCGCCACTCCCCGGTGGCCGTCCAGGTGTCCAGTGCCCGCCCGATCAGCTCCTCGCCGATGGCCCGGGTCAGGTCGTCCAGTCCGGCGAAGTAGCGGTAGAGGGTGCTGGGGTCGGCTCCGAGGGCGGTGCCGAGCCTGCGTGCCGTCAGCCCGGCGCTGCCGTGCTCCCGCAGCATCCGCAACGCCGTCCGCACGATCAGTTTCTCGGAGAGCACCGTGCCCTGCCGGGTCGGCCGGCGCCTGCGCCGTTCCGCCTCCGGCACCACCTGTTTCGCCATGCCGACCCTCCTCGGTCCGACGGGCTCCCCGTCCTTACGCCAACACCATTGACCTTAACCGAGGGCGTCCCGTTGCATCTGTCCGGTCCGGGGGCGTTCGTCTCCGGCGGCGAAAGGATGTGTGACATGCGAGTGCTTCTCGTGGGCGCGGGCGGTGTGGGCACGGCCGTGACCCGGATCGCGGCCCGTCGTGACTTCCTGACCCACATGGTCGTCGCGGACTACGACCTCGCCCGCGCCGAGGCGGCCGTCGCGGCGCTCGGGGAACACGGGGGCCGGTTCAGCGCGAGGCGCCTGGACGCCTCCGACGAGGACGCCGTACGCCGGGCGCTCGTCGAGGAGAGGTGCGACGCGCTCCTCAACGCGACCGATCCGCGGTTCGTGATGCCTCTGTTCGACGCGGCCCGCGCCGCGGGAACCCACTATCTCGACATGGCGATGTCCCTGTCCGCGCCGCACGCCACACGCCCCTACGAGCGGTGCGGTGTCAAACTCGGCGACGCCCAGTTCGAGCAGGCCGCCGCCTGGGAGCGCTCCGGACGGCTGGCCCTGGTCGGCATGGGTGTGGAGCCGGGCCTGTCGGACGTCTTCGCCCGCTACGCGTCCGACGAACTCTTCGACGAGATCGAGGAGATCGGCGTGCGCGACGGTGCGAACCTGACGGTCGAGGGCTACGACTTCGCCCCGTCCTTCAACATCTGGACGACCATCGAGGAGTGCCTCAACCCCCCGGTGGTCCACGAGAGGGACCGCGGCTGGTTCACCACCGCCCCCTTCAGCGAACCGGAGGTCTTCGACTTCCCCGAGGGCATCGGTCCGGTGGAGTGCGTCAACGTCGAGCACGAGGAGGTCCTGCTCGTCCCCCGCTGGGTCGACGCCCGCCGGGTGACGTTCAAGTACGGCCTCGGCGACGACTTCATCGCCAAACTGAAGACCCTTCACGAACTGGGCCTGGACTCCACCGAGAAGGTCACCGTCCCCTCGGAGAACGGGCCGGTGCGGGTCTCCCCGCGCGACGTGGTCGCCGCCTGTCTGCCCGACCCGGCGACCCTGGGCGACCGCATGACCGGCAAGACCTGTGCGGGCACCTGGGTCAAGGGGACCAAGGACGGCTCGGCCCGCGAGGTCTACCTCTACCACGTGGTCGACAACGAGTGGTCGATGCGTGAGTACGGGTCCCAGGCGGTGGTGTGGCAGACCGCCGTCAATCCTGTCGTCGCCCTCGAACTGATCGCGGGCGGAGCCTGGTCGGCCGCCGGGGTCCTCGGCCCGGAAGCCCTGCCGCCCCGCCCCTTCCTCGACCTGCTCGACGAGTACGGCTCGCCGTGGGGTCTGCGCGAGGAGGGCTGAGGCCGCGGGCGTGGCCCATGGCACACGGCGAGGGCGTCGTCACGCGCGGAAGGTGCGGTATGAAGTCTGCTGTGCACGATCAGACCCCGCCCGCGACCGTTCGCGTGTTCATCGCCCTCGCCCCGCCCGACCACGCGAAAGAGGAACTGGCCCGGGAGCTGCGCCCCGCCTACGGCACCCACCCGCGCATGCGGTGGAACCGCATCGAGGACTGGCACATCACCCTGGCGTTCCTGGGGGAGCTGCCGGTCGGGACCGTCCCTCTCCTGCGGCCGCCTCTCGCCGTCCTCGCGGCGGCCCGCCGGCCGCCGTCCCTGGCACTGCGCGGCAGCGGCCACTTCGACGACCGTGTGCTGTGGAGCGGGATCGACGGAGACCTCGGCGAACTGCACGCGCTCGCCGCGGACGTGCGTACGACCGTCAAGGACTGCGGGATCACCTTCGCGGAACGGCCCTTCCGCCCGCATCTGACACTGGCCCGCGCCCGCAGGGGAGACCACACCTCGGTGGACGAGATCGCCCTGCTCCTCGCCGGGTTCACCGGCCGCCCGTGGCCGGCCGGACGTCTGCACCTGGTCGGCAGCAACGCCGGCCGCAGCAGCGGACCGATCCACTACCGCGACATCGAGTCCTGGCCGCTCGGGGACGGGAACCCGGCCGGCTCATGAGCCGCCGGCCTCATTCGTCCGAGTCCGGCTTGTCCCGCGCCGCCGCGTAGGCCTGCGCCGGGGTCATGGGGACTCCGCCGAGGCTGACCGTCTTGTAGGGGCTGACAGCGGCGCATTTCTCGGTCTCGCCCGCGGTGGAGGCGTGGGCGTCGGCGACCGCGCTCTTCCCGTCGTCCGAGCCGGACGGCGATCCGCCGGGGTAGGTGGTGCCGCTGGGCCAGTCGCTGCCGACCACCAGGATCAGACCCGGGCTCGTGCCCTGCTTCAGACGCGAGGCGGGCAGCCCGAGGGCCTTGGCCGCCGTCCGGGCCTCGCCCTTCTGACCCGGTCCGTAGGTGAGGGTCGTGGTGGTGGCCGGGACCGGGGCGTTGGCCGTGGTCGTGCTCGGGCTGAAGCCGTTCCCGGTGAGCGCGCCCGCGACGACCGAGGCGCGGCCGGTGATCCCCGTTCCGTTCTCCACGGTCACGGCGACCTGCGAGGCGGGTACGGGCGCGGCGCCGGGCTTCTTCGTCGCGGAGGCCGCCGCGGACTTCCCGCCCGACGCGGTGGTCAGCGACTTGTCGTCGGCGATCGTCGCGAACAGGTTCTTCGCGCCCGCGCCCACCACGAGACGGTTCTCATTGGCCGGGTCGGGGGCCGTCTGCATCGTCGTGAAGGTCATCCGCTTCGCGGGGACCTTGTCCAGGTCGCGGGCGAGCCCGATCAGCTTCTTCACGGAGCCCAGGCCCTCGTCCACGGTCAGGGCCTTGGTGGCGGCGTCCGCCAGGTGGTACACGGCACCAGGATCGGTGAGTGTGCCCGCGCTCTTGAACTTGCGGATCATCGCGCTGAGGAAGATGTGCTGGGAGACCGTACGGCCCAGGTCGCCGCCGTCGCCGAAACCGTGCCGGGAACGGACGAACTGCAGTGCCGCGACACCCTTGAGCGTGTGCCTGCCGCGCGACAGTTTCAGGTGCGAGTAGGTGTCGTACACGTCGTCGCTGACGCACACGGAGACGCCGCCGACCGCGTCGGACATCTTGACCACGCCGGAGAAGTCGAGTTTGACGAAGTGGCTGATCGGGATGCCGGTGAGCTGGTGGACCGTGGCCACCTGGCAGGCCGGGCCGTACTGCAGCGCGCTGTTGATCTGGCCGTAGTAGCCGGCCGTCGACTTCCCGGTCTCGCTGTCCTTGCAGGCCGGGACACGGGTCATGGTGTCGCGCGGGATGCTCATCACGGTGGCGTTGGAGCGGTCGGCGGACACGTGCACCACCATCTGCACGTCGGCGTTGCTGCCGGTCTGCACCCCGGTCCGGGCGCAGCCGCCGCCGAGCTTGCAGTCCGCCTTGCTCGTACGGCCGTCCGAGCCCATCACCAGGATGTCGATCGGCGTGCGGCCGAAGGCGTCCGCCTTCTCCGTGCCGCCCTTGCCGTCCAGGGCTACGGTGTCGATGTTGCCGTTCAGGTGCTCGTAGAACCACCAGCCGACGCCCGCCGTGCCCAGCACCAGGATTGCGAGGCACAGCCCGGCGATCCTCAGCGCCCGCCTGACGCGCCCGGCCGACTGTGCCCGTCCGCCGCCGTGCGAGCGGGAGTCCCTCCGGGACGCGAACCGGTCGCCGGGAAGGCCTCCCCCGTCGGGCCGCGACGCGTGCTGTCCGGGAACCCGGGGCGTCCGGTCGCGTGTCGCCCGGCCGCCCGAGCCGTCCCACAGGTCGCTCATCTCCCACTCCCCCTGAACGGTCGGGCCCGTCGGCCCGGTCCCTCGGAAGCGGCCGGGCGTGAACCGCGGTCTACGGGCGGATGAAGCGGGCGTCTGCCTGAGGTGCCTGGTTCCGCAATCTAACAAGGGGACGGCCCGGTCAGCGGGCATCCCTCGGCGATTCACCGGTGAGGCATCTCATGTCACCGGTGGGACGCCTGAGGGAACCGTCCCCTGATGAGAGACGTCCGCCCGGGCCCCCGCGTTCCCGAACACCGGTATTCGGCCACGCGGCGCCTCTTCTTGGCCCCTTTCCACGCCTTCGGCGCCCTCCGTACCCGCCCGGTCCGGCCGCCGGGAGCAGGCGATCGCGCAGCACGTTCGGACTGACGGTCCGTCACCGCCCCACGGGGCAGGGCGAGTCACCGGTGCGAAAACGCCCACCGGTGGCCCAACGCCGAGCCGCCGGCGAGCGCGGGCGGTATCCCTGGGGACGTCGATCCACTGGACGAAACGGACCCATCATGCCGACCCGGCTCCCCCGTTCCCTCGTACGCCACCGGCGCACCCCCGCGCCGGCCCGGCGGCGTTCCCGGCTCACCGTCCTGCTCTCCGCCACGCTGCTGGCCCTGACACCCGTCGCACCGGCCCTGGCCGCACCCGCCACCACCGCCGGCGACGTCCACCGCCCGAAGGACGGCGCTCCGCCCTTCGCCAAGACCCTGACACCCGATCTGATCGCCCTGATGCAGCGGCTGCGCATCCCCGGAGCGGTGGTGTCGATCCGCACGCCGGAGTGGGGCACCTGGACCAAGACGCTCGGCACCGAGTCCCTCAGGACGGGGAAGCCGATCGCGGCCGACGAGCACTTCCGGGTCGGCAGCATCACCAAGACGTTCACCGCCACGGTGATCCTGGAACTCGTCGACGAGGGCCGGATCGAGCTGGACGCCCCGGTCTCGCGCTACCTGCGCGGGGTGCCGAACGGGCGCAACATCACCATCCGCCAACTGCTCCAGATGACCAGCGGCCTCTACAACTACAGCGAGGACCTGCGCTTCAACCAGGTGCTCGACGACCGTCCCGAGACGCAGTGGACGCCCGAGGAACTGCTCGCGATCGCGTTCCGCCACCAGCCGTACTTCCCGCCGGGACAGGGCTGGCACTACTCCAACACCAACTACGTGATCCTCGGGCTGATCGCCGAGAAGCTCACCCACCGGCCGCTCGCCTCACTGATGCGCGACCGCGTCTTCCGCCCGGTCGGCATGCCGCACACCAACCTGGCCACCGACACGGCCTTCCCCTCGCCCCACCCGCGCGGCTACCAGTTCATCAGCAACGTGGACAGCCTCACCGCACCGGTGCTCACCGGGAAGGACGCCGCCTGGGCCGACTGGTCGGCGGGCAACCCGGAGGACGTCACCGACGCGAACCCCTCGTGGGCCTGGGCGGCCGGCGGCGGCATCTCCACCCTGGACGACCTGCTGCGCTGGGCTCCCGCGCTCGCCGACGGAAAGCTCCTCAGCCCTCAGACCCAGCGCCAGCGGCTGCGCTTCGTCCCCACCTCGGACGTGCCGGGCACGCCCACGTACGGGCTGGGGATCGTCGACTTCTCCGGTTTCCTCGGCCACGACGGCCAGATCCCCGGCTACAACAGCTTCGTGGGATACGACCCGGAGCGGAAGGCGACCGTCGTCGTCCTGGTCAACCTCAACCAGTCGCCCGACGGCACCGCGCCCTCCGACGAGCTGACGAAGCTGATCCTCTCGGAGGTGTTCGGCGTGACGCCGTCCTGAGCGGCGTGGCATGACGGCGCGGGGCCGGGCCGCCGACACGGCCCGGCCCCGCGCGTCTTCCCCGTACCGTCCGGACGGAAGGCTGTCGTCTCCGTCCGGACGGAAGGCGGTCGTCTCCGTCCGAGCGGGAGTCGACCGTCAGAGCCCGTCCAGCCCGGCCAGCAACCGCGGCCATGTGGCCGCGAATCCGGGGTGCAGGCGCAGCGAGCCGATCTCCTCGGGGGCGCACCACCGGTGGGCGGCGCCCTCACCGTCTCCGCGGCTCGGGGAGAACGACTCGGTGATCTCCGCGACGACGGTGTGGTAGGCCCATCCGCCGTGGTCGTCGACGAAGGTGTGGATCCGGCGGAACTCCGGGACACCGCCCAGTTCCTCCGCGAACTCCCGGCGGGCCCCGTCCCACGGGCTCTCACCGGCGTGCAGCGCGCCACCCGGTGTGCTCCAGGTGCGGCCGTGGTGGACCCGCCAGGAGCGGCGCTGGAGCAGGAACCTGCCGTCCCGCCTCAGGAGCAGTCCCGCCGCGCCGTGCGGGCCCCAATGGCGGCACCCGCGCCGGTCCCTGACGTATCCACGACCGCTGTCGGCCATACTGCCTCCCTCGTTCCGCAGGACGTGACGCACCATTCATTGTCGGCGGGACCTGCGGGCGCGCCGGTGACGAACCCGGCCACGGGACGGGGGCGACCGCACGAACGGCGGACACGCGTCGCGTGTTTAGGCCGCACGACACAGGAAACGCGGCAGGGGAAGGGGACGCCCGCAGACGACGTCCCACCACCGGAGGACGCCATGATCATCCTCGGAGTCATCCTGCTTGTCATCGGCCTCATCGCCGGTATCGGAATCCTTTGGACCATCGGGCTCATCCTGGTCGCGATCGGTGTCCTGCTGTGGGTTCTGGGAGCGGTCGGCCGCGAGGTCGGCGGACGACGGCACTATTACTAGGGCGTGTCCGGTCATTGGTGCCAGGCGCGCGAACCGGCGGCTCAGCGCGCCGGCCGGGGCCCGGCAGTGCCGGGCCCTCGGCATGACCGGCGCGACCGTGACCGTCAGTCGCCGATCAGCTTCGTGTACTCACCGGCGGAGAGCAGTCGCTCGGCAGCCGTGCCCTCCCCCGGCTTGATCTTGAAGAGCCAGCTGCCGTAGGGATCGTCGTTCAGGTCCTCGGACTGCTCGATGACGTCCTGGTTCACCAGGGTCACCTCGCCGCTCACCGGAGCGTAGACGTCGGTGACGGACTTGACCGACTCGACGGTGCCGACGGGCTCTCCCGCCTCGACCTTCTTGCCCAGCATCGGCACTTCCACGAACACGATGTCTCCGAGCTGCTTCTGCGCATAGTCGGTGATGCCGACCATCACCGTCCCGTCTGCTTCGAAGCGCGCCCACTCATGGTCGTTCGTGTACTTGAGATCCTGCGGTACGAGTGACATGACAGACTCCTCCACAACTCGACGTGATCACCAAGTGGCAGACTGTCATGCCGTGACGCGTGACGGCGGCTTCCACGCGCGTCGGCCGCCGAAGGATGGATTCATCACCACTCGCCGGCCCGCGCCCCCGCCCTCCGCCACGGACCCACGCCTGAAATGATCCGGTGCATGACACCTGGACCCTCCGACGACACGGCCGCCCTCTTCGCACGTCTGGGCGGTGAGGACGACAGACAGGTCTGGCGTGATCTGTGGGACCACCTGTGCCACCAGGGCGACGTCCAGAGCGGCAGTTTCCCCGCCCTCCCCCACCTGGCGGCCATCGCGGACGGCCGCGCCCCCGGCGAACCGCACGAAGCCGTCGAACTGGCGGGCCTCATCGCGTCGGCGACCGACGAGGAGCACACCGCGCTCTACGCCGAGGAACTCGCCGTCCTCCTCCCGGTGGCCCGCCGCCTGCTGGACTCCGCGGCGAGCGAGCACGCCGTGGCGTTCGTGGACCTCCTCCAGTGCGTCCTGGCCTTCGAGGGGGAACGCGTCTGGAGCACGGGGCTGTTGGAGGGCCTGTACCAGCAGGAGTACGAGATCGAGTGCCCGGAGTGCGCTTCGGAGCTGTTCGTCGCCTTCGGGGACCACGGCACCTTCGTCTCGGCCGGCGACTACGTGACGAGCACCCCGCCCAAGGCACCGCTGCTGGCCGCCGATCCGGCCGGCCTCGCTCCGCTGCCCGCCCGCTTGCACCGCACCGCGGCACGGGCGGGCCACGAGGACATCGCCCGCGCGCTCACGTACCTCTTCGGCCGGGCCACCTGTCCGGACTGCGGCGACGTCTTCCCCGTCGCGGAACAGGTCGAGGCGAACCGGATATGAGCGAGCGGAACACGAGCGCGCAGGACGCGAGCGGTACGCCCGCGCGGATCGAAGCCGTGGACTGGGCGGCCCTCGCCCACGCCTACGGGACGGCCGAGGACGTGCCCCGCATGCTGCGCGACCTCCGGCGGCCGGACAAGGCCGCCGAGGCCGCCGACGACCTGCTGACGCACGTCCACCACCAGGGCGGTGGAGTCTGTTCGGCGGCGCCCGCCGCGCTGCCCCACGTCATGGCGGCCGCGGCGGACCCGTCCGTGGCCACGGACGTCCGCGGCGAACTCCTTCACCTCGTAGGGGCCCTGGCCCGGTCGGGGAACACCGCACAGCCCCGCTTCGTCACCCCGGGCTGGCCCGGCGCCTGGGACCTGGCGGTCACGGACCTGCTGCCGCTGCTCGACGCCCCGGTGACGGAGCACCGTACGGCTGCCGCGCACTGCCTGGCCGAGGCCCGGGGCCGGGCCGACGAGGTGATCGCCGCGCTGCGGGCACGCTGGGACGCCGAGTCCGCGGCGCCGACGCGGCTCCGGCTCCTCGACTCGGTCGGCGCGCTGACCGCCCACGCCGGTGAGCGGCGCGACGCGTCCCTCGACTGGCTGCGGTCGCTCGTGGACGACGGCGAGCCCTCCGTACGGCTGACGGCCGTTCAGGCCCTGCGCCGCGCGCTCCCGGAGCGGGAGGCCGACGATTTCTGCAAACGGGCCGTGTCCGACGTGCTGTCCGGAAGCGAACCGGCCACATGGCGGCCCGACGGCACGACCACGAGAACGGTCGTCTGGGCGGTCGGCCTGCTGGGGGACGACCGGACCGCGGTGGCCGACGCGGCCCGCGAGCTGCTCGGACACCGGGACCCCGCGGTGCGCGCGGGAGCACTGCGGGTGGCGTCCCAGGAGATCAGCCGCCGGCGCTCGGCCGTCGCGGACCTGCTGCCGACGGTGGCGCGTTCGCTGGGCGACGCCGAATCCGGCAACCGGGTCTTCGCCGCCCGGGTCCTCGGCATGTGCGGGCGCGCCGCCCTCCCCTGGGCGGACGCGCTGACGGCCATGAGCACGGAGCCGGGCGAACCGTGTCCGTCCGCCCGGTCCCACGCGCTGTGGGCGCTGTCGCGGGTCGGTGACGCGCGGTGTGCCCCTCTCCTGGCGGAACATCTGGCCGAAGCGGAATCCGGGTTCGCCCACGGCACGACCCACGCCGACGGCTGGTGGACGTACGAGCTGAGCCTGGACGACGTCGCCGCGGATCTCGGCGCCCACGCCGACGTACTGCTGCCCCCGCTGCGGGCCCGGCTCGCCGCGGCCTCCTCCCTCGACGAACGGCGGGCGCTGTGCCGGTTGCTGACGTCGTGGGGCGACAGGGCCGCCCCCGCGATCCCGGAACTGCTCGCCCTCCTGGACACCGACTCCGTGGTCTGGGCACTGGACGCCCTCGCCGCGATCGGGCCGGCCGCGGCGAGGGCCGTACCCCGTGAGCGGCTGCGCGCCCTGCTCGACGCCCCGCCCGCGGGCCAGCGGTTCGCTCCACGCTGCCTGGCACTCGCGTACGGACGACTGACCGGCGACCGCGAGCCCGCGCTGGCGCTGCTCCTTCCGCAGCTCGACGAGCCGTACGGCCAGGAAGGCGTCGCCGCGCTGCTGGCGGAACTGGGGCCGGCGGCGGCCCCGTACGCCGGACGGCTGCGCGAACTCCTGCCCCGTCACACGCAGGGCTGGCTGCCGCTGCGCGTCGGCGAGGCGCTGTGGCGGATCACCGGACGGACCGACGAGGTGGTCCCGGCCCTCGTCCGGGCCATCACCCCCTTCGCCGAACGGGGCGGCGCCTGTCCGGCGGTCACCGAGACGGTGCGGCTGCTGGCGGAGATCGGTGCGGACGCCGCACCCGCGCGGCCCGTTCTGCGGGCCTTCCTCGACGCCGACGAACGGCCCGTGAAGCACGGCGGATGGCGCTCCGTCCCGGACGACGACGCGCTGTGCGAGGCCGTACGCGCCGCACTGCTCGCCGTCTCCGCACCGGACGGGGCCGGGACCGACTGACAGCGCCGGGGCCTGGACCGGACAGGCTCCGGCGCCGCGACCGGACTCGGCCCCGGACAGCAAGAAACCCTGTCCCGCACATCGCGGGACAGGGTTTCGACAGAGCGCCGGGCAGGCCTTGCACCTGCATTTCCCCGCAGGAAGCGGGGCGTCTTTCCTTGGACCACCAACGCATGAATCGACCGGAGCGACTTCCTCCGGACGGCTCTGGGTGAATAGTAGCGCACAGATGTACGGGTGATCTCACGCGCACCCACGAGCATCCGCCTCGAAGGTCCCGTCGCGTGATGGCATCCGCGAATCCGGCAACCCGCTCCGCGTGCCCGGACACGGATTCCGGGCGGAGCGGCGCCGCCCGATGGCGCCACGACCGGGCTCACGGGGGACTCCGGGCGGCCCCGGGGAGGCGGGTTCGTGTCTCTCGCGCCGGTACGACAAATCCGCCACCGGGTGGGCCACAGGCGCCCCCGGGTCATGCTCCGCATCGCCCCTCTCCCGGCATATGCCGTTTTAACCATGCCCGCAGGACCCAATTGACCAGGGCAGCCGACAGGGGCGTACCGGCGCGAAAAGCCCTGGTCACAACCTCGGAGGGGCGACTCCGGCCGCGCCCGGGTCCCTCGGCGGCGTGGCGTGCCGGACCCCTCCGGTGATCCGGTGTGCGCCCGGGCGCTGTCGACGACACGCGGCCTCACCATCACGCCGGGGTGAATATCTTCGGAAAAGACTTCTTTCGCGCCGTTGTGGTCGAAGTACCGCTTTCCCCACACTTCGAGTGGCCGCAGACCCGCCGAGGGATCAGGCCGCCACCGCTCCCCGGACCCGTGCGTCTTCCCCCCTCCCCGCTCTCCAGGCCGGCCAGATCTCCGCTCCCCTTTGCTGTCCCGCCTGCACACGTCCCCTGCCCTGAGGAGAAGTCCGATGGACAACCGGTACGAGGCCTACGCCTACGCAGACCCGATCTTCTACGACTCGCCCCGACGCTGGGGCGCCCAGGAGGAGTTCGCCGCCGTCAGCCGGCCGCTGCCTACCGGATGGGAACGCGGCGACCTGGAGATCTGGACGGTGGTCCGCCCCCAGGACGTCCGACTGCCCTCTCAGGGCTGGAAGATCCACGTGTCCTCGTGCGCGGAGGACGCCGAGGCGGTACTGGAACAGGTCTACGACTACTGCCTGCGCGAGCGCATCACGTTCAAGTTCCTGCGCGGGCTGCCCATCCTGCAGTTGCAGAACTCGAAGTACTCCCCGCGCGGTTCGAGCGGAAAGTTCTGCACGCTCTACCCGGTGGGCGACGCCGAGCTGTGGCGATGTCTGGAGGGTCTCGGACCGCTGCTGGCCGGCCGCCGAGGCCCGTACATCCTCAGCGATCTGCGCTGGGGGGAGGGACCGCTGTACCTGCGCTACGGGGGATTCGCCGAGCGCCACTGTCACGACGACGCCGGACAGCGGGTGCTGGCCCTGGAGGACCCGGACGGCCGGCTGGTCCCCGACGTGCGCGGCCCCGGTTTCTCGGTGCCCGACTGGGCGCCCGTGCCCGAGTTCGTGGAGGGCGCCATCGCCGAGCGCAGCGCCCCGCGGGCGCCCGAACTCCCCTACACCGTCGAGCGGGTCCTGCACTTCTCCAACGCGGGCGGTGTCTACCTGGGGCGCAAGGACGCGGACGGTCCTCGGGTGGTGCTGAAGGAGGCCCGGCCGCACGCGGGTCTCGACCAGCGCGGAGTAGACGCCGTCACCCGGCTGCAGCAGGAGCACGACATGATGGCCCGGCTGGCCGGACTTCCCGGCGTGCCCGCCGTGCACGAACTGCTGACCGTGTGGGAACACCGTTTCCTCGTCCAGGAATTCGTCGAGGGACAGTCACTGAGCGAGTGGCTGACCGCGAGGTACCCGCTCATCCATCCGGACGCCGACGACACGACGGTCGCCGAGTACACCCGCGAGGCAATCGCGATCGTGGCCCGGATCGAGCACATCCTGGAGGGCATGCACGCCCGCGGGGTCGTGTTCGGGGACCTGCACCCCCGCAACCTGATCATCCGGCCGGACGGCGACATCTGCTTCATCGACTTCGAACTCGCCAGTCCCGCGGACGCGTTCGTGCGTCCGGCCCTGGGCGCGGCGGGCTTCACCGCTCCGCGGGGGTACACCGGACCCGAGGTCGACCTGTACGGACTGGCCGCGATCCGGCTGTGGTTGTTCCTTCCGCTCGCCCAACTGCCCACGCTGGACGCGGGCAAGGGCACCGAACTCGCCGACGTCGTCGAGCGCCGCTTCCCCGTGCCCGCCGGATACACCGCCGAGATCCGCCGCATGCTGGCCCCCTCCCCCTCGGACGGCCGCACCCCCAGGCCCGAGCTGGGCCTGCGCAGGGCCGAGACCCAAGCCCTGCTCAGCGGGCCGCGGGCGGACTGGCCGGCCATCCGCGACTCCCTCGCGGCCGGCATCCGGGCCATGGCCACCCCGCACCGCGACGACCGGCTCTTCCCCGGCGACGTCGCCCAGTTCACGCAGGGCGGCCTGGGCCTGGCCCACGGAGCGGCCGGCGTCCTGTACGCCCTCCACGCCACGGGCGCCGGCACGGACACCGAACACGTCCGGTGGCTCGTCGACGCCGCCCGCGGCCGTCCCGTACAGCCCGGTCTCTACACGGGCGGACACGGCGTGGCCTACACCCTCGACCTCCTCGGCGAGCGGGACGCCGCACTCGACCTGCTGGATCGGCTCACCCGGACGGCGCCGGACGGCCCGCCGGGCCCGGACCTGCGGTCGGGCCGCGCCGGAATCGCGCTGACCCTCGCGCACTTCGCCACGGCCACCGACGATCCCCGCCTGCTGGACAGTGCCCTCACGCACGCGCGGACCGCCGCCGACGAACTGGAGAAGGAGGGCCCGTCGAGCAGGCTCCGCAAGGCCGGCCTGATGAACGGGGCGTCCGGTGCGGCCCTGGCGCTGATCCGCCTCCACGAACGCACCGGCGACCACACGCTCCTCGAACGGGCCCAGACCCTGCTCGAACTGGACCTCGAACGGTGTGTGACCGCGGCGGACGGCACCGTCCAGGTCCTCGACGAGTACCGGGTGCTCCCCTACATCGAGACCGGCAGCACCGGCATCGGGCTGGTCCTGGACGCCCTGCTCGGCCATCACCCGGACAGTCCGACAGCCCGCTTCCGGGCGCCGATCGGCCGCGCCGCCGAACCCGAGTTCATCATCCAGCCCGGTCTGTTCAACGGCCGCGCGGGGCTCCTCGGCTATCTCGCCCTCACCCGGCCCCGCCCCCACGCTCCAGGCCCCTGGCGGTCCCCGCGCCCGCGCACCCCGGACGACGCGGAGACGGCCGCCCACCGCCAGACCTCGCTGGACCGCCACCGCAGGCTCCTGGCCCTCCATCAGATCTCCTACCGGGGCCACCTCGCCTTCCCGGGCGACCAGCTCCTGCGGCTCTCCGCGGACCTGGCGACCGGCTCCGCCGGGGTGCTCCTGGCCCTGGGCACGGCCCTGGCCGGCACCCCCTTCCTGCCCTGGACCGGCGGAGCCGGCCCGGTACGGGCGGGCGCGGCCCGTCGGGCCGCGGTCGCGGACGGCCACCGCCCGGCCTCCGCCGGGCACCCGGCCGGCCAGGTCTGACCACCCCGAGTCGCAGCCGGATCAGCCGAGTTGCGCACCCAGACTCCCGGCCGCCCGGCCGGGTGATCCACCCGTCGGTAAAAGAAGGAGAACAGACATGATGATCCTCGACCTGCAGACGATGGACCTGCCCGAGACCGAGGCCACCCCGATCGACGACACCCTCGCGCACACCAGCTCCCTGAGCGTGATCAACTGCGGCGCCAGCACCGTGAGCACGATCCTCTGCCTCTAGCGGACAACGCCCCGTAGCGGGCGGACGCAGCACAGCCGGCCGGGCCGCCACCAGCGGCCCGGCCGGTCGCCCACCCGCCCGGACGTCCCGGGCCGGGCGGCGGCCCGGCAGCCCCCGCCACGTCCGGACCCCGGTCTCAGCAGCCCCGCCCACCGGCAGGTACGTGCCCTCGCACGACGCCCCCTCGCCCACCAGAGAGGTTCCCGTGGCCGACGAGCCCGTCCCCCGCGTCCACCACACGAAGGGCCCCCTGCGGCTGCGCCGTGAACTGACCGCCGAACCCGGCCCGCTCACCGCCGCGCTGTTCCTCGCACTCGCCGCCACCGCCGCCACCCTGGCCCTCCCCCTCTTCCTCCGGGAGGTCATCACCGACTTCTCCACCCACCGCCCGCTCGCCGACCACATCACCCTGATGTGCGCGGCCGCCGCGGCCGGCGCGATCACCCAGGCGTGGTCGGGCTTCCTGCTCGCCCGCATCGGCGAACGCATGGCGTACAGGCTGCGCATCACCTTGATGGAACACGCGCTACGGCTGCCGCTGCCCGTCGTCCGGACCCAGGGCACCGGCGAGCTCGCCGCCCGCATCACCTCCGACGCCCTGCTGCTGCGTCAGACCGTGGACGTGGCGAGCCAGTTGCCGCTGGCCGCCGTGACCATCGCGGCGACCCTGGGCGTGATGGTGTGGATCGACTGGGTCCTCACCGTGGTCACGCTGGTCGCCCTGTCCGCCCTGACGCTCATGGTGACGCTGGTCCTGCGCCGCATGCGGGCCAACGTGAGCGGCCAGCAGGACGCCGTCGGGCACATCGCCCAGCGGTTCACCGCGAACCTGGAGGCCCTCACCACGATCAAGGCCAACCGGGCCGAACCGCTGGCCACCCGTGCCCTCGCCGAGGACGCGGAGCGGCTGCGCTCCGTCTCCCTGGAGGGCGCCCGGCTGGGCACGCTGATCCCGGCGGTGCTCACCCTCGGCAACCAGCTCGCCATGATCGCCGTGATCCTCACGGGCGGCGCGCGCCTCGCCGCGGGCGACATCTCGGCGGCCGCGTTCGCCGCGTTCCTGCTCTACCTGCTGCAGGCGATCCCGTCCGTCAACACGCTGGCCACCGGCCTCGGCCGGCTGCAGTCCGGTCTCGCCGCCCGGGACCGCTGCAACGACCTGCTGCTCCTGCCGCCGGAAGACGATCCGGCCGACGACGACCGGGCCGCCCCCACCCCGCTGCCCGACGCGCCCGCCGTCGCCTTCGACTCCGTCTCCTACACCCACGCCGGAGCCGGCCGCCCCACCCTGCGCGGCATCTCCTTCACCACCGCCCGGACCGGGCTCACCGCCGTGGTGGGCGCGTCGGGGGCGGGCAAGACCACCACCCTCTCCCTCATCGACCGGTTCATCCGCCCCTCCTCCGGCACCATCACGGTCCTGGGGCACGACATGCGGCACTGGCCCCTGGACGCCCTCCGCACCCGCATCACGTACGTCGACCAGGCCTTCACCCTGCTGGAAGCCACCGCCCGCGAGAACCTCCAGCTCGGCCGGGCCACTCCCGCCACCGACGCCGAACTCGCCGGCGCCCTCGACGCCGTCGGGCTCACCGACGACATCACCCGCCTCCCCCGGGGACTCGACACCCTGCTGGGCCGCGAGACCGACCTGTCCGGCGGTCAGAGGCAACGCATGGCGCTCGCCCGCGCCCTGCTGTCCGACGCCGACATCGTGCTGCTCGACGAACCCACCAGCCAGCTCGACGGCCTCAACGAACAACGCTTCCGGACCATCATCGAGGAGCTGGCGACGACCCGTGCGGTCATCGTCGTCGCCCACCGGCTCACCACCGTGCAGCACGCCGAGCACGTGATCATGCTCGACCAGGGCACCGTCACCGACACCGGCAACCACCCCACGCTCCTCGCGCGCTGCACGCCCTACCGGCAGCTCATAGCCAGTCAGGCGATCACCCCGGCCTGATCCGGCGGACGGCGGGACCGCGCCGAGCCGGACCGGCCCGAGCAGGACGAGCAGGATCGGAGAAGCCACCCCGGCCCGGCCGCGACTAGCGTGATCCTCATGACTTCCATCGCATCCATCACCCTCGAAGTGGACGACACGGCCGCCGCCGAGCAGTTCTACGCCACCGCTCTCGGTCTCGGCTCCGGGCTGCGCCTGCGCACCGCCGCGGCACCCATGGCCGGCTTCCGCGGATTCACGCTGGCGCTCACCGTGTCCCAGCCGGCCGATGTCGCGAAGCTCGTCGAGGACGCTCTCGCGGCCGGCGCCACACCGCTCAAGCCCGTGTCGAAGTCCCTGTGGGGTTACGGGGGCGTCGTCCAGGCCCCGGACGGCACGATCTGGAAGGTCGCGACCTCGGCGAAGAAGGACACGGGTCCGGCCACGGGCACCATCGACGAGCGGGTGCTCCTGCTGGGTGTCGCGGACGTGAAGGCGAGCAAGCGGTTCTACGTCGAGCAGGGGCTGACCGTCGCGAAGAGCTTCGGCGGCAAGTACGCCGAGTTCACCGGGGGCGGGCCGGACCGGTTCAAGCTGGCGCTGTACAAGCGGGCCGGCCTGGCCAAGGACCTCGGCGTCACCGACGACGGCAGCGGCTCGCACGGGATCGCCCTCACCGGCACCGGCGCCGCGTTCACCGACCCGGACGGCTTCACCTGGGAAGCCGCCTCGCTCACACCCACCCGCCCCTGACCGCCGCGGCGGTCGCACCGCCCCTCGGTCCGTGCGTCCCCGGGCCGTGGTCCACCGACGCGGCTCCCCGCACACCGCCGCGCCCCGTGGACTGCGCCCCGCGTCCGCTGCCGTCTATGCCAGGGAACGGATCCACGTGGCGAAGGCGTCGATGAGACCGGTGTAGAACCGTTCGTCCGGTACCGAGCCCGGGTTCTTGCCGGCGTCGTAGAAGGCGACGTTGGTGAAGGTGGCCGATGCGACCTCGGTAGTTGTCCAGCCCGATCTCCTCCAGGAACGGCTCGTCCCGGCTGGAGAAGATCACGGGAACGGTGCCGTCGTCGTCCAGGTTGGCCGACAGCGCCAGGACCCGCTCGGCGAAGGACTGCACCGCGAACGACTCGTACAACTGCTCCATGTACCGACCGTGATCGAGGATCAGGTACACCGCGGCCCGCCGCTCCGCGATCACCACACGGTCCACGCTCCGCGGCACGAGGGCCAGGTCGGCACTGACGGTCCGGCCGTCGATCGAGACTCCGTCCTGGAACGGATGGTTGTAGAAGACCAGGTCGTCGTCGCTGCGCACCTTTCCGTCCACTCCCAGGAGCAACGCCGAGACGTCCGCGGACAGCCCCCCAACCGACACCGACAACGCCACCGGCCTCACCGTCAGTGCCGCGTTCTCCCCTTTGCGCAGCGACATCGTCCGCACCTCAGCCCCCTTGATCGCCGAGGAGGAACGGTAGGCCTCCCGCACCCGACCGGCGGCGATTTCGGACAAAACCCACTCCAACGACGCCGACGGCCTGTAATGGCGGTACGCGCCGGCCGAATGAGCTCTGCGAGACTTCGACGTCCGAGGCCGAAGGAGGGGGACATGGGGATCGAGCTGGAACTGCACTCGGGGCGACCCGCCCGGAAGGGGGCGTCTCGGAGCACCTTGCTGCGAGGCTCTTACGAGCACGGTGAAGCGTTGGCGAGGGCACTGGACACCCTCGACCGACACGGTCCGGGCAAGCTCGGCTGGGTGGATCCGTACGGCGACACGCTGTTCAACGAACAGGAAGCTCAAGTCGCCCGCCAGGAAATCACCGCCCTGGTGCAGGGGTGTACCGACGATCAGCAGAAAGCGGCTCTGCTCGACCTTGCCGAGCTCCTTGAAGCATGCGGGACGACGCCGGGCAGCTACGTGTGGTTCATGGGTGACTAGCCGTGTCCCATCAGTGATCTCGTGGTCGGCCGGGGTGAGTTGACGGATGCCGCACGGGAGCGGACAGGACCGCTGCCGCCGCGTGTTGACGGTCGCGGGTACCCGCTTCGGCAAGTCAGCCGCCCTCCACCTCGTCGGCCTCCGACTCGCATCGCCCCTCCCCCGGCTCGGCGAACCGTGATCGTTTCATCGGACACGACCTGGCGCCCGAAGGTCCCCCCTGCACCCTGGTGACCCCCAGCGGAGTGCCGATGGCTTGCACCACGGGCCGTCCACGCCGATGCGGTCCCCAGGACCCGTTCCCGACGTGGGAAAGCCGTCGTGCGAAGATTCGGCGCCAGGATGCGACCGACCGGGCCGGCCGGAGGGTGCCCAGCAGTCGACATGCCGAGAAAGAACACATGCGTACCAATAAGATCAACACCGCACAGACGGCCGCCGTCGCCGTGGGAGCGATTCTCGCCACCGGATGCGGTGCGGGCGCCGGACCTGCCGACCCGGTCGCAGCCACCACCGCCCTTTCCTCTTCTTCGGCATCGGCACCCTTCGGCCAGAAGGCCGTTCGGACGGACCTGCAAGCGGCCGTCGCGGCCGCCGGACTGGCGGACGGCAAGGTGGAGGTGAAACTCGGCATGCCCCGGAAGCCGCACGCCCCCACCGACACCGAGAAGGGGCGCGAAACCGCCGCTCTCACCAACCGGCTGGCCTCCTGCGCGGTCTCCTGGTCGTCCACCGAGAAGCGGTACCGCTCCCCGCATGCCGCCGACAGGACCGGCACACAGCGGCAACTGGAGGTCATGCTGTCCGACCTCTCGGCACGGGGCTGGAAAGAAAGCCTGCCGCCGCAGAAGGGATCACCCGGGGGCGACGACAGCACCTACTTCATGACTTCGTACAAGAAGAAGGGCTGGCTCCTCTACGCCCAGCATGTCGCAGTGCCCCCACTCGACCTGATGACGGTCACGGCCACGGAGGAAGCCTGCTTCAGCCGGCTCACCGATGAGGAGCAGGCCCTCATCGAGAACTGAGGGATGCCGCCGCCCTGCCCGCGCGTGACGTTCCGGCCCGAAGAGGGCGGCCGTCGAGGACGAATCCGCTGTCGGGCCGGACGCGGATCAGCGGACCCCGTCCGCGCGGCCGGCCGCCAGGCGTGCCTCGAAACCGTCGAGGAGGGAGCGCAGCCCGAACTCGAAGGAGTCGTCGGGCGCTCCGGCGTACTCCGTGGCGGCCGCGGTGTCGAGGCGTTCGCGCAGGTGCGGGAATCGCCTCGCGGTCTCGGTGGCACGCGTCATGGCGTCGGCCATCAACTCCTTCGCGTCCCCACCGCCCATGTTCAGCCGACGGTTCAACGAGACCTGCGCGGCGGGTCCGAGGGTGTTGCCGAGCACGAAGGCGAGGGCCGCGGCGGCCGCCCGGTCCGCGTCCGCGGCGGCGAAGCCGGCTTTCTCGTAGACGGCCAGGCTGAAGTCGTTGTGCCGGGCCTGGGCGGGTCCGTACAGGAGGTGGCTGCCGAACGCCTGGACGAGCCAGGGGTGCCGAGTGAGCATCGCGTGGACGCCGGTGGCATGCGCGGCGGCGGCCGTACGCCAGTCGGCGGCGTCCAGATCGGGCACCTCGACCTCGCCCCAGACCGCGTCGCCCGCGAGCCGGACCAGGTCGTCCTTGTTCTTGATGTGCCAGTACACCGCCGTGGCGGCCGAGCCCAGCCGCTGCGCGAGGCTGCGCATGTTGAGGCCGTCCAGCCCCTCGTCGTCGAGCAGTTCGATGGCGGCACGGACGATCCGGTCTGCGGTCAGCGTGTTGCGCGGCATGGCGACCACTGTACTTGAACTTAGTTCATGACGCCCCTTGCACTTTGTTCAAGCGACTCCTACGCTTCTTCTTGCACTTAGTTCAACAACTCGGAGGGGGAGACATGTCGAAGGACGAGCTGTCGGAGTTCGTCTCGTCGCAGGCCACGAGGCTCGGCGTTCCCGGTGTCGCCGTCGGGGTACTCCTGGACGGCCGGGAGACGTACGCCTCGCACGGTGTGACCAGCCTCGCCAACCCGCTGCCGGTGGACGAGAACACCCTCTTCCCCGTGGCCTCGGTCTCCAAGACCTTCACCGCGACCGCGCTGATGCGCCTGGTCTCCCGGGGAAAGGTGGACCTGGACGCGCCGGTGAGGCGTTACGTGCCCGAACTGCGCCTCGCCGACGAGCGGGCCGCGGCGCGGATCACCGTCCTGAACCTGCTCAACCACACCGCGGGCCTGGACTGGAACCTGATCGACGACGGCAAGGGGGACCGCTCACTGGCCGGCCTGGTGGAGAAGCTTCCCGGACTCCCGCTGATCGCGCCGCCCGGGGCCCGCGCCTCGTACAGCCAGGCCGGCTACAACCTGGCGGGACGGATCGTCGAGAAGGTCACGGGCCTGCCGTTCGAGCAGGCCGTGAAGTCGCTCGTCCTGGAACCGGTGGGCCTGACGGACACCGTGTACGGGCTGGCGGAGGCGATGGTCCGCAAGTTCGCCGTGGGTTACAACCGCGCCGAGGACGGCGAACTGCGCGTCGCCCGGCCCTGGAACGCGTTCAAGGAGGGCGCCCGCGACGACAACCCCGGCGGCGGACTCGCCTCCTCCGTGAGCGACCTGCTGCGCTGGGCGCGGTTCCAGCTCGGTGACGGCGACGGTCTGCTGCCCGCCGCCGACCTGCACCGCATGCGCGAGGAGACGGTCGGACTCCGCGGCAGCACCCTCGGCGACGGCTTCGGGATCTGCTGGTTCCTCCACGACTTCGACGGCCTCCGCGGGATCGGCCACGGCGGTTCGGGCAACGGCCAGTTCGCCGAACTGCTCATCGTGCCCGAGCGCGATTTCGCGGTGGTCTCGCTGGCCAACCTCGGCCCGGACGGCCACCCCCTCAACCAGTCCGTCGTACGGTGGGCGCTCGCGCACTACCTCGGCGTCACCGAGAAGCGGGCACAGCCGCTCCCGTACGACGGGACGAGGGCCCGGCACGTCGTCGGCCGCTACGAGATCGACGCCATGAACCTCGACATCACCACCGACGGCACCCGTCTCACCCTGGGAGTCGGGATCAAACCGGAGATCCGTGAGGCGTCCGACGAGGAGATGCCGCCCGACCACCCGGCCGCGGCCATCGGCTTCCTGCCCGGCGACGGCGACGAGTACGTCGTCACCGAGGGCGGCCTCGAGGGACAGCGCGGCTACTTCTCCCGTGACGCCGACGGGACGATCACCGGGGTCGACATCGCAGGCCGGCTCTTCAACCGGGTCGGCCAGGCGTCCTGATCCCCCGCCCGGACCGGTCGGCAAGGCGCTGAGCAACGAGCAACAAAAGCGGTCGACGCCGCCCGCTCCGGCAGCTGATGATCTGCACATGCCACTGAGAGACACCCTCGCGCGCGTCGACGCGGACCTGGCCGCCGGCCGGGTCCCCGTCGCGCGCCAGCGCCTGCGCGGGCTCGTGTCGTCGTTCCCGGACGACCTGACACTGCGGCGCCGGCTCGCCGACGTCTACCGGCTGTACGGAGAGCCCGCGGAAGCGGGCCGCTGGATGTATCTCGAAGAGGACCGGGACGCGGCCGAGACCTCGGCCTTCGAGGCCAGGTACGACACCGCCGAGCTGCGCATGCGCGCACTCGCCTGGCGCGGTGCGGAATCACTCGCCCGAACGGCCTTCGCCAGGGGGCAGTTGGAGGCGGTGCGCGTGGCCTGCTCCGAGTCCACGGGGCGTCCCGTCGACTGGGACACCGTGCCGGACGGCACGAGGACCGACGACGAGAACAGCCGCTTCGCCGACTTCCTGGCGGGAGCCGGGTGCCTGGTGGCGGTCGTCGCGTTCCTCGCGATCTGGGTGAACGGCCTCGTGGCCCTCTTCGACTGACGGGGCCGGATCGACGACGTGACGGATCGGCGGCGGGCCGGACGCCGCGCCGCCGATCCGTCAGGTGCCGGGCTCAGGGGTTCACAGGAAGCGCCACAGGTGGTCGGCCGTTCCGTTGTCGTCGAACTGGACCACCTGCGCGCTGTCGGCCGTGGACATGCGGTCCACCCCGAGGACCTTTCCGCTGTTCTTGTTCCGGATGCGGTACCAGCCGTCGCCGTCGTCGACCAGCGTCCACAGGTGATCGTCCGTCCCGTTGTCCTCGAACTGCACGACGATCGCGCTGTTCTCGACCGACATGCGGTCGACGCCGAGGACCTTGCCGCTGTTCCCGTTGCGGATCAGGTGCAGGCCCTCACCCCGGTCGACGAGCTGCCAGGCGTGGTCGCCGGTCCCGGTGTTGCCGAACTGCACCACGCGCGCGCTGTTCTCGGTCGACATGCCGTCGACGGCCAGGACCTTTCCACTGTTCTTGTTGACGATTCTGCGGAAGGGCGCCTCCGGCGTCCAGGGCCGGCCGTCCGGAGCCGCCGTGGGGAAGGACGTGACACGGAGCCGCGCGGCGCCCATGGGGATGAGGGTGACCGTCTCGACCGGCGCGTCACTGCGGGCGGGAGAGTCCTGCAGCGGCGCGACGACGTGCTCGTCGTCCGCGACCCACTCCGGGATCCTCCTGGCCCGCGCCGAGATGGACACGGGCGTGGTGGCGGGGGTGAAGGGCTGGTCGGGGACGGCGGAGCCGTTCTGCAGGGGGGTGAGTGACGTGTCGGGCAGGAGGCCGTAGTTCCATCCGGTGGTCGCGTGGACCTCGTACGCGGGGAACGCGTCGTCTCCCGCGTAGCGGTCGTAGCGTTCGCCGATCTTCAACGAGTAGGTGAGGGGCCCCCGTTCGACGCTGACCGCGCCGTGCTGGCCGGGCCACGAACGCAGCCGGGCCTTCTGGGGCAGCCGGAGGCGGACGACGTCACCGTCGCGCCAGGTGCGGTCGATCCGCGCCCAGGACGGGCCGTCCGAGGCCGTGACCGTCTTGCCGTTGACCTGCAGCCGGGGCCCCTCGCACCAGCCGGGCACGCGCAGTCGCAGCGGGAAGCGCACGGGGCGGGGAGTGGAGACGGTGAGGGTGATCGTGTCCTGGAAGGGGTACCCCGTCTCCTCGGTGACGGTGACCGTCGTCCCGCCGGCGACCGTGGCCCTGACCCGGCTCGGCGCGTAGAGCGAGGCGACCAGGCCGCCGTCGGCGCTGGTGAGCCAGAGTTCCTCGGTGAAGTAGGGCCAGCCCATGCCGTAGTTGTGGGGGCAGCACCGGTACTGGTCGACGCCGGCGTGGAAGGCCTGCATGGCGAAGCCGTTCTGGAACTGCCCCTGCGTCTTGGGGCGGTTGTCGAGGTCGACGCTGTTGGCGCTGGTGATGTAGTGGATGGACCTGCCGTCGGGGTCGAGGGAGGCCGGAAGCATGTTGAAGGCCAGGTCCTCACAGCGGTCCGCCCAGACCGGATCCCCGGTGATCCGCGTCAGCAGCTCGTGGCTGGCCATGAATTCGACGATGCCGCAGGTCTCGAAGCCCTGCCGGGGGTCGGCGAAACCGGGGCGGACGTTCTCGTCACCGGCCAGCCCGCCGCCGGGGAAGCGCCCGTAGGCGCCCATCACGGTGTCATAGGCCCGGTACGTGGCGCGTACGAGGTCGGCGGAGCCGGTCAGTTGCCCGTACTGGGCGGGCTCCCGGAACCCCTGGGCGATGTTCACGTTGTGCCGGCTCGGCGTGGCCCCGGTCCAGTCGGCGCCGTGACCGTGCATCTTGGCCGCGAGATCGAGCAGGAACGCCTCGCCGGTCCGGCGGTGGAGCCATACGACGATGTCGAGGCCGTCGCCCCAACGGTAGGAGACCCAGCTCGTGTTGAACGCGCCCGGCCCCTGGGCGTTCATGTAGCGGAGGAAACGGACGAGGAACGGGACGATCCGCTGGTCGTGGGTGTACTCCTCGTACGTCCGCAGTGCTTGCAGGAGCGGCAGGAAGGGCCAGAAGTCCGGTCCGCCGTTGAGTGCCGTGCGCAGGCCGCGGGGCCCGAAGAAGCCGTCGCCCTGCTGGGTCGCGAGGATCCCGTCCACCCACTCGCGCGACCGCGTCAGCGCGTGCGGGTCCCCCGTGGCGATCGCCAGCGGGATGTAGCCGCGCAGCCAGTACGGCACCTCCTCCCAGGCGTCGCGCTCGGGATGCACCCAGCCGCTCGTGGAGCGGTCGAGGAAGTGCGAGAAACCCTCGTACCTGCCGCACAGACCGGCGAGCTGCAGCCGGAGCTGCCCGGCGAGCCAGCCCCGGGCGGTCACGCTCCCGGGCGGCAGTTTCTGGAACGCGTCGGCCGGCGCCGTTCCCGCTCGCGGCGCCGCGGCCGCGGCTCCCGAGGACGTGCCTCCGAGAGCCGCGGCGCCCAGCGCGCCGGAGCCGAGGGCGAGGATTCTCCGTCTGCTCACCGACATGCTCGGCCTTTCTTCCGAAAGGGGTCTACTGCCGGGTGACAACGTTGTCCCGTTCCGCCCGGTGACCTCTACAACGTTGGAAATAGTGCCGCGAACATGACAGCACGACGGAGTCCGACTGTCCAGGAGTCGTCATGGACGATCCTGACCCGCCGGTCGCCGACCACCCATGGCCGTCCACTGTCCGCCGGCCGGCGGACACCTCATGCGCGGACATCAGGTTCCGGCGGCTTCCCGAGGAGTCCCGTGCATGGCCCGGCAGTGGGCCGCGAGCCGCGACTCGGGCACCTCGGAGTCGTACACGGCCACCTTGCCGATCGCGCCCTTGAAGTACGACTTGGCGGCGGCGGTGCCGATCCGCATCGGGGCGTCGGTGTTGCTGGGGACGATGTCGTAACCGTCGAGGGCGTCCTGGTCGCGGAGCACCCCGTTCTTGTAGACCTTGACGTACCCGGTCGGATAAGCGTCGCTCTTCTCACGGGTGTTGATGACCAGCGCGTAGTGGATCCACTCGCCGGGCCTGACCCGGTCCTCGAAGTACGAACCGGCGCCGAGTCCGCCGCCTTCGTTGAAGACGTATCCGCTGATGCGGTTGGCGCGGGCCTCGGAGTTGTCCCGCGAGTACATGCGGGCCAGCCACTCGGTCCGGGCCTCCTCGCTGGAGACCTTGCCGAGCCAGTTGACGTAGCCGGCACCGTCGGTCTTGGCGAACGTCAGCGCGTCGGGCCGTATCCACGCCTCCACGGTCAGTTCACCGGTCGTGGTGACGGAGAGCCGGTCGTCGTCCGGGATCTCCACGTACTGCGAGGTTCCGTCGAACAGGGACGCCCGGTCCCCGTTGGGCATGGAGGTGACGCCGGGTGCGTGATGGTAGGTGGCCTTGAGCGCGACCGCGGACTGCTTCTGCTTCTTCGGGCCGCCGGCGCCGAGTGACAGATAGAGGGCCGGGGAGTCGGCCCGCACCGTCGCGTCGTACGACGTGGACGGAGCGGCGGACGGGGTTCCGCCGCCACAGGCCGTCTGCGTGATCGCGACACCGGCGCCAAGGGCGGCCAGGATGCAGGCCGTTCGTCGTCTTCGCGTCATGGCCGGAGCTCCCAGCACTCGACGGGAGAATGCCGCAACGACCGTTCCGGCAGGGGGAAACGGCAGCGAGGTGCTGCCGCGACGCCACAAGTCATGGGGTTTTCCTGCTTGTTCCACATTCGCAGCCGGCCCGGACGACGGGCACGGCACTTCGCGAGGGTGAAGACCACTCGCCTGATCCGGCGCCCCGGTTGCCTTCACCCGCACGGCGCCTCGCCCGCGGAGCAATTACTTCGCAGACTCACTCATTCTTTCACATATCCCATCACCGACCGGACGGTGAAGCATGTGGATTTCCCGACACGGACCCATCTCGATCCTCCTCGACCCTCGGAGTCGAGTGACGTGCACCACTCCCCATCGGCCGGAAATTGATTGCTACGCCACATCGACGCGGGCGCCCGAAGGGCTTCCCGACCGGCGAGAACGGGCAGAATTCCTGCTCAGAGGGTTGATAACGCTTCCGTAAAGGACGAAAGTCCTCGAATACTACGGCTTTTCTCCCGCTTGAACTAAAAATGGCCGATTGAGATCGTTGAAGCATCAAGGCCATCGTGCGGGCAGGACTCGGGGTCCCCGCCGCGGCAATGCGTGCGCGCCGACAGGTGTGCATCCCCATGAGCAACACCTGGAGCTTCCGACATGCCTACGAACACCCTGCCCGCCCCCGCCTCCCACGGACTGCACCTCGGCGCCGCTTTCGAGACTCTCGACAGCCGAGTCGCCCTGGACGCACCGGAGGTGGGAGCCGTGGCAGTCGTGGGCCTGGGCTACGTCGGACTGCCGACCGCGCTCGGCCTGCTGGCCGCGGGCACCGAGGTGATCGGCATCGACGTGAGCGCCGAGCGGCTGGAGGCCATCCAGGGCTGCGACGTCGACCTGCTGCCCAGCGACCTGGAGCGGCTGAAGGAGTTCAACGGCGATCCGCGCTTCACCCTCACCGACGACCCGGCGGCACTCGCCGACGCCCGCACCGTTCTGGTGTGCGTACCGACCCCGGTGGACCGGCACCTCGCCCCCGACCTGCGGGCACTGACCTCCGCCGCGGCCACCGTCGTCGAGCACGCCGTCCCCGGCCAGTTGCTGATGCTGACCTCCACCACCTACGTCGGCACCACCCGTGACCTGCTGACCGAGCCGCTGACCGAGCGCGGCTTCACCGTGGGCGAGGACATCTTCGTGGCCTTCTCCCCGGAGCGGATCGACCCCGGCAACGCCAGCCACACCCAGGACACCACCCCGCGCGTGGTCGGCGGCGCCGGCCAGGAGACCGTCGACCGGGCCATCTCCGTGCTGTCCCGCACGGCCTCTTCCGTGTACGTGCTGCCCTCCCCCGAGGCGGCCGAGATGACCAAGCTGTGGGAGAACACCTTCCGCGCGGTCAACATCGCGCTCGCGAACGAGTTCGCCGACAACTGCCGTGTCCTCGGCCTGGACCCGATCCCCGTGATCGAGGCCGCCTCGACCAAGCCGTTCGGCTTCATGCCCTTCTACCCCGGTCCGGGCGTCGGCGGGCACTGCATCCCCTGCGACCCCCACTACCTGCTCTGGCAGCTGCGCGCCGAGCGCGTCACCTCCCCGCTGGTCGAGGCCGCGATGAACGGCATCGCCGGCCGCCCCCACCACGTGGTGCGCCGGGTGCGCGAGGCGCTGGGCGAGCGCGGCAAGCCGCTCACCGGGGCCCGGATCCTGATCGTCGGCATGGCGTACAAGCCGGGCGTCGAGGACCTGCGGGAATCACCCGCGCTGGAGATCTTCGACGAGCTCGTCCACGAGGGCGCCCAGGTCCGCTTCACCGACTCGATGGTGCGTGCCGCGCGGGTGGCCGGCGGGATCCAGGAGAGCGTGCTCGCGCCCGAGGTCCACGAGTGGGACCTGGTGCTCGTGCACACCGTGCACCCGGACGCCGACCTGGCCTGGCTGAACGACCGGGACGACGTCCTGGACGCGACCTACCGTCTCGACGGTGTGGCGGCCAAGGAGACGCTGTGACCGACCTGTCTGCGCCGGGAGCCGCGGACGCGGCCCTCGCGGCGCCCGGGGCAGTGCTGCCCGGGGCGCCGGGAGGCGGCGTGCCAGGTGAGGCGACTCCCGCCGAATCCCCCGACATGACGGCCGACCGTGCGGGTACGACCGTCCAGGCTGCCTCCGCCCCGTGCGGGCTGATCCTGCCGAATCCTCGCCCCCGGGCCTCCGTGCCGCTGCCGCAGGTCCGCTCGGCCGCCGTCGTCGGCAGGCCGCCGGGTCCGCTCACCCGCTGGACGAACCGGATGCAGACCGACGTGCGCTTCGCGGTGCGCCGGGTGCTGGCCATGTTCTGCCTGCTGCCGCTGGGCCTGATCCTGGCCCGCGAGTTCCCGCTCGTGCCGGAGAAGCCGCTGGTCATCGGCTACGGCATCACGGTCCTGGTGGGCACGATCGCCATGCTGCAGATCGCGTACAGCCGCTACGACGACCCGTCGGTCCGCACCCTCCGCAGGCGCCCCAAGAACCTCGCCTCCTTCCCGTCCCTGCCCGCCGTGCCGAAGGTGTCCTTCCTGCTCGCGGTCAAGGACGAGGTCGAGTACATCGAGAGCTGCGTGCGCTCGATGGCGGCCAGCGACTACCCGGACCTGGAGATCATCGTGATCGACGACCTCTCCGAGGACGGGACGCGGGAGATCCTGGACGAGCTGGCGCGGGAACTCGGCATCACCCTGCTCAAACTGGAGAAGAACCTGGGCAAGAAGCACGCCCTGGTCCGGGGGGCGGGCATCGCGACCGGCGACGTGCTGGCGTTCACCGACTCCGACTGCATCCTGGCGCCCGACGCCCTGCGCAAGTGTGTGCAGGCCCTGGTCGACCACCCCGAACTGGGCGCGGTCAGCGGCCACTGCAGGGCGCTGAACGTGGACGAGACGCTCTTCACCCGGGCCCAGGACGTCTGGTACGAGGGGCAGTTCCGGGTGGCCAAGGCCGCCGAGTCGGTCTTCGGCTCGGTCACCTGTGTCTCCGGTCCGCTGGCGGTCTTCCGCCGGGACGCGGTGTACAACTACTTCCCGGCCTGGGCCGGCGACCGCTTCCTGGGCGCCCCCTTCCGGTTCGCGACCGACCGTCAGCTCACCGGCTATGTACTGGGGCAGCTGTGGGTCGGCAAGAAGCTGAAGAAGCAGTACGCCGACTCGCCGTTCGTCACCGCGCAGGACTATCCCGAGCGCAAGTGGCGCATCGGCTACGTCCAGTCCGCCAAGGTGTGGACCAACGTGCCCGAGCATTTCCGGCCGTTCATGAAGCAGCAGATCCGCTGGAAGAAGAGCTTCATCCGCAACACCTTCTTCACCGGCACCTTCATGTGGCGGCGGGGCGTCGGCCCGTCCTGTCTGTACTACGGACATGTGCTGTGGGTACTGGCCGCGCCGCTGATGGCGGTCCGCCACATGATCTGGTCCCCGATACAGGGCGGGATCTTCGTGAGCGTGCTGTATCTGTGCGGCGTGGTCCTCAAGGGCAGCATCTGGGGCCTGGCATTCAAGATCGACAACCCTGGTGACACCCGCTGGCGCTACCGACCGCTGATGAGCCTGCTGTCGGCACTGCTGCTGTCCTGGCTGCTGCCGTACTCCCTCGCGACCATCCGTCGCGGTGTCTGGTCGAGGACTCGGTGATGAGGAATTTCCTGCAGCGCAAGACGGTCCGGGTGATCACCGATGTGGTGGCCGTCATGGTGGTCAGTGGCATCTATCTGATCGTTCTGTCACGAGGGAGTGTGCTCTGATGGCTCCCGGGCACGGGCTGCGCGAGCCTGCCGGCATCGTCGTGCACGACCACGGGAACGGTCCGGAACCCTGTCGCCGCGGTGACTACGCAGAGAAGGCCGGCCACGACCGCAGCCGCGGCAAGGGTCACGGCTGGGGGCGCG
This sequence comes from Streptomyces sp. NPDC058751, assembly GCF_042746485.1. Classification (NCBI taxonomy): domain Bacteria; kingdom Bacillati; phylum Actinomycetota; class Actinomycetes; order Kitasatosporales; family Streptomycetaceae; genus Streptomyces; species Streptomyces sp. NPDC058751. The sequence goes on along the minus strand of NZ_JBHYPZ010000002.1, from coordinate 79,837 downwards.
GCTGGACGCAGTGGCCCGTCCGCGCCCTGCTCGGGGCACTCACCCTCTCCGTGGTGGTGACGTCCGGAGCCGTGGGTATCGAGCGCTACCTCAGCCGCAAGTACATGACCCCGCAGGCACCGCTGGCCCAGGCGTCCGTCACCATGTCGGACCAGATCGGCTGGGCGCGACGGGGCGAGGGACTGCCTGACCACGCTCCGCCGGTGGTGCTGACCTTCCACGACGTCAACAAGAACAGCAAGAGCCCCTACGTGCTCACCCCGGAGGCGTTCGACGCCCAGCTGACCGCGCTGGAGCAGGCCGGCTACCGCACCCTGACCGCGAAGCAGTTCACCAACTACATGAACGGCGGTCCGGTGCCTCGGCGCTCGGTGCTGCTGACCTTCGACGACGGCACCGACGGACTGTGGAAGTACGCCGACCGCATCCTGGCCAAGCACAAGATGCACGGCACGATCGCCCTGATCACCGGGTCGATGGACAAGCACCGGCCCTACTACCTGACCTGGCGCGAGATCGAGCGGATGCACCGGTCGGGCCGCTGGGACTTCCAGAGCCACACCCGTGCCATGCACAGCATGAAGCCGCTGGACGCCACGGGCAACACGGGAGCACCGCTGATGAACCGCCTGTGGCTGAAGGACGAGGGACGGCGGGAGAACCCCGCCGAGTACCGCGCCAGGGTGCTCCACGACCTCGTCGGCTCCGTCAAGGACATCACCGACCACGGCTTGCCGGCCCCCTCGATGTTCGCCATCCCCTTCTCCGACGGACCGGGCCGGCAGGACGCCGACTCGACGGACTCACAGGCCAGGCACCTGCTCAAGGAACTCTTCCCCCTCGTGATGACGGACCACTCCAGCATTCCGCTCACCGCCAGCCGGCGGTCCGCGTCGGAGGGCCTCGTCCAGCGCATCGAGATCCTCGCCAGTACCACTCCCGCCCAGATGCTGGAGAGCGTCGGGCAGAACGTGCAGGTCCCGGCCGACGCGCACCGGCCGCTGTCCGAGCCGGAGAACTGGGGAGGACGCCAGACCCGTACCGGCTTCGACGTCTTCTTGGGCAAGGCTCCCTCGTCACCGCTGACACCCCGGTACGCCAAGGCCGACTACCGGCCGAACAGCAGCGTCGACTGGACCGACTACAGCGCCACCGCGCTGCTCGGGTCGCTGGGCAACGGCACCAACCAGGCCGCGCTGGGTGTCCGGACCAACAGCAAGGAACCGGTGACCGTGGTGATCACCCGGAACCGGGCGACCCTGCTGGTCGACGGCTACAAGGTGGCCACGCGGACGCTGGACGCGAAGTCCGACCACACCGTGGTCGTCGAGGTCGGGCAGAACACCACCACGGCGTACATCGACGGCCGGGTGGAGATGAGCCATGTCTCGGAGAAGCCGTCCGATCAGCTCACCGGTGGCATCACCATCCGTTCCGGCATCAACGAGGTCGGAAACCGGTGGCCGGTCTTCAAGTCGCTCGACATCTCGCCGCTCGGGGGAGCGTCAGGCGCCGGATGACCTGAGGACCGTACGGCAGGGGGATCGTCCCGTTCAGGTGCCGCTGTTGATCGTGGCGTCGGTCACCGCGCCCTCGCCGACGTTCCACTTCTTCAGGACCTCGCCGTAGGAGCCGTCCCGGATAGCGGCGTTCACGGCCGCCTGAATCGCGTCCCGCAGCTGGGTGTTCGAGCTCAGCACCGCGATGCCGTACGGGCCGGCTTCGATCTGCTCGCCGACCATCTCGAAGTCCTCGCCGCCGCCCGCGGTCTTCACCGCGTAGGCGACCACCGGGAAGTCGGCGACGTCGGCCACCACCTCGCCGCTCTTGAGGCGGGCCTGAGCCTGGTCGTGGGTGTCGTAGGCCTCGATGTCCATCGGCTCGTCACACCTCTGGGACTGCAGCAGGTCGTACGCGGTGCTGCCGCTCTGCACGGCCACCCTCTCGCCGCAGAGATCGGCCAGCGTCTTCACGCCCTCCGGGTTGCCCTTCTTCACCATGATCGACGATCCGGACCTGAAGTAGTCGACGAAGTCGATGTCCTCGCCGATCTTCTCCCCGGTGGCGGGGTCGAGCCCTTCCTGACGGTCCTTGGTATCGGTCATCGCGGACATCACGACGTCGTGCTCCCCGGCCCGCAGTCCGGTGAGCAGGGTGTCGAAGGACCCGTTGCCGAACTGGAACCTCACGCCGAGTTCCCTGCCGAGGACGGCGGCGAGGTCGGGGTCGACGCCGGTCGGCTTGCCGTTCCGGACGAACTCCATCGGCGGGTAGAGCAGGTCCGAGCCGACCTTGACGACACCGGCCTTCCGCACCGACTCCGGCAGTTCGTCGTACAGCGGCGCCTTGCCCGTGCCGGACGGAGAGGGCGAGGCGTTCTCGGGGTCGTCGTCGCCGCAACCGGCCAGGACCAGGGCTGCGGCGACCGCCGTCGCTCCGAGCGCGACGAGGTGTTTCCCCATCCGGACAGCTCCTCTCCAGCGCTCTGCCGAGTCACGGACCGACACGTCACACCTGCAAGCGATCATCACCTCGATCAGGACGTCCTGTCACTTTTTGCGCCACCGTCCGGGATCCGTCCCAGGGTGTCGTCCACACCTGCGGCCGTGGCTTCGAGACGGCGGCCACGCCCTCGGGGTCAGGAGCGGCCCGTGATCATCGACATCAGCAGCCGGTGGGTCCCGGCGTCGGCGGCCGCCACGAGTCCCCGGCCCGAGGACCCGACCGGGGCGCCGTCGATCCCGGTGACGACGCAGCCGGCGGCCCCGCACAGGGCGATGCCCGCGGCGAAGTGCACGCTCCCGGACAGGTCGCCGCCGTCCGTCACGTAGGCGGCGCGTTTGCCGGCGGCGACCCAGGCCAGGGCCAGCGTCGTGGACAGGACCCGGGGCCGGAAGCGTTCCACGAAGGCGGGCCGGGCCAGCAGGTCCACGGCGCGGAAGCCGGGCGCGCCCGGGAACGGCGGGTCCAGGTTGACGTCCACGAGCCCGGTGGCCGCCGAGGGCACCAGAAGCGTGTCGGCGCCGTCGCGCCGTACCCACGCAGTCTTTCCGTCGGTGAAGAAGACCTCGCCGCCGAACGGGTCGGCCACCGCGGCGGCACCGCCGCGCAGCGCCACGTTCACGGCCACCGCCATGGTGCCGGCGGCGTAGTTCAGCGTGCCGCACAAGGGGTCCACCAGCCACTGGCGCGCGGCCCCCGCCGCACCCCGCGGCCCGCTCTCCTCGCCGAGCACGGCGTCGTCGGGCCGGGCTTCGTGGAGGACGCCGAGGATCGTCCTCTCGGCCTCCACGTCGGCGGCGGTGGCGAAGTCCCCGCCGCCCTTGTCGATACGGGCGAGGCGCCGGCCGTACATGGCCCGCACCACGTCCGCCCCGGCACGGGCCGCGGCTGCCGCGACCGCGGCATCGTCCGTTCCCGCATACGAGTCGAACACCCCACGCACGATAGCGGTGCCGGCTCCGGCTCGGGTGCGGTGCCCGCGATCTGGGGGTACGGGGGCCGGTTGTCAGTGGCCGACGCTAGCGTTCGCTGCATAGTCGCACTCCACCCGGGACGGACTGACCTGGGTGAACTGTGCTCTCATCTGGTTTCCTCGATGCGGAAGGCTGTGGCTCGTGGGGTGGCTGGCGGCGGGTGACGGGTATGAAGTCGCCCTTGTGGAAGGGCGGGTGGCGGCGCGTGCCACCTCGGGCCGGGCGGCGGGACGGCAGTTGAAGTCGCTCCCGCGCGCGCTGAAGGACCACCCGGAGGTGGACCGGCTGCGGCGCTTCGCCGAGTGGCTCGACCGTCATGCCTCGGCGTGTGTGGAGCAGGTCGACGCGTGGATGGTGTCGTCGCTGCCCGTGCCCACCGGGCTGCTGGCCCGGGTGTGGCCCGACGAGGCGTGGCAGTCCGCGCTGCGCGACCTGGTGGTGGTCGGTGACGACCCGGACGACGTGGGCTTCCTGCGCGGCGCCACCGACGCCGGCGAACTGCGGCTGGTGAACCTGGACGGCGAGACCGTCCGGATAGCCCCGCGCACGGTCACGCTGCCGCACCCGGTGCTGCTCCCCGACCTCGACGACCTGCGCGACTTCGCGGCCGAACTGGGCATCGTGCAGCGGGTCGAGCAGATCCACCGGGCGACATGGCACCGGCCCGAGGACCTCCGCGCGAAGGCCACCGAGGTGAGGGACTTCGCCGGCGGCTCGTTCCGCTCCCGTTTCGCGCTCGCCGCGCGGGCGAGTTCGCTCGGCTACCGCGTCTCCGGGGGTTACGCGACCGCCCGGGTGCGGGACGGCGGACGCACCCTCGAGTCCTCGGTGTGGATCGGGGAGCCGTACTGGGACAGCGAGGTCGAGACCGGAGCGCTCACCTGGCGGGACCAGGAGGGCCGCGCCCTGCCGCTGGGCGAGGTGGGGCCCGTCGCCTGGTCGGAGGGGATGCGGATGGCCGCGGCGCTGTACGCCGGGCGCGTCATCGAGGAGGGCAAGAACGCATGAGCGGGGGGACGCAGGTGTCGTACGAGGAACTGCTGACGGCGGGAGCGGTGCTGCCGCCCGGCACGGAGGGGGCGGGCGAGCTGGGCGTGCCGCTGACGGCGCGGACGTACCGTCACCCGGGCCTGGACGACCGGGTGGTGGTGCGGCTGGTCGCGGGCGAGCTGGGTGCGGCGGAGGACCTGGCCGCAGGGTTCCTCGGCCTGGAGCAGGACGCCGAACCCGTCGTCGTCGGGCTGGGGCCGCGCCAGTCGCTGGGCTTCCCGGAGTGGGTGCTCGTGCACCACCCGAAGGACGGTCACCACGCGCTGCGCGTGGTACCGGACCTGGAGCGGGCCTCCCGGCAGGTCAAGTCCCGTCCGAAGGCCGCCCTCGACGCCTTCGTGGAACTCGGGGACCGGCTGGCCGCCTCGGTGCCGCACTTCCTGCCGACGTTCTACGAGCAGGCCGGGCGCGTGTTCCTCGCGGAGGAGAACGCCACCTACGCGGCCCAGCTCTTCACCCGTGCCCGCAAGGCCGAGGCGGAGCACGGCCTCGCGGTGCAGGAGGAGCGGCTGGACGCCGTGTTCCTGGAGTTCGCGCTCGCCGGTGCCCTCCCGGTCAAGGTGCTGTCCGCCTACGCCAGGGAGCTGGCGGCGCGCGTGCCGGCCGAGGACGCGCTGCGGCGCTTCACCCGGCTGTGCCTGCGCCGCACCGCGGGCGGGCTGCCGCCGTCGGTGCAGATGGCGAACGACCTGCGCAAGCTGGCCCGGGCGGCCGGACTGGACGCGAACCTCGCCGAGCAGGAGTACGTCCGCGAACTCCTCACGCTGCCGGCGACCCTGCGCGCGCCGGCCGGCTGGTGGAAGGGCCACCGCACGGCGCTGGTCGCCCTGGCCACGCGCGAGCCGCGGGTGCGGGGCGTCCTGCTCGATCTGATGCCCGCCGCCCACGACAGCGACATGCCGGCGATGTGGCTGGAGATGCTGGAGGCCTCCGGCGCCACCGCCGGGCTGTGGGACGCCTCCCTGCCCGGGGAGCAGCGGCCGCAGGACGGTGCCGCGGGCTGGCTGGAGCGGTTCCTGGCCTACCGGCAGCGGACCCGGTCCTGGCGTGATCCCAGCCGCATGGCCGAGCTGTATTCGCTGGTGGAACGGACCGCCGACCGGTTGCGGACCGAACTCGCCGCGTCCGGTGCCGCGTTGAGGGTCGTCCACGATCTCGACCTGATCGACCTGCTGCTGTCGCTGGACGTTCCGGTGGCCGCCCCGCACAAGGGCGACGCGCTGCTGCTGACGCAGTGGGCCCTCGGCGAAGGACGCCGCGACCTGGTGTCGCTGGCCGCCGACAGCCGCTTCCACGGGGCGTTCCACCGGGGCGCGGACCGGTTCTGCAACGACGACCAGTCGCGGCGGGCGATCGCGCTCCTGGCGGTGTCGCCGGGCGGCGCTCCCCTGCTCGCGGAGTGGGTGCGCGCGGTCGTGCGGCGGTTCACCGCGGTCGGCCTGCCCCAGCTGCCCGACGCGCTGGCCCGGCTGAAGTGGCTGCCCGCCGAGGCGCTGGCGCTGGCCGAGGACGAGGTGCGTGCCGCGGCCGCCACCGACCTCGCTCCGGTGCTGGCGCGCACCCTGCGGGCGGGGCTCTTCGACGAACTCGGCTGGCCCGCCTGGGAGGACGCGGTCGCCTCCCTCGTCCCCAAGGCCGACGTCGAGGACGTGGTCGTCGCCGACGCCTGGCCCCACCTCGTGGTGGCCGGAGCCGCCCAGGCACGGGTGATCGGCGCCGAGGGCACGCTGCTCACCCACGACCTGCGGATCCCGGCGAACAGCACCTGGGGCGACCCGGGCTTCCACCACGTGGACGGGGAGCTCCTCGTCTACTGGAACGACCACAAGGACGGCCTGCGCGGCTACTGGCACACCCGCCCCGACCACCTGCTGTCCCTGGAGGGAGCCCGGAACACCCGGGGCACCCGCATGGACTGGTACCAGGGCAACGGCCCGATCACCCTGCCCCTGCCCGGCGGCGGCCGCACGACCGGCGGCGGTGGCGTCCTGCACGCCGGGGACACCACCCTGCCCGAGGAGCACCAGCTGCTCTGCGACGGCGTCTCGTACTGGGTGTGGAGCTCGGACGACGGCACGCACGACTGGTACGAGTACGACCCGACGACGGGTGAGCGCGGCCGGGCGAGCAGGCCCGCCTTCCTCGCCGACGCCCTGCGGGACACCCCCGAGGGCAGCACGTTCGGCGGGGGCCGGCTGAGCCCGTCGCCGACCGCCGGCGCCACGCCCGCCTCCGCGCCCGTGGACGGTCTGGTCGGTCTGCGCTCGGTGAAGCTGCCCGACGGCTCCGTGCGCACCCAGGACCTGGCCGGACACACCGTCACCCTGCCCGCGGACGTCGCCCGGCCCTCGACGCTGGTGGTCTTCCCCGGCGCGGAGGAGGCGCGGGCGGTCGTCCGCGAGAGCTGGAGCCTCGCCATCGTGGACGCGGACGGCGTCACCACCTCGGTGGCCAAGACCGACCGCGTGCCCGGAGCCTACGGCGAGGGCTCGCTGCTGCTGCCGCCGGTGCAGTACTGGGAGTGTCTGACGGCCCGCGACCTCGAGGGCTCCGCGTCGCTGCGGCGCGTCGACCGCGACACGGCGGCGGCCCTGCTGTCCGCCGCCGGCCACGAGGACAAGGACGCCCTGCCCGAGGCGATCCGTTCCCTCCTGCCGGTCACCCACGACGCGCTGGTCGCCGGTATCGCCGGTGTCGTCCGGCACGCGGGCGGCCAGCAGGCCGTCCTGGACGCGGTGGCGGCCCGGCTCACCCGCGCCCTCGACGGCGGCCCGCAGGAGGAGGGCCCGGCCGGCCCGCCGGACACCGTGCTCCTCGAGGCCACGAACGGGCTGTCCGGAACGACCCGCTACTGGTGGAACCGGGACGAGGAGGCCGACACCGTCTTCCGTGCCCTGCGCGAGTTCGGGCGGGCGGCCCGGCTCACCGACGCGGCCGCGGTGGAGGGACCGGCGGCACCCCTGCACCTCGACGGACGGCGGGTGCCCGTCGGCCAGCCGCACCTGGAGAACCTGCTCGACCGCGTGCCCGCCCTGGCCTTCCGGGCCGCTGCCTGCACCACTTCCGACGATCACCGTGCGGCCCTGCAGGCGCTGCTCGCCGAGTTCGACGCCCTGGGTCTGATGCCGGAGGCCGGGCGCTCGCACTGGCGCAAGGTGGAGCTGCGCCTCGGGGCGGGCGTGCTGCGCACCCCGTCGGGCGATTGGCGCGAGGGCGCGTGGAACGGTGTGCTGCCGCTGGGCGGCGGTTCCTTCGTCGCCGTGGTGGGACGTCTGTCGCAGGACGACGACGGCTGTGTCTTCACCGGCTTCTTCCACGATCCGGCCGGGCGCTTCGAGGTCCCGGAGCCCTATGAGCTCCGGGAATCGGCCCCGCTGGGCGAGGACGGGCGCGCGGGCCGGCTCGGCGCGTTCCTCGCGGAGCTGTCCGTACACGGCCCGGCACCCTGGTTCCCGCAGGCCGCCGAGGAGTTCGCCCGTCTGACGGGCGTCACCGACACCATGGCCCGGCTGATCGTGGCCGGTCTGCCCCGGGTCGACGTCTACGAACGGTCGTTCCTGACCGCGCAGGCGTGCCGGGACATCGGGGTGAAGTCCGCCGCGGCGGCCGTGGCCAAGGAGGAACTGCGCCAGGTGGATCCGGTGGTCCGTGCCGCGGTCGTGGCCGCGCTGCTGCCCGCCGAGCCCGCCCGCCTGTGGACCGAGGGACCGGACTGGGCCGCCGCGGCCGAGGTCTGGAACAGCAGGGTGGGCCGGCGCGCCGCCGTTCCCGAGGAGTTGCTCGGCGACGCGGTGCGCGCCTTCAAGCACGGGCAGTGGAACGTCCGCCAGGCGCTGCCCGCCCTGCTGGACCCGGCCGGTGAGCCCCGGCTCACCCGTGACCTGGAGTGGGCGGTCGACGGCGACCGGGTCAAGTGCGTGGACCAGGACGGGGCCGGATTCGGCGGACCGGTCCTGCTCGGCTTCGTGGGGCTCGCCGCCTGGCTCGCCCACCGGCTGCCGGCCGGCGATCCGATCCGTGCCGCGCTGCCCGCCGCTCTCGACGCCGTCCGCGACCGGCTCTCGCACCCCGGGCTGATGCTCGACCTCAACCAGTACGTCAGCCTCACCGCCTTCCGGAAGACGGCGGGAGCGCCGACCGAGGTCGGCAAGGGCTTCGAGCGCTACGGTGCCGTCGTCCTCGCCACGCACGACGACCAGCCCTCCCCCGCCCTGCGGGTCTCGCTGCTCGACGAGGCGGGCCAGGACCCGTACCTGCCCGCGCTGCGCGTCGAGGGCCAGCGTCCCTACCAGGTGGAGGTGGCCCTGCGGCTGGCCCGCTCGGCCCGCTTCGAGGCCCTGCTCTCCGATCCGGGCGACCCGCAGGCGGGTGAGCGGGGCAAGGACGGCACCTGGTGGCCGCAGGACCCGACCCGCTCGGTGCCGGACCTGGTGACGGAGGCCGCCAAGGAGCACGGCCTCGGGGAGGACGCCGCCGCGCTCTATCTGATGCTGCTCGCCATGCCCGACCCGACGGACCGGATGACGGCCCGCTGGACGGGGTGGAAGCCGGCCCGCCTCAAGGCGGCCCGTGCCGAACTGGCGGCCACCGACCTGGTCGTGGAGGCCAGCCGCACCAGGGCCGGGCGTTCGCTGTTCCTGCCCGGCGGCTGGGTGGTGCCGAAGGCTCCGCGCGTTCCGCTGGAGCAGTGGAAGCGGCCGCTGTACGACGACCTGCTGTGGCGCGAGGAGGCCCTGCTCTCCGTGATCGTGCCGACCGAACCGGTCGCGGACCTGTACCGGAGGGTCTGGCGGCAGGTCCAGGAAGGCGGCGGACCCCGGTTCGAGAAGTTCGAGACACGGCCGAACCGCCGCCGCTGACACACCGCCGGGGCCCGGCCTCCACCGGCACGGGCCCCGGCGCCTCCGCCACTCACGACACACCCACGACAGACCTGCGACACACGTACCTACCGAACAAGGAACACGCATGCCCTCGACCGACACGGCGACGGCCCTTCCGGCGCGGCAGACCCTGCCCGCCGAGGAGCGCCACGCCACCGAACTCGCCTTCCTCGCCGCCCACGACGCGGGCCCCCGTCCGCCCGGCTGGCGGCTGACACCGCGCGCCGTCATCACCTTCGTGTGCGGCAGCTCCGGCGAGCCCCTCGCACTCCCCGAGCGCCACGACACGCTGCCCGACAAGCTCGTGATCACCCCCAAGTTCGTCGGCGAACGCGCCCTGGTGGAACGGTGTGTCGTCACCCTCGCCGGAGAGCGCGGTCTCCTGCTGGTCGGTGAGCCGGGCACGGCCAAGTCCATGCTCTCCGAGCTGCTGTCCGCCGCCGTCTGCGGCACCAGCGCGCTGACCGTCCAGGGCACCGCGGGCACCACCGAGGACGCCCTGCGCTACGGGTGGAACTACGCCCTGCTGCTCGCCCAGGGCCCGACGCCGACGGCGCTGGTCGACTCCCCGGTGCTGGCCGCCATGCGGGCCGGGCGGGTGGCCCGCGTCGAGGAGATCACCCGCTGTCTGCCCGAGGTGCAGGACGCGCTGGTGTCGATCCTGTCCGACCGGCGGATGAGCGTGCCCGAACTGGCCGGCACCGACGACGCGCAGGTCGCGGCCGCCCCCGGGTTCACCGTCATCGCCACCGCCAACCTCCGCGACCGCGGGGTCTCGGAGATGTCCGCCGCGCTCAAGCGCCGCTTCAACTTCGAGACCGTCCACCCGATCGCCGACGTCGAGGCCGAGACCGCGCTCGTACGGCGGCAGGCCGTCGCGGCCGTCGAGCGGGCGGGTGCCGCCTTCGGGGTCGACGACGCGGTCCTGGACGTGCTGGTCACGGTCTTCCGCGACCTGAGGGCCGGCCGTTCGGCCGAGGGCTGGGACGTGGAACGGCCGGGCACGGTCATGTCGACGGCCGAGGCGGTGCAGGTCGCGGTCTCCCTCGGGGTGGCCGCCGCCTATCTTCCCGGGGCCGACTCCCTCGACCTGGTCCCCGGTCACCTGCTGGGCGTCGTCCGCAAGGACGACCCCGCCGACCACGCACGTCTGCTCGGCTACTGGGACGGCCCGGTGCGCCGCCGCGCCGAGGACGGCTCCGCGCTGTGGCGCAGGCTCTGGGACCTGCGGGAGAACCTCCGGTGACGTACACCCAGGATCCACGGGCGGCCGTCACCGCCCTCGCCGACTCCCTGGCGCCGTACCTGCTGGGCGTACGGCACCACAGCCCGGCGCTCGCCTCGGCGGTGCCCGCCCTGCTCGACGCGTTCGGGGCGGAGGTCGTGTGCGTGGAGCTGCCGGCCGACTTCCAGGCGTGGCTGCCCCATCTGGCCGCCCCGGGCACCGTCGCGCCGGTCGCGCTCGCCGGGGCCGGTGAGAACGGCCGGCTCGGCTTCTATCCGTTCGCCGACTTCTCCCCTGAGCTGGCGGCGGTCCGCTGGGCGCGGGACCGGGGAGCTGACGTCGTGTGCTGCGATCTGCCGATGTCCGATCCCCGGTGGAGCGATCCCCGGTCGGACGCCGACGGCCCCCTCCCGTCCGGTGACACGCGGTCCGCGGTCGCCGAGGAGGCGGCCCTGGCCGCGCCCGTCTCCTTCGGGAACGCGCTCGCCGCGTCCGGGACCGGCCGTGACGGTGACGACCTGTGGGACCGCTGTGTGGAGGTCCTCGCCCCGGGATCCACTCCCGAGGCGATCCGCCGCGCCGCGCTCGGTGTCGGCTGGGCGCTGCGCGGCGACGCCGAGGCCTCGGGCGGCGCACCGGCGCTCGACCTGGCCCGTGAGGCGCACATGCGCGAGACGATCGCCCGCGCGGCGGACGGCGGACGCCGGGTCGCGGCCGTCGTCGGCGCGTTCCACGCCCCGGCGCTGACGGCCACGACGGCCGGGACGGGTCCGGACCCGGATCCGGCGCCGGGTTCGAGCTCGGGTTCAGGTTCGGTCTCGAGCTCAGGTTCAGGGTCAGGTGCCGCGGGCGGGGTCCCGACTCCGGCCGGCCGCGGTGTCCGTCCCGAGACCCCGGACGTCGTCACGTCCCTCGTCCCCTACGCCTTCGACCTGCTGGACTCCCGTTCCGGCTACCCGGCGGGCATCCGGGACCCGCGCTGGCAGCAGGCGGTGTTCCGGGCCGGTGGCGACCCCGAGCGGGTGGGGGAGGCGGCGGCGCGGGCGATCACCGACGTGTGCCGGGAACTGCGCTCGGCCGGACACCCCGCCGGCACGGGCGAGGCCGCCGAGACCCTGCGGATGGCGGGCGACCTCGCGCGGGTGCGCGGACTCGCGGCGCCGGGACGGGGCGAGGTCCTCGAAGCGCTGACGAGCGTGATGGGACAGGGCGAACCGCTGGGCCGCGGCCGGGCCCTCGCGCGGGCGCTCGAAGTGGTCCTGGTCGGCACCGACCGGGGCCGGATCGCGCCGGGCACACCCCGCTCGGGCCTCGGTCCGTGCGTGGAGGCGGAGGTGGCCGCGCTGCGGCTGCCCGGCCCCGAGGACCCCGCGGCGCGCGAGCTGCGGCTCGACCCGCTCCGCTCCGCGCTCGACGGCCGCCGCGAGGTCCTGCTCCAGCGCCTCGCCGTGTGCGGCGCGGGCTACGGCGAGACCGTGGCCGTGGCCGGTACGGGCGACGCGTCCGCGCTCACCACCCGCTGGCGGGTGTCCTGGAGCCCGGCCGTCCCCGTACGGCTGGACCTGGCCGGAATACGGGGAGTGACCCCCGCCCTGGCCGCCGAGGGAACCCTGCGGGAGACCTTCCGCCGGGAGTCCGCGGACGGCGGGCCCACCTGTGCCCAGGTCCTCGCGGCACTCGGCGCCGCCGCCCGCTGCGATCTGCCCGCGCTCGTGTCGGAGCGGCTCGCCGACGCCGCCGCGCTCTTCCCCGCCTCGGCCACTCTGCCCGAGCTCCTCGCCGCGCTCGACCTGTTGGAGGCGCTGTGCCGCGGCCATCTGCCCGGCACCGGTCCCGACACCCGGCAGGCCGCCGCCGAACTGGCCGCCGAGCTGCTGGAATCGGCGGTCCGCACCCTGCCCGGGCTGGCGGGCAGCGACCGGCCGGAGGACACGGCGGCGCTCGTCGAACTGGCCTCGCGGGCCGGTGAACACCGCCTCGGACTGCGGATGGACGACGCTCTCGGCGCCCTCGCCCGCACCGGCTCGCCGCTCGTCCAGGGCGCCGCGCTGGCCGCCCGGGTGCTGCTCGACCTCGACGACTCCGCCGTCCTCGGCGCGCGCGTCGCGGGCTGGATCGACACGGCCACCGGCCCGGAGACGCGACACGCCCTGGGCCGCCGTCTCGGCGGGCTGCTCAGTGGCGCGGCCGCGCTGCTCCAGTCGGCGCCGACGGCGCTCGACCCGCTCCTGGACCGCGTGGACACGCTCACCGACCAGGGCTTCCTGGACCGGCTGCCCGCCCTGCGCGGAGGCTTCGACACGCTCACCCCCGCGGGCCGCGACCGTCTCCTGCACACCGTGACCGAGCGGCTGGGCGACCGTCCCGACCTGTCGCTCACCGTCTCGCCGCACCTCCTCGCCCTGTGGACGGCCGCGGACGCGGCGGGACTCGCGGCACTCGGCGCGCTGGGTCTGCCTGCGGACACGGACGTCATCCGGACGGAGGACTCCGGGATCCGCGCGGTCCCCGGCCGGACCGGAGCCGGGCACTCCGTGTCCACGCCCGTGGCACCGCCGTACTCCTCGGCCGCGGCGGCCACCGCACCACCGTCCGGCCCTCCGCGGATCACGCCCGCCGACCGCTGGCGGCTGCTCCTCGGCCGTGAGACCGACAAGCTCCCGCAGAACGCCCGCCGCTACGCGCACGCGCTCGACGAGCTGTACGGCACCGGCCGCGGCGAGGGTTCCTCCGACCTCGGCCGGGAAGGCGGTTCCCCCGGCCGGGGCGGCGGCCGGGAGGCGTCCTTCCCGACGGCCCGTGAGTGGGCCGAGGAACTGGAGGCGCTGTTCGGGTCGCAGGTCCGGGAGGAGGTGCTGGCCCGCGCCGCCGACCAGGGGCGCAATGACGTACTGGCCGAACTCGACCCGGCCTCGGTCCGCCCCTCGGTCGACCTGCTGACCTCGGTGCTGTCCCTGGCCGGCGGAATGCCGGAGAAGCAGCTGGCCCGCCTGCGCCCGCTCGTACGCCGTCTGGTCGACGAGCTGGCCGAGGAACTCGCCACCCGGATGCGCCCGGCCCTCACCGGGCTCGCGACGCCCCGCCCCACGAGGCGGCCCGGCGGCCGGCTCGACCTGCCGCGCACCCTGCGGGCCAACCTGGCCCACACCCACCGCACGGCAGACGGACGGACCGTGGTGGTTCCCGAGCGGCCGGTGTTCAGCACCCGCTCGCGCAAGGAGGCCGACTGGCGGCTGATCCTCGTGGTCGACGTGTCCGGGTCGATGGAGGCATCCGTCGTCTGGTCGGCCCTGACGGCGGCCGTGCTGGGCGGTGTGCCCACCCTGTCCACGCACTTCCTCGCGTTCTCGACGGACGTGATCGACCTGACGGACCGGGTCGACGACCCGCTGTCGCTGCTCCTGGAAGTGCGGGTCGGCGGCGGCACCCACATCGCGGCCGGGCTCAGCCACGCCCGTTCCCTGGTCACCGTGCCCAGCCGGACCCTCGTGGTCGTGGTGAGCGACTTCGAGGAGGGCTACCCGCTGGGCGGGCTCCTCGGCGAGGTACGGGCCCTGGCGAGCTCCGGGGTTCACCTGATGGGGTGCGCCGCCCTGGACGACACCGGCACCCCGCGCTACTCGGTGCCCGTCGCGCAGCAACTCGTCGCGGCCGGCATGCCCGTCGCCGCGCTCAGTCCCCTCGCCCTCGCCCGCTGGGTGGGCGACCGTCTCCGCGGAGAAGCCCGTTGAACGCCGAACTGCCCCCGGTGGTGCCCGATGTGGTCGCCTCCGCCGTGGAGGGCCTGACCAGCAGGCTGCGCAAGAAGCTGGACGCCGCGATCGCGTCGTACACGGCCCTGCCGGTCGTCACCGACGGCACGGTCCGGCGCGTGCGGTGCGGTGAGGACGCGGAGGTCGTGCTCTCCCCCGGCCCGTCCGGCTCCGTCACGGACGCGGACCAGGTGGTGTGCAGTTGTCTGCTCGCCCCCCGGTGCCTGCACCGGGCCGCCGTCCTCGGCGCCTGCCCGCTGGCCGACCCGGACGCCGAGGCGGAGACCGGTGGCGACGGCGCGCGGCCGGAGGACTCCGGCACGGTCGCCGACGCGGCCACCGGCGCCGCGGCCACGGCTGTCGCCGACGCCCCGCCCGCCACCGTTCCGGGGGTGCCGCCCGCCCCCGCTCCCGGGGTGCCGCACACCGCCGGCCCCGCGGGGGAATCCACCGCCGCGTCCGCCGGGGCGCTCCCCACAGAAACCGTCACCGAGCCGGCGGAGCCCGTCGCCCTCACCGACGCCCAGGTGGCCGCCGCGTCCGAACTGTGGTCGGCGGCCGCGGCCCTGCTCGCCGCCGGGGTGCCCGCTGCGGGCGCGGTCCCCCAGGCCGAGTTGCTGAGGGCCGCGCACACGGCCCGTCTCGCCGGACTGCACCGCGCCGAGGCGGCCGCGCTGCGGGTCGTACGAGGGCTGCGGGGCGCACGCGCCCGGCACGACGGCCACCGGCTGGCCGACCTCGTCGCACAGGTACGGGAACTGCTCCTGACCACGGCCCTGCTGGACGCGGGGGCGCCGGGGCCCACGGTGATCGGCACCGCCCGCCGCGCCTACCGGCCGGCCGGCAGCCTGCGGGTGCACGGGGTCTGCAGCGAGCCGGTGATCTCCGCCACGGGGTACGGCGGTGTCGTCACCCATGTCGTCTCCGACGACGGCCGCTGGTTCTCGGTCGCCGACGTCAAGCCCGGCGGACCGGCCCGCGCCCAGGGCGCGGCCACCGCGACCGTGGCGCTCGGCTCGGGAAACCTCGATCACGCCCAGCTCGCCCGCGGCGGGCTGCTGATCTCCGGTGCGACCGTGTCGTCGGACGGCCGTCTCGGCTCGGGCAAGGGGGTGCGGGCGACTCCGCTCGCGGGCGGGTCGTGGACCTCGGGGCCCCTCGCCGCGCTGTTCGCCCGTCCGCTCGCCGAGGCCGTCACCGAACGGCTGACGGCGGCTCCGGACGCCGATCCGGAGAGCGCCGAGCAGGCGGCCCGCGAGCTGGTCGGCTGCGACCTGGTCCTCGTCGGGGCGGCCGGGGAGCACCTGATCGCCCGGGAGCTGCCCGCCGGGCGGCCGGACGCCGAGGGCGTTCTGATGCGGCTGGCCCCGGCCTCCGCTCACCCGGGCCTCGCCCACACGGCCAACTTCCGCCGGCTGGCCTCCCGGCCGGGACTGCGGTTGCGGGTCGTCGGCCGGCTGGACCCGGACCGCGCCGCCACGCTCCGCCCGCTGGCCGTCGCCCCGCTGCCGGGAACCGAGGCGACGCTGCGGCTGCCCGCGGAGTGGCGGGGCCACGCCGACCTGGGCTACGACCGGCTGGAGGGCGCGCACTTCCCGCCGCCGGACGTCGTACGCGCCGCCGTCGTGGACGGACCGGGCGGCGAGGCGCCGGACCCGCTGGCGCAGGCACCGCTGTGGCGGCTGCGGCGGCTGGTCGAGGTCGCCGTCTCGGGCGGCCGCAGGGCCGTCGCGGAACCCGCGCGCGACGGCGATCTGCGCGGGGACGGGGCTGCCTTGCGGCGCGGTGGTTTCCCGACGGCCGCGGACCTGGCGGCCGGCCTCGCCGCGGAGGCCGACCGGCGCACCCGGGACGTCTTCGGCCGGACGGGCGGGGCCGACCCGGACCGCTACGCACGGGCCTGGCTCGCCGCGGCCGTCTATCTGGCGGGCGTCGAACGGGCCCTGGTGCAGGCCACCTGGCAGCCGGGGGCCGCCGGTTCCTGATCAGCCGTTCTGCCGTGGCAGGCGCACCACCTGGACGAAGAAGTCGTCGATCTGGCGGACGGCCGCGATGAACTGGTCCAGATCGACCGGCTTGGTGACGTAGGCGTTGGCGTGCAGCTTGTAGCTGCGCAGGATGTCCTCCTCCGCCGCCGAGGTGGTGAGGACGACGACCGGGATGTGGGACAGCGCCGGGTCCGACTTGATCTTCTCCAGGACCTGGCGGCCGTCGTACTTGGGCAGGTTGAGGTCGAGGAGGATCAGGTCGGGGCGGGGCGCCCCGGTGTGGGCGGCGCGCCGGTAGAGGAAGTCGAGCGCCTCCTCGCCGTCGCGCACCACGTGGAGGGTGTTGCCGATCTTGTTGTCCTCGAACGCCTCCCGGGTCATCAGCTCGTCGCCCGGGTCGTCCTCCACGAGGAGGACGTCGATGGGGGTGCCGGCGGGGGTCGTCATGTCAGGGCCTTGTCCTCGGTGCTGTCGTGAAGGGCGTCCGCCGTGCCGGCGGACGGGACGGTGAAGCAGAAGCGCGTGCCGTCGGTGTGGGTGGTGTCGATCCAGATGCGGCCGCCGTGGTGTTCGACGATCTTCTTGCACAGCGCGAGGCCGATGCCGGTTCCACCGTAGGCGTCGCGGCTGTGCAGCCGCTGGAAGATGACGAAGACCTTCTCCTCGAACTCGCCGGGGATCCCGATGCCGTTGTCGGTGACGCAGAAGCGCCAGGCTCCGGGGTCCTCCGGGTCCCGCGCACAGGTGATGCGGACGTGCGGGGGGCGGTCGGGCCTGCGGAACTTGACGGCGTTGCCGACCAGGTTCTGCCAGAGCATCGTGGCCAGGGTCGGATCCCCGACGACCTGGGGCAGTTCGTCCGGCCGGTCGATGCGCGCGCCGCTCTCGGCGACCGAACCGTCCAGGTTCGCCAGTGCCTTGCTGAGCGCCCGGTCCAGGTCGACCGGCAGGCGGGCGTCATTGACGCGGCCCACCCGGGAGAAGGTGAGCAGGTCGTTGATGAGGACCTGCATGCGTTTGGCGCCGTCGACGGCGAAGTCGATGTACTGCCGCGCGCGGTCGTCCAGTTGGTCGCCGTAGCGTTTCTCCAGCAGCTGGCAGAACGAGGCGACCTTCCGCAGCGGTTCCTGGAGGTCGTGGGAGGCCACGTACGCGAACTGTTCGAGTTCGGCGTTGGAGCGGCGCAGCTCCACCGCCTGCGCGTCCAGGTCCGCGGTCTGCCGCGCCAGGATCTCCCGCTGCTCGCGGGAGGCGTCCAGTTCGGCGACGATGCGCTGCCGCATGTCCTCGACGTCGCCCGCCACGGCGGTGAGGTCTGCGGGTCCGCCTCCGGCGATGGCGTGGTCGAAGTCGCCCTGTGCCACCCGGCGGGTGGCGACGCGCAGGTCGTCCAGCGGACGTGTCACCAGTACGCGGACCAGGACCGTCAGCACCACACCGGTCAGCAGGAACACCACGACCATGGCGGTGAACACCGCGTCACGGACCCACCGCGCGGACGCCAGCTGGTCCTGGCCGTGGTCGACCGCCGCCGCCAGTCCGGCGATCTGCTCGGCCGACGCGCCGCGGATGCGGTCGAAGGACTTCTTGCCGCGCTCGGCGGTCACGGGGTCGAGCGTGCGGGGCTCGCCCGGGGTGATGTCCTTCACGAGGGGGTCGGCGTAGGTGCGCCGCCAGTCGGCCGCCCGCTTCTCGACCGTCTCCAGTTCACGGAGGAGTCCGGGGCGGTCGCCGATGAGGGCGCGCATCCGGGCGGCGGCGTACGCCTCGTCCTTCCGGCCCTGCAGGTAGGGGTCGAGGAACTGGCGGTCGGCCGCGATGGCGTAGCCGCGGATCCCCGTCTCCTGGTTCACCAGGGCCGACTGCAGCCGGTACGCCTCCGTCTGCGCGGGTTCGACGTCCAGGAGCAGATGGTCGGTGACCGCGGCCGTGCTCCGGAGCAGCCCCGCGCCGACCACGGCGCCCACGACCACCAGCAGCGCCATGAGCGCCAGCACCATCCTGATCCAGCCCTGTACCGTCAGCCGGCGTCCGGCCCACCGTGCGCCGGTCATGTTCCGTGTCCCGTCCTCGAAGCCGCTGTTCTCACGCACGCCCTTCACGGTCACCGGTCCCAGCGCAGGTGGAGCACGGCGACGTCGTCGGCGAGGCCGCCCTGTGTCTCGGCCAGTGCCTCGGCCCGGTCGATGAGTCCGTCGACGAACGCGGCCGGCGGCAGACCCGCCAGTTCACGGGCCATCGCCAGCAGTCCCTCCTCGCCCAGCCGCTCCGTTCCGCGGCCGACGCGCCCCTCGAAGAGGCCGTCGGTGAACAGCACCATCGCCGCGCCCTCCGGGAGCGCGAGTTCCTCCACGGGCCAGCGCGCCCCGCCGGGGATGATGCCGAGCGCAGGGCCGCCGGGGACCTCCAGCCACTCGACACCGCCGGTCCCGCACAGCAGGACGCCGTGATGGCCCGCGCGCACCATCCGGACGCGCCGCCGGCCGGGACCGACGCTGAGGATGACCAGGGTGGCGAAGACTCCGTTCCTGGCCCGCTCGGCCATGAGGATCTCCTCCAGCCGGGCCACCTGGTCGGCGCCGGTGACACCGCTGAGCACGAGGGTGCGCCAGGCTATGCGCAGCGCGACCCCGAGGGCCGCCTCGTCGGGGCCGTGCCCGGAGACGTCGCCGATCAGGGCGTGCACGGTGCCGTCGGCGCTCTGCACGATGTCGTAGAAGTCCCCGCCCAGCAGCGCGTGCGCGCGGCCGGGCCGGTACCGGGTCACGACCTCGACGCCGTCCCCGCGCAGCAGCGGGCGCGGCAGCAGCCCCCGCTCCAGGCGGGCGTTCTCCTGGGCCAGCATCTGGCTCGCCTGCAACGCGGCCGCGTCGCGTTCGGCCTGCTTGCGCTGGATCGCGTAGCGGACCGCCCGGCCGAACAGCTCGGGCTCGACCCGGCCCTTGACCAGGTAGTCCTGTGCGCCGGCGGCCACGGCGGCCAGACCTGTCCCCTCCTCGGCGAGTCCGGTGAGGACGACGACGGCGACGTGTTCGGCGCGCTCGCGCACCCTCGACACCGCTTCAAGGCCGTGCGCGTCCGGGAGGTGCAGGTCGAGCAGCACGCAGTCGGGGACCTCGGACGCGAGCACGTCGCAGGCCTCGGCCATCGAGCGCACCCAGCGCAGGCGCATGCCGAGTGCGCTGTCGGCGACCATCTCCTCCACGAGCAGCGCGTCGCCGGGGTCGTCCTCGACCAGCAGCACCGACGGCTCTTCCGTCCCCCAGGCCGCGGCGCGGTCCGGCTCGGGCGAAGCCACGCCGACGGTCCCGGGCTGCGACGTCATCATCGAATGAACCCCCACACCCGCCATCACCCCGCCGCTTCATGACGGACAACTCCGCGAGCATACTCATGCTCGTGTCAACGCACGTGGTGAGGACTTCCGTTCATGGTTCCGCGCTTCGGCCGGCGACGGTGGACCGCCTCGCACCGGGGAGGGGGACCGGCCCGTGCGGGTGCCGGTCCCCCTCCGGTGCCCGCGTGCCCCGGGCGGGCGCACCGGTGGAATTCCGTTGCCGTGCCGGACGGGCGGGGATCAGACTCGGCCCATGACCGACATGGGGGCGTTCCGGGAGACGATCACCGCGTGGGTGGCCGGTGGCCCCGGTGATCGCGCGCGCGAGCTGGCCGCGGAGCTGTCCGTGAAGACGGTCGTGCTGCTCGAGGGGCCGAGCGATCTCGCGGCGGTCGGCGCGCTCGCCGAGAGCCGCGGCCGGGACCTGGAGGCCGAAGGGGTCTGCGTCCTGGCGATGAACGGCGCCATGAGCGTGGGGCGCCACGCCCGTCTCCTCGGTCCGCAGGGCCTCGGCCTGCGCCTCACGGGACTGTGCGACGAGGCGGAACGGGGTTACTACGCCCGCGCCCTGGGCCAGGACGGTCCGGAGGGAGAGGGGGCGCGGCAGCGGGAGTTCTTCGTCTGCGCGGCGGATCTGGAGGACGAGCTCATCCGCGCGCTGGGCGTGTCCCGGGTGGAGGAGCTGATCCGGGAGGAGGGCGATCTGCGTGCCCTGCGGACCTTCGTCCGTCAGCCGGCCCAGCACGGCCGTTCCCCGCAGCGGCAGTTGAGGCGCTTCCTCGGTACGAAGAAGGGCCGCAAGATCCATTACGGCCGTGTCCTCGTCCGGGCTCTCTCCCCCGGCCAGGTGCCCGCGCCGCTCGAGGACCTGCTCGCCGCCGTGTGACCGCTGCGCACGGCCCGCCCGGAGGCGTCGGAGAACCGGCCGCGTCCCCGTCGGCCCACCTCCCCGTCGGCCCGCGTCCCCGCCGCCGGGCTCGTCGCCGCCCCTCCTCCGGGGCCGGGAAGGCCCTGGCCCGCGCGGGACGCGGCCGACCGGGGCACCGTTCCGGGTCCGGGGGCCGCCGCCCCTGCCGGGGCGCCCCCACCCGCCCCACGCACCACGCCGTGCACGACTTCGCGAAAGACGGGAAGTCGCGCTGACGGAATGTCACGATGGCCCGGGAACCCGTCCGGGCCCGCCCCCTCGCCCCTGTCGACCTCCGGCACAGCGCCCGCCCGTCCTCGGCCCGCTCCTCCCGTTCAACTCACCGGTCGCGGAAACCCGTTCCCCGCACCCCTTCTCCACTCCCCCGTACGCACACGACCGGTCGAGCCTCGGCAGCACGAACCGCCGTACCCCACGAGGCTCCGCCGGTCGGTCCACGGCATCGCCGGAACAGGAGTACGCCCATGCGCCTCTACGCCCAGACCCCAGCGCGCCGGGTCCGGCAGGTGGTCGCCGACCTGGTCGCCGTGGCACTGATCGCGGCCGCGGTGAAGTTCGCCCTGGTGGTCCACCACGCGATCATGCTGCTGGCCGAGCCGGGGCGGGAGGCCCAGAGCGCGGGCGACAGCCTCGCCGACGGTCTCGACGACGCCGGCGACGCGGCCTCGAAAGTGCCGTTCGTCGGGGACACCCTGAAGAAGCCGCTCCGGTCCGCCGCCGACGCCGCCACCGGTCTCTCCGACGCGGGACAGTCCCTGGAGGACCTGGTGGGCCGCGTGGCCCTGCTGGCCGCCATCGCCCTGATCGTCCTCTCGGTGGCCTTCGTCCTGGTGCTGTGGCTTCCGCCGCGCCTGCTCTGGATCCGGCGCAGCGCCACCACCCGCAGGCTCCTGGAGGCTCCCGGCGGCGCCGACCTGCTCGCCCTGCGCGCCCTGACCGGACCGCAGCGCCGCCTCGCCACGCTCCCCACCCCACCGGGCGGCCTCGCCGACGCCTGGCGCCGCGGAGACCAGCAGGTCATCGCGGACCTGTCCAGGCTGGCCCTCAGGCAGGCGGGCCTACGGCCGTGACGGGGGCACGGGGGCCGGACGGGGACGAGTCGGTCCTTCTCCGGGCAGGAGACCGTCGGCGGACACCCGGTGGCGGTGCGGACGCGTGCCCGGGGAGCCTCAGGTCAGTGGCTTGTGCATGACGATGCACGGGCGGCCGTACTGGCGGTCCTCGCGGCGGTCGATCTCCCGCCAGCCCAGGGAACTCCAGAAGGCCAGAGCCGCCGGGTTGTTCTCCAGGACCGCGAGCCTGACGCCGTCCCTGCCCTCGCGCCGGTACCGGTCTTCCGTCAGTCCGGCCAGACGCCTTCCGATCCGCCGCCGGTGAAGGCTCGCGCGCACCAGCAGCAGCCCGATCCAGGGGTGCCCGTCGACGGGATGGCGGTCGAGCAGGCACAGCAGGCCGACGATCCGGTCCCGTTCGTCGCGGGCGAGCAGGACCTCGCACCCCTCGGTGCCCGCCTCCTCCCGCAGGTCCGCCTCGATCCTGTCGGCCGGAAGGTGCTCGGGGTCGTACTCGCCGGCGGCACGGCAGTACTCCGGGTTGCTCGCGTAGAGGGCGACCACCTCGGCGGTCTCGTCCGGGGTGAAGCGGATCGGTGTGAGCGACAGCTGTGCCATGCGGGCAGGCTACGGCGCGTCCGCGGAGCCGCGTCGTCCGCCCGGCGGGCGAGCCCGGCGATCCCGGGTGCGGTGCCCTGCGGGGTGATGTGGCGCGGGTCACGTCCGTCCGTGTCACAGGGGGGCGGGCTGCCTCGTCTCAGGGGTCGTGACCACCGCCGAACAGAGGGAGCCCACCATGGAAGCGCGCCTGAACTACTTCGCCGACCCGACCGCCGGCAAGGCCCTCAAGCACCTGATGTCGGCCGGGAAGGCGCTGAAGGACTCGGCGTTGCCCGCCGCGACGCAGGAGCTGGTGTCGCTGCGGGTGAGCCAGATCAACGGATGCGCCGTCTGCATCGACATGCACACCAAGGAGGCCGCGGCCGCCGGCGAGACCCCGGTGCGGCTGCACCTGGTCGCGGCCTGGCGGGAGGCCACGGTCTTCACGGAGGCCGAGCGCGCCGCGCTGGCACTGGCGGAGGAAGGCACCCGGGTCGCGGACGCGGCCGAGGGGGTCAGCGACGAAGTGTGGGCGCACGCCGTCAAGCACTACGACGAGGCACAGCTCACGGCCCTGGTCATGCTGGTCTCCTTCATGAACACGGCGAACCGGCTGAACATCATCGCCCGGCAGCCGGCCGGCGACTACGAGCCGGGACAGTTCCACTGAACGAGCGCGGCGACGGGGCAGGGCGGGATCGACGGGAAGGGAGACCGGTGTGAACAAGGCCGAGGAGTTCGAGGAGCTGCGGGCGCTGCTGTTCTCGATCGCCTACCGGATCCTGGGCAGCGTGAGCGAGGCCGAGGACGCGGTGCAGGAGACCTGGCTCCGGTTCGACCGTTCCACGACCCCGCCCACCTCGGTCAAGGCCTTCCTGTCGGCCACGGTGACGCGGGTGTCGATCGACGTCCTGCGCTCGGCGCGCGTACGGCGGGAGCAGTACGCGGGTCCGTGGCTGCCCGAGCCGCTGCTGAGCGATCCGTACCAGGACCCTGAGCGCTCGGCGGAGCTGGCGGACTCCGTGTCGATGGCGGCCCTGCTCCTGCTGGAACGGCTCAGCCCGCTGGAGCGGTCGGTGTTCGTGCTGCGGGAGGTGTTCGCCTTCGGGTTCGACGAGATCGCCACGGCGGTGGGCCGTTCGGAGGCTGCGTGCCGGCAGTTGCTGGTGCGGGCGCGCCGCCACATGAAGGCCGGCCGGCCGCGGTTCGAAGCGGACCGCAAGGAGCGGCAGGAGCTGGCGGAGCGCTTCTTCGACGCGTTGCGGGACGGCGACGTGGACGCCTTGCGGAGTCTGCTGGCGGCCGACGTGCAGATGGTCGGGGACGGCGGGGGCAACGCCCCGAACCTGGCCCGGGCCGTGGTCGGCGCGGAGAAGGTGGCCCGGCTCCTGGCGTCCGTCTTCCCCGTGCTGGCCCGGATCGACGTGACCTTCGAGCCGCACGAGGTCAACGGCCAGCCCGGCGCGGTCTTCCGCGCCCCGGACGGCAAGATCCTGCACACGCTGGCCCTCGATGTGCTCGACGGTCGGATCCAGGCCATCCGCTCGGTGCTCAACCCGGACAAGCTCGGCCATCTGGGCCCGGTCGCCGACGCCTGGGCCGTCCACCGCGAGGTGAGGCAGGCCCGCCGTCGGACGGACTGACGCCGTCGGTCCGTCCGACGGCCGCTCCTCTCGCGCTGCGGGGCTGCGGGGCTGCGGGGCTGCGGCGGTCGTACGCGGGGACGGCGGGGACGGTCGTACGCGGGGACGGTGGCGGTTGAAGTCAAAACGATTCGCCGCGCCGATGGACACCGGCTAGCCTGCGCGACGTGAACGACCCCCGCGCGTCCCGCCGCCCCTCATGAGCCTGTCCCGAACCCTGATCGACGTCCGGCCGCTGCGTACCTCCCCGGCCTTCCGGCGTCTGCTGATCGGCCGGACCGTCTCCGTGCTCGGCAGCTTCATGACCATGGTCACCGTGATGTACCAGGTCTGGGACATGACGCACAGCACGGTGTGGACCGGCGCGGTGGGGCTGGCGCAGGCGCTGCCGATGGTGCTGTTCGGACTGTTCGCCGGTTCCTGGGCGGACCGCGGCGACCGCCGGCGGATCTTCCTGTTCGCGACCGTCGGTCAGGCGGTCTTCTCCCTGCTGCTCGCGGTGCAGGGCTTCACCGGGCACGTCCCGGTGGCGGGCGTGCTCGGCCTGGTCGCCGCGCAGTCCTGCTGCTCGGCGGTCGGGGGTCCCGCGGCGGGCGTGTTCGTGCCGAGGCTGCTGCCGAAGGACCAGGTGGCGGCCGGACTGGCGCTCCAGCAGGTCACCGGTCAGGCCATGATGCTCACCGGTCCGGCCCTCGGCGGCGTCGTGCTCGCCTGGGCGGGCATCGGACCGTGCTACCTCGTCGACGCCCTGTCGTTCGGGCTCGCGTTCTACGGCGCGTTCGGGCTGCCCGCTCTGCCGCCCGCGGGCGAACCGTCCCGGGCCGGGCTGCACGGGGTGCTGGACGGCCTCCGCTTCCTGGCCGGTCACCGGGCGGTACGCGGTGCCCTGATCACCGATCTGGCCGCCACCGTGCTCTCGATGCCGACGAGTCTGTTCCCGCTGGTCAACGCCGAACGCTTCGGCGGCAGTCCCCGCACCCTCGGACTGTTCCTGTCCGTGCTCGCCGTCGGCGGCGTCGCCGCGTCCGCGCTGTCCGGGCCGATCACGCGGCTGGGGCGTCCCGGAGCGGTGATGCTCTGCGGGGCGGGGCTGTGGGGCGTGGCGCTCGCGGCCTTCGGCCTGGTGCGTGACCCGTGGGCCGGGCTCGTGCTGCTGGCCCTCGCCGGGGCCGGTGACGCCGTCTCGGTGATCTCGCGCAGCACGATCGTCCAGACCCACACACCGGACGCCCTGCTGGGCCGGGTGACGGCGGCCGAGCAGATCGTCGGCCAGGCTGGCCCCCACCTCGGCAACCTGCGCGGTGGTGTCGTCGCGGGCTGGACCTCCGGGGTGACCTCCCTGGTCAGCGGCGGTCTCCTCTGTCTGTTCGCGGTTCTGTGGGTCGGCGCGAGGACCCCGGAGCTGCGCGGCGGATCCGTGCCCGAGGCCGGCGCCGGTCCCGCACCGCTCAAGCCCGTGGACGTCCCCGTACCGGACGCTTCGTGACCGGACGCGCCGTGACCGGTGGGGTCGTACGCCATGGAGCCGTTCCGCCCCACCGTGCCTCCGGCGCGCCGGACCGGAACGTGCCCGGCCCGGCGCGCCTGGACGAGCGGCTCGCCGCCGTGGTGCTCCGTGTCACCTGGGCCGTTTGCCGGCCGGCGGGAACGCGAGACCGGTCGGGGTGCTGAGACCGGAGACGGGAAGCGTGACCTGTCCGCCGCCGGTCTCCTCGACCCGTACGACCCGGTTGCCGAGACCGTCGGCCACGTAGAGACCGCCGCGGCCGTCCAGGGCGAGGCCCAGCGGATCGTTCAGTCCGGTGGTGGGCACCGTGCTCTGCGTACCGCTGCCCGCGGCCACCTTCACGACGCGGTCGTTGCCGCTGTCGGAGATGTAGAGGTCCCCGGCGGCGTTCAGGGCGAGGCCGGTCGGCTGGGACAGGCCGGTCGTGGGGACGGTGGTCTGGCCGCTGCCGTCCGCGGCGACCTTGACCACGCGGTCGTTGACGAAATCGGAGACGTACAGGTCCCCGCCGGTGCCCAGGGCCAGGCCCCAGGGGTGGAGCAGCCCCGTGGTGGGGACGGTGGTCTGCCCGCTGCCGTCGGAGGGGATCTTCACGACGCGGTCGTTGAAGCTGTCGGCGACGTAGAGGGTGTCGTGGGCGTCGACGGCGAGGCCCAGCGGGCGCGAGAGGCCGACGGTGGGGACGGTGGACTGCGCGCCTCCCTTCTCCTCCAGTTTCACCACTCTGTTGTTGCCCGTGTCGGAGATGTAGAGGTCGCGGGCGGTGTCCCACGCCAGACCGGTCGGACGTACGACACCGTCGAGGGGGACCGTCGTCTGGCCCTCGCCCGTCGCCGGGAGTCTCACCACACGGTTGTTGCCGTAGTCGGAGACGAACAGCGGGGGTCTGGCCGGTGAGGGGCCGTTCTCCCGGGCCGCGCCCGCCGGTCCGGCCGGCAGTGCGCAGAGCACGAGGGCTCC
This sequence comes from Streptomyces sp. NPDC058751, assembly GCF_042746485.1. Classification (NCBI taxonomy): domain Bacteria; kingdom Bacillati; phylum Actinomycetota; class Actinomycetes; order Kitasatosporales; family Streptomycetaceae; genus Streptomyces; species Streptomyces sp. NPDC058751. The sequence continues at coordinate 53,436 of NZ_JBHYPZ010000002.1, read as the reverse complement.
CGTGACCGCTGCCAGCCGTCGCGCCCACCCCGCACGGCTGCCGGCCGGTGCGGACTTGCGTGTTCGTGCCTGCGTCGCCCTGTGCCTCACGATTCGCCCATCTGTTCTCGGCGGCCGGCGCGTGGCCGGGCCGTCTGCGGAAACCGTCGCCGCCGGGCCGGCGGCATGATCGATGCCTTCCCCCGTCCCACGGCGCATCCCACCGCCGTCGCCCGCTCGGCCGACCGCCGGAGTTCCGGCCGCGCGTGCGACAGCCCCCTCGTCGTCGCCGGGACGGCACGAACGCGCGGCGAACGAGTGCCGCGGCGATGAGTTCGGGGCGGCCGACCGGTCGTCATCAGAACGAGGAAGGGAGTTCCGCCATGCCGACCCAGGAACCCGCGAAGCGGCCCGCCACCGAGCTCGACGCCCGCTACAGCTCGGCGCTCCGTCCCCGCCCGGGAGCCGCGGACGTCACCGCCACCGAGTGGGACGAGGCCCGGCGGAGGGTGGAGGCGGCCGAGATCTTCTGGGTGTCGACCGTACGGCCCGACGGCAGGCTGCACGTCACGCCCGTGATCGCCGCCTGGCACGACGGGGTGCTGTACTTCTCCACCGGCCCGGGCGAGCAGAAGGCGAGGAACCTCGCCCACGACAGGCACTGCGCGCTGACCACCGGCGGGAACTCGCTCACCGAGGGACTCGACCTCGTGATCGAGGGCGAGGCCGTACCGGTCGCCGATCCAGCCGTCCTGGAAGAGGTGATCACGGCGTACGAAACGAAGTACGGACCGCACATCACCTCCCCGGAAGGCACCTTCCACGGGATCGGGGACGCGTTCCGGAAGGGGGACGCGACGATGTACGCGGTATCCCCGACCACCGCTTACGGCTTCGGGCGCGACGACGGGGTCTTCACGCACACGCGGTGGACGTTCTGAGCGGTCTGCCCGCCGGCCCGCCGGACGGTCCGCTCGCCGGACCACCGGCCCGGGTCGTTCAGGTCACGATCCACGCCTCGTCCGACGACTCGAGCCACCCGACGCGGACGGCGCCGTCGCCGACCTCCTCGACCGCGAGGTCGGTCAGGGAAAAGCCGTCCGGCACCGTCAGGTCCGGCAGCCGCAGCCTGTGGAGCAGTTTTCCGCTGTGCGCGTCCAGGACGAGCAGGTCGGCCTGAAGATCCCGGTCCTCGTCCTCTTCGAGGACCGTCGAGTTCTCCACGACGTAGACCCGCCCGTCGGCGATCCTGGCCCATCCGTAGGAACGGCCCGCCGCGGCCCGGCGCTTCCAGGCACGCTCGCCGACCCGTGTGTCGTAGGCCGTGAGGACGGTGCCGTGGGCACTGTCCGGCGGTTCCGCGCCCCCGTCGGAGATGACGACGCCGTCCTGTGCGCCCATGGGAAACCATTCGTCGCTGGTGAATTCGGCCCGCGGTTCGGCACCCCGCCTGTCGACGTCCAGCACCTGGACGCGGGCCGCTTCGCCCGGCCATCCGGTGTCCGTGGGGGCGACGGCGACCAGGGTGTGGTCGTCGGCCTTGTAGAGCTCCTGCTGGACGGCACGCTTCCACAGCACGGCGCCGGTGCGGTTGTCGACGCCGATCGCGACGCCGCCCGGCTCGTCCGAGTTCCCGCAGTTCAGCTCGACGACGGTCAGCCGCTCCGGCAGGTCGTGGACCACCCAGGGCGTGGAGTCCTCACAGGACCGGGGTTGCCCCAGCCTCCACAGCTCGTCCCCGCTGTGCTCGGAGAAGGCGGCGACCCCGCCCGGAGTCTGCGCGACGACCTGGCCCGCGCCGATGTGCAGCCTCTGGAAGCCGTGCTGCGGGAAATCGGTGCTCCACCGTACGTTCCCGGTGCGCAGGTCGATGCCCACCAGCCGCCCGTCGTCGAACCAGGCCGCCACCGTGTCGTCCGACACCTCGGCCGACGGTATGCCGGCGTCGTCGTCGCGCCGTTTGTAACGCCAGTACTCCTTGCCCGTACGCACGTTCAGGGCCTTGACACCGGAGTAGATGACGTCGACCGCCAGTCCGTGGACGAGCGCTTCCGGGTGGTAGGACCGGTGCGCGACATGCGCCGGTGCGGTCGGGGCCTCCGGCCCCAGCGCCGCGGGAAACGGCCCCTGACTGCCGGTGACCAGGTCCCGTTCCGTGTACCACTCGATCAAGGAGCGCAGCACGAGAACGACCAGCAGGGCCACCAGGACCATCCTGGCGCGCCGCGCCGCCGCCGGGTCCGGTTCCCCCAGCAGACGCATCTCTCCTGCCACCCGCACTCCCCCACCGTCAACCGGCAGACCCCACGGTCCGTCGGCCCGGTGATCTTCTCGTCCCGCCTCCGGAAAGGACAAGGGCCGAGAACAGGGGAAAACCCGGCTCAGCCCGTCCGGCGGGCGATCTGGTCGTCCAGCGCGGCGCGGAGCCAGTCGTGGACGGCGCCCGGTGTCGGTTCGGGGGAGGCCGTGATCTCGGCGGTGAGACTCCAGTAGTGGTCGATACGGGGGTCCGCGGCGAGCTGCCTGCCGAGTCCGCGGCGGAAGGCGGGCGTGTCCCGCGTGTCACGGGAACGGGCATAGGCGGACACGAAGCAGTCGAGCGCCTCGCCCGCGCGCGGTGACCGCTTCGCACGCAACTGCGGCGACGCCAGCGCGTAGGCCTCGACGAGACCGTCGTAGAGCACGGCCGGACGGCCGCCGTCGGGCTGGTGTGCCGTGGGCCGGCAGTCGTCCGTGCCGTGACAGGGCGCGGTGACGAAGGCGTGCAGCCGGGCGAAGGCCAGCACCTGGGCCGGTGTCGGGCTGTCGGGGAGCTGTGGAACGGAGTGTTCGACGATCGAGGAGACGAGCCGGGCCGGGAGCCTCGGCGGCAGCCAGCGCCGCCAGAAGCGCGCCAGTGGCGCGGTGCTGGGCGGGACGGACACCGCGCCGATCAGCCGCAGTCGGGCGGCGCGCTCCTCGGGGGCACAGTCCTGGACGAGTCGGAGGGCCGCCTCCTGCCAGCGCAGGGCGGTGAGCCGCGAGCCGATCTGCCGCAGCTGCCCCGCGACGACGTCCTCCAGCGTGTCGTCCTGGTCGAGGACCCGTTCCACCTCGGGAACCGGCAGGTCGAGGGTGCGCAGCGAGCGGATCAGGTGCAGCCGGTCGAGCGCCTCGGGGCCGTAACGGCGGTGGCCGCCGGAACTGCGGGCGCCCTCGGGCAGCAGACCCCGGTCCGAATAGAAGCGGACGGTCTTGACGGTGACTCCGGCGCGCTCGGCGAGCTCTCCGATGCTCCACATGGTGTCGGGGGACACGGACTTGGACCTCCCTCGGCGGAGTCCCCACCGTACCGGCGAGCGCGGGGCGCCGGTACGAGCCGGTCGCCGCTTGCGCCCGGGAGTCACGGAGCCGCGGAGCCCGCGTGGCGCGGAGCCCGCGTGGCGCGGAGCCCGCCTGGTGCCGCCGTCCCGGCATGGTTCTGGTTCCCACAAACCGGCCGGGCCGTCCGCGTCACTTCCGGGTCTGCTCCGAGAGCGCCCGGGTGAACGGGGTGACGGGGCGCTCCAGGCGTTCGCCGTCCACGGTGATGTCGACCGCCTCGTTGTAGAAGGCCATGAGGTCCTTGACCGTGCCCACCGCGGGCAGCGGATCCGGGTAGCTCCAGAGGACGTTCGCCGGGACGGCGGCTCCGCGCCGCCACGACCAGTAGTCGGCCGTGCCCTTGTAGGGGCAGCCGGTGTGGTGGGCGGTGGGGACGAAGAGTTCCGTGCGGACGTCCTCGCGCGGGATGTAGAACCGCGTCGGCAGCCCCGTCTCGAAGAGCAGGACCGGGCGGACGGTGTCGGCGACGAGGGTGCCGTCGATCTCGACCCGCACATGACGGCTGCTCGCCATGGCGTCCACCCGTTTGTGCGGGTCGCGCGGGTGGACGAAGATCTCTTCCTCCTCCTCGTACCAGCGGTCCAGGCCCCGGCCGACGCGGCTGTACCACTCGAAGGCGATGTGTCCGGCCAGGTCGGCGGCGGGGAACGTCCAGGCCGCGTTCTCCATGAGCTCGCCGTCGAGATCGAGGTCGTAGAAGATCCGCGAGCCGGTGTGCGTCCCCGTCGCGGGGTTCCTCGCGGGCCGGAGCAGGTCCTCGCGGACGTCCTCGCGCGGGAAGGCGTACAGCGGCACCGGTACCTCCGGCTCCCACACGAGGACGGGGTGCCTGCTGTCCACGACGGTCACCTCGCCGCGCCGGCCGCGCACCCAGCGCTCGCCGGGTTCCCACAGAAGCCCCTCCGGGGTGGTCCGGACGGCTCGCGCGGTGGGGAATGTGGTCATGTCCGGTTCTCCTTCGGATCGCCCGGGCGGTGACTCGGGCAAGACGGCCACGGTCGTCCTCACCCCCGCGAGCCGTCCCGGCGGGGCCGCTCGGGCCGCACAGGCGACGACCGTATCCAGTCATCCGGCCCGGCGCTCACAGGTCTGCTTTTATCCGACTTGTTCAGCATCATATAGCCCACCGCGATGTCGCCTTCGGATGGTTCTCCGTGCACGCCAAGCCCGGGTTTGGCATATTGCGTACGGAGGCTGACCACGCCGCCGTCCTGGATCGGCACCGTCCTGCACAGAGCGAAGAACGCTGACACGAAGCCGCAGGCTTCTCGCACTTCCTGGGGAGAACAGTGCGCAAGGTAAGGGTCATGCGTCGTCTCGTCGACGAGCTGGTCGCCGGTGTCGGACTGCCGGTCCCCGCGGAGCCGGACGCTCTGTTCGACGCCTTGATCCGCGTGGTCGGCGCGAAGACGGGACGGGAACTCCTCGTTCTCCGGAAGGAGTTCCCGCACCGGACGGCCAGTGGTCTCTGGCTCGATCTGCCCGACCTCGACGTCATCGTGATCGACGAGCGAGCGACCCCGCTCCATCAACTGGCCATCTTCTTCCACGAGGTCTGGCACCTGCTCGACGGTGCGTGCGGCAATCACACTGTCGGCCAGTCCCTGGCCACCCGGATGCTGGCCACCCGACCGGATCTGCCCGAGCTGGACGAAACCGTGCGCAGGGTGGCCGCGCGCACCGAGTTCAAGCACAGCGAGGAAAGGGCCGCCGAGATGTTCGGCCTGCTGGCGACCACACGGTTCCGCGTCTGGCTGGAGAGCGAACCCGGCAGTGTGCCGACGGGGCACAGTGACATCGCCGGACGCATCAATGCGTCACTGGGAAACCGTCGCCGACAGGTCTGACTCGTGGACTCCTTCGACTACTACATACCTGCCGCCGCTCTGTGGACCTGCTTCGCCGTGAAACTTCCGGATCTGCGGAGAGCCTGGCGTGACCCGCTCGTCCGGTCGGTCTGCGTCGTCATCGCCGTGGGAGGCGCGGGATTCTTCTTCGCAGCGCCCCCGACGATCGCCGCGGTGAACGACATCAGCGGGATCCCGAACGCCTCGTCTCTGCTGGTGTACATCATCATCAGCGGGTTCAGCGCCTCCTGCCTGCTGCTGATCGTTCACTGGCGCGGTGGCTCGCCCGAGCACGTACGGCGGGTCTCGAGATACTGGCTCCTTGGATACACACTGGTCATCGCCGCCCTGGTCGTTCTGTTCGGCCTGGGTGACGCTCCGGTGGAGCGCCGCACCGACTTCGACACGTACTACGCGTCAGCGCCGTACATCGGCGAGATGATCATGTTGTACCTGCTGGCGCACATGACCGCCGCCCTCGTCACCACCATGATGTGCTGGCGCTGGGCTCTTCAGGTCCACGGCTGGCTGCGCGCCGGCCTGTGGATCCTGTGTGTCGGCTGGCTGCTGAATCTCTCCTTCAGCAGCCTCAAGCTGACCGCGGTGGCCGCTCACAGGAGCGGGCGGGACTGGGACGTGCTCAGCACCACCCTTTCACCCCTCTTCTCCGCCATGGCCGCTCCTTTCGCCATCGTCGGATTCCTGCTGCCTCTGGTAGGTCCCTGGGCGGTCACCACCGGCCGGACTCTCGCCGCCTACATACGACTCGGGCCGTTGTGGAGCGAACTCAGCGAAGCCAGCCCCGGCACGTCCCTGGCCGCGCCCATCCGCTGGTACGCCTCGCCCCAGGTCCACCTGACCCGACGCGAGGCAGGCATCCAGGACGGGCTGAGCCTCGTACGTCCGCAGCTCGACGACGACGTCCGCGCACGCGCGCAGTCGGCCGCCGAAGCCGCTGGCAGTACCGTTCCGGAAGCCGTTCTCATCGGTCAGGCAGCGATGATCCGCGCAGCCTCGCAGGCGACGCGCCAGGGCCGCACCCGTACACCGCGTGTTCCCGGAGACTCCGCTGTCCCGACCGCGCGCGCCGCTCTCGTGGGGGTGTCTCGCGCCCTGCACAGCTCACCCGTCGCGGCCGCGGTCCGCACGGATTCGGCCGTGTCGTCCCGTCCTGCGGTCGAACACGTCGAGGATGGCGAGAAATCACCCACATGAGCCCATCCGCCATCCCGGCTCCGGGGCCCGGCCAGTCCGCCACGAGCCTGCACCTGTGCCCTGTCCGGAAGGGCCGTGAGCGATGAACGGCAGCGACTTGGTGTTCTACGTCCCCGGTGCGATCCTGCTGATCGCCGTCGCGATCAAAGTCCCCTCGTCGAGGGCGACGTGGCGGGACCCCGCGGTCATGCCCAGCACCGCGATCCTGCTGATCGGCTCCGCCGTCTGCGTGCTGTCCGCACCCCCGACGATCACCGCGGTCAACGCCTTCACAGGGATATCCAACTTCTCCGGACCGCTGGTGTACTGCGGCATGTCTGCGCTGAGCGCCTCCTACCTCGTCCTGATGATCGCGTGGCGGGGCGGGCCCCTCCCGGGACTCAAGCGGCGGATGCTCCTGGTCGTGGCCCTCTACACGTTGGTGATCATCGGGATCGTGGTGCTCTTCGCACTGGCCGACGCGCCCGTCGAGCGGACACGGGACCTGGACACCTACTACGCCAATACGCCGTACATGCGCGAAATGATCCTGCTGTATCTGGCGTTCCACACCCTCGCCACCATCATTCTGACGGGCATGTGTCTCGGCTGGCTCCGGGTGGTCACCGGGATCACGCACACCGGTCTGACCCTGATCGTCATCGGCAGTTGCTTCGACCTGTCCTACCAAGCGATGAAGTACACCTCCATGGCGGCCCGCTGGACCGGACGTGACTGGGACTATCTCAGCACCGACGTGTCGCCGCCGCTGGTCGCGATCGCCGGCGTCCTTGTCGCCACCGGCTTCGCGCTGCCCCGCCTCGGCCCTCCTGTCGTGGACAACGTACGCGCCTGGAACCGTTACCGGCTCCAGAAACCGCTCTGGGCGGAACTGCGCGGGCTTCGCGGTTCCGTGACGGCCGAGTTCCGCTGGTGGACCTCTCCCGTGGTGCGCCTGACCCAGCAGGAGATCACGATCCTGGACGGCGTGCTGGCCTGCGGGCCCTACCTGGACATGGAGATCCGTGACGCCGCCTACTCCGAGGCACTTCGCCAGTCGGTCCCCCCAGCAGACTCCGGCCCTGTGCCGAGGATGCTCGACTGGTGGACGAGGATCCGCACGCGGCAACCGCTGCTCTCACCTCGTTCCGCCGCCCCGGGCCCTCATCAGGTCACCGGCACGCACCAGTCGGTACTGGAGGACGCGAGGGTGGTGGCGGACGCCGCCATGCTGGCCGCGGCCCGCATCCGCGTGACGGCTCGTCACCACAGCTGCCGCACGTCCGAGGTGCGTCTGCTCGAAACAATGGAGAGACCCCACACGAGGGTCAAGCTCGCCCGGGCCATCGAGACCTCACCCATCGTCGCGGCAGCCCGTCGGCGCGCGGCCCTGCAGGACGTGCCCCACGAGTGATCCCAACGTCCTTGGACGCGAAGGTACGTTGTCCTACCGCAGTTCGAACTCCGGTGCCTCTGAAAGTAATCGCCTGTCAGGAGCCTTCACGGCCGGACGGCCGCCAGAAAGGGTGCTTCCGCCAATGCCCGAGAGAACGTCTGGCCGTCAGCCTGCCGCTCTCGTGATCGGAGGAGGTATGACCGGCATGCTCGCGGCAGCCGTACTCTCCGACCACGCGGACGTCACGGTCATCGAGTCCGATGCCCTGCCCCGACTGCCTGCCCCACGCAAAGGACTGCCTCAGGCCCGCCATGCCCACCTGCTGTGGTCAGGCGGGGTGCGAGCCTTGGAGGACCTTCTGCCCGGCATCACGGATCAGCTCGTGACACGCGGTGCCCGCCGCGTGCCGATCATGTCGGGCATGGTCAGCAAGGCGCCCTCCGGACAGTGGTTCAGACGGTTCGAGAACGCCCACCACGTCAACCTCGCGGGCAGCCGTGACCTGCTCGACTCGACGATCCGCGCCCAAGTCCTCCAGCGGCACCGCGTGACCGTACGCGAGCGGACCGAACTCCTCGCTCTCGAAGGCAACGCCGACCACGTGACCGGGGTACGCGTACGCGACGCGGAGGGAGTACAGACCCTCTTGGCCGACCTGGTCATAGATGCCACCGGACGCGCCAGCCGTGCACCGGTCTGGCTGACCGGCCTCGGTCTGCCGCCGGTGCAGGAGAAGGTGGTCGACGCCGGCGTGGGCTATGCGAGCCGGATCTACCGGGCTCCCGCCTCCACCGGCGAGGATTTCCCCATCGTCAACGTGCAGGCGGACCCCACGCGGCCACCGGGCAGGGGCGGCATCATCCTCCCCATCGAGGAGGGTCAGTGGCTCGTAACCCTCTCCGGCAGCAGAGGAGGCCAACCCAGCCGCGACAACGCCGAGTTCGTGCCCTTCGCCCGCTCTCTTCCCCACCCCGTCATCGGAGATCTCCTCGCCAAGGCGGAACCGCTCACCGACGTCGTCACCACCCGCAGCACGGCCAACAAACGCCGGTACTTCGAGAAGTTGCCCAGCTGGCCGGCCGGCTTCACCGTCCTGGGGGACGCCATCGCCGGATACAACCCCGTTTACGGACATGGTCTGACGGCTGCCGCACAGGGCGTCCTCGCGCTCAAGAAGGTGCTCGCGAGGCATGACATCGGCTCCCCGGAAACGGCCAGGCGTATCCAGCGTCGCGCTGCACGCCCCGTGGGGCAGGCCTGGGACCTGGCCGTGGGCCAGGACGCCCTCTACCCGGGCGCCACGGACAAGACGCCCAGCAGACTGGAACGGGCCGCTGCGACGTTCATCGACCGCGCCGTCGACGCCGGGGCACGCAACCCCCACGCCTTGCGGGTGCTCCTGGACGTCATGAGCATGGAGCGGCCACCGGCCCGGCTCCTCGCGCCCGACATGCTCTTTCGTGTCTTCCTCGGCCGGAAAGAACCTCTGCTGGACGGTCCCCCGTTGACGGAGAACGAACGAAAAGCCGCGGGTCTCTGACCAACCCCGCGCGTTAGTGTGATCATCATGGGTGACTGGGAGCTTCGGCCTGCGTCGGTCCGGGACGTCGAGGCGGTGGCCGAGTTGCGGGCCGTCGTGATGCGGGCGGATCTGGAGCGGCTCGGACGTTACGACCCGCACCGTGTGCGCCAGCGTCTGCGGGACGCGTTCGACCCGGGCCACACGTGGGTGATCGAGGTCGGTGGCGCGTTCGCCGGGGCGGTGGCCCTGCGGCCGGCGGAGGACTGCCGGTGGTTCGAGCACTTCTACCTGGCGCCCCGCCTCCAGGGGCGCGGCATCGGCTCGGGCGTGCTGGGCGAGCTGCTGGAGCGGTGCGACCGCGCCGGTGTCCCGGTCCGGTTGAACGTACTGCGGGGCAGCCCGGCCCGGCGGCTGTACGAGCGGTACGGGTTCACCACCGAGTCCGAGGATCCGGTGGACGTGTTCATGGTGCGCGAGCCCGTGCCGGTGAGCGAACCCGTGCCGGTGAGCGAACCCGTGCCGGTGAGCGAGCCCGTGCCGGTGAGCGAGCCCGTGCCGGTGAGCGAACCCGTGCCGGTGGGCGAACCCGGCTGACGGGCGCCGGGACGGTCGACGGGACGCAGGGCGCTGGTCACGTGCCCTGTCCCGGCCGTCCTTCCGGTGCGGGAACGTGCCTTTCGGCTCCCCCTCAGTAGGGCCGACCGGCCCTACTCGGTCCCGGCGCGGGAGGAGAGGATTGATGGATGTCCCAGGAAGACACGTTTCACGAACTCGACCGGCAGGAGTGCTTCCGCCTCCTGGCGAAGGTCCCGGTCGGCCGCGTGGTGTACACCCGGCAGGCCCTGCCCGCGGTCCTCCCGGTCAACTTCTGTCTGGACACGGACGACTCCGTCCTGTTGTGCACCTCGTCGGGCTCCGACCTCGTCCGCGCGATCGACCGCGTCGTGGTCGCCTTCGAGGCGGACGAGTTCGACGCGGAGACGCGGTCCGGCTGGAGTGTGGTCGTCACCGGGCGGGCCACCGTCGTGACCGACCGCGCGGAGCACGAACGGCTGTCTCAGGGCGGCCCGACCTCCTGGATGCCGCTGCGGAACGCGGTGTTCGTACGGATCGAGTCGGAGATGGTCACCGGCCGGGAGCTCAAGGGACCCGCCTGACGCGGCGGGGACCCGTCCGACCCGACGGGGACCCGTCTGACGCGGTGCCCCGGCGCGGGTCCCGCCGACGGGGCTCCCCAGGCCGCCGGGATCCCGTCGGCCGGTTCCCGGACACGCCGTCTCCGGCCCCGTTTCACCGCCGTCGGGACCCCGCCCGGTCGGCCTCCCCGCCGACCGGGTCCCGTCCACGCCGTCTCCTTGCCGACCGGCTCTCATTCCCCCGGTCCGCGCTCCCCGGGCCCCGCCTCCGGACCCGGTACGGGTTCCACGCCGGCGCGGGGTGTGCGGCCGCCGTCGGTGCCGTAGCCGAAGCGGATCAGCACCTGCGGCCCGCAGCGCCGTTTCGCGCCGGCCATCGCCGCCCTCAGGTCCGGCCATTCCATCGCCTGGTGCAGCACCGACGTGCGCACCCCGTGCCGGGTCGCCGTGAGCAGGACCCGCTCCAGCGCCTGCCCCGCCCTCAGCCAGTCCTCCCGCCAGTCGTACGCGGTCCACAGCAGGCCCACCTGGGCGTGGCGCTCGAAACGCAGGGCCGGCAGCCGCGGCACGGGCAGCCCGCCGGTGAAGTCCCGCACCGGCATCCGGCCGGAAGCGTCCCGCGCGCCCAGGGCCGTGACCGGGATGCCGTACGCCCCGTCGGCGCCCGGCACGGTGACCCAGGAGCGCTCCTCGTCCACCCGGGCCGGGTCGGCGGCGTTGCGGGCCTCGGCCGCCTGGGTCAGGCGCAGCAGGTGCCGGGTCCCGATGATGTCCGGCACCTCCAGGTGCGCGCCCTCGGCCCGGGCCGCGCCGGCCATCTCGTACGCGATCCGTTCCGGCACGGGGCGGCCGGTGAAGGGCATCCTGCTCGTGTGGCGCCGCTCGACCTCCTCGTACAGGTCGCGCAGGGGCAGCCGCGCGGTCTCGTCCGGCCTGGTGAGCCGTACGGTGGCCAGCAGGTCCGGGTCGTGCGGGACGGGGCAGAGCATGACGACCGGGTCCCAGCCGAGGTGCTCGGCGGCCACCCGGAGGTTGAGGACGGCCGCGCCCACCGACAGGTGCTGGGCACGCAGCCGGGGATCGGCCTCGGGCAGCCGTCGTGCCCGGTCGAGGCGGACCTGGATCACGCCGGTGTCCGGGTCCAGGCCGAACCGCCAGGGCTGGGTGTTGTGTATCGATGGCGCCGCCACCGCCGCGGCCAGCAGTGCGCGGACCGTTGCGGCGTCGACTTTCCGGGTCTGCATGGAGACTCCTTCGCACGGTGGAACGGTCGGGTCAGGTGGAGGGCAGGGCCGTGGCGAGCAGTACGACGCCCAGGGAGCCGCAGAGGGAGACGACCGCCAGTGAACGGGCCAGGTCCGGGCGGCCCTTGGCCTGTGCGATGCCATGGCCGGCGGCGGCGGCCATCACCACGGCGAACAGGGCGAGTTTGGCCGCCAGGGTGCGTCCGTAGCCCGGTTCGGCGAGTGAGGCCCAGGTGACGCCCCGGTGCCAGGCCATGGCCCAGCCCGTGGCCAGCTGCACCGGCAGGAAGACGGCCCCGGTGAGCATCCCGAACCGGCGTCCCGCCGCCGACGTGAACCGGTCCTTGGCCTCCGGTTCGAGCAGACGGCGGGCCAGCGGCAGGACCACCAGGGACAGCGCCAGCTGGCCGCCGACCCACAGGACGGCGCCCGTCACGTGCGCGAAGCGTACGAGGGACCACCAGGTGACGGTGTCCATCAGTCGCTCACCTCCACCATGCCGTGGGCGCCGGCCTCGGCGTGGCGCATGTCGTGGTCGACGAAGGCGTAGTGCCCGGCCTCGGGGAACACCGTCTCGACGAAACCGCCCTGCGCCGGGGCCAGGTCCAGCACCTGTGCGCCGCCCGCGTCCTTGGGCTTGAGCAGGTGGGCGCCCTCCTTGTACACGGTGTCGAAGACGGTGCCGACGACGTGGAAGGCGATGCCGTCGGACGGTCCGGCCGCGACCACCCAGAAGCGGGCCCGCTCACCGGCCTTCACCTTCAGGGGCCGCTGGCTGTACTGGTTCGCGATGCCGTTGAACACCCAGGCGTCCGGGGTGTTCTCGCGCATCTTCGTCACCTGGGCGGTGCTGCCCGGTGCACCGAGGTAGAGCTCGGAGGAGACCAGGACGTATTCGTGGTCGGCCTTCGCGAGTCCGGGCGGGTCGATGACGACGGCGCCGTACATGCCGTTGCCCATGTGCTGGAGCATCGGCGTGGTGCTGCAGTGGTACAGCCAGGCCCCGGCGCGCTCGGCACGGAAGCGGTAGACCAGGCGCTCGCCGGACTGGATCGTGCGCATGGCCCGGTCGGGGGCGAGGGATCCGGCGTGGAAGTCGATGCCGTGGCCCATGCCGGTGTCGTCGTTGACGAGGGTGATCTCGAAGACGTCGCCGACCTTGCCGTGCAGGGTGGGGCCGGGCGCGGTGCCGCCGAACGTCCACATCTGCTGCTTGACGCCGGGGGCCACCTCGATCTCGGCGTGGCGGGCGTGCAGTTCGGTCTTGTGGACCGTGCCGCCCTGGACAGGGGCCAGGTCCGCGGTGCGCGGCCGCCAGCCGGCCGAGAAGGGGGCGGACAGGTCCAGGCCCGCGGCGCCGGACGTCCCGCTCCCGTGTCCGGCCGTCGTGTGTCCCGTGTGTCCGGTTTCGGCCGTCGCGGTGCCGTTCTTCTGCACGACGACGTCCAGGGTCATTCCGGCCGCCCGGTGGCCCGGCAGGGTGCACCAGGCCGTGCGGTCCGCGGTGACCGGTCCGAGGTCGAGCGTCCTGCTGTCCCCCTCGGCGAGCATCGGGGTGGCGGGGCCGTCGTCCACCTTGAGGTCGTGCCGCTGGGAGTCGGTGTTGGTGACCTCCAGGCGCAGGCGGGTTCCCGCGGCGACCTCGATCCGGGCCGGGCGGACCCGCATGTCGCCCAGGGAGACGGCGACGGTGCGGGTGGCTCCCGAGCCCCCGCCCGCCGCTCCGGCGGCGACGTCCGAGGTCCCCGTGCCGCCGCCGCTGTTCGCGGCCAGCACGGCCAGTACGGTCACCACCGCGCCCGCGGCGGTACCCCACAGCACGGGACGCCCCGCCCCGCCGGTTCTCCCGGTCTCCCGCAGGACGGCGCGACCGCCGCGGACGAGCACGGTCACCGTCAGGGCGAGGAACGCGGCTCCGGCCGCGGCGGCGAGCAGCGCGCCCGCGGTGGCGGCCGGACGGGGCAGCGGCAGCGCCAGGAGGGCGACGCCGAGGTTGAGGGCCGCGAGCCGCAGCGGCCAGTACCACTCCAGGACCCCCCGCAGGGCGGCCCGCTCCTTCGGGCCGGCCGAGAGGACGATGGGGAGGAGGTAGGTCAGGGCCCCGACGAGGACCTGGGCGACCATCCCGACGAGCAGCACCGGGACCAGGGACCCGATGTCGTCCCGTACCGCGGTGAGCGGCCTCGCGACCAGGAGCCCGAGGTCCACGGCCACGCCGACGGCCAGCCAGACCGTGGCCGCGGCCAGCATCCACGCGGCGGCCGCGGAGATCACCGGCTTGTCGCGCACCGTGCCGGCGAGCAGGTGCCCGGCGACGGCGACCCCCGCCGCGTACAGGGCCATGCCGGCCGCGGCGGCGGGGCGCAGACCGAGTGCCAGTCCGGCGACCGCGACGAGCAGACCGCCGCCGGTCAGCGCGAGCACACGGCGGGCCAGCCGCGTGGTGCGCTCGGCCATGCGGACGCCCAGCACGGTGGGCCAGAGCATGAACAGCGTGCCCAGCACGGGAAGCCCGATCCAGCCGAGGAGGGTGACGTGAACATGGGCCAGCCTCAGCCCGGTGTAGTGTCCCGCTCCGGCTCGGCCGGTGGCCAGCAGCCAGCCCAGGACCGCGCCCACGAGCAGTGCCACGGCGGCGGCCCGGTAGTAGTCGGCGAGCGGGGCGAGCCGTCCGGCGAGCGCTCCGCGCCCCATGCGGACCAGCACCACCAGGTGCGCGGTGACGGCGGTGACGAGCAGCGCGCATCCCGCGCCGGTCAGTGCGGGCAGGTCCGCCCACACCCCGCCGAGGACGCCCGCGACGCCAGTGTTGACGCCGGCCAGCCGGGCGTCGCTCCAGCGCCGGTCGGGCAGCCGGGCGTGGAGCATCGCGACCGCGAAGTGCTCGCTCCACACCACGATCGCCGTCGTCACCGCCCCCAGCAGGAACAGGTGGACGGCGAGCCAGCGGGCCACCGGCAGCGTCTGCCGTTCGCTCGCCGCCAGCAGGGCGAGCACCGCCCAGGCCGCCACCAGCGCGTGGGCGGCCAGGTGACGGCCGCGCTGTCCGGACTCCTTGAACCTGCTGCGCGGGCGGGTGGCCTCCTCCGGCGGGTCATCGCTCTTGCTGTGCACGGTGCTCACGGTGCTCCTTGCCGCCCGGGGCGGCGGTCGGACGGGGAGGGACGGACGGCTGCGCAGTCGGCTGCGAGGGCGGGCCGCCGGCCAGCAGGGAGGCCAGTTCCCGCTGGTGGGGGAAGGATCCGGGGACGTAGCCGCACCACGGCTCCTCGGCGTAGGGGTCGCCGGTGACGCCGTAGGCGCGCGAGCGGGAGCCGCCGCAGACCCGGCGGAACTCGCAGGCACCGCACCGGCCGCCCAGCCGGTCGGCGTCCCGCAGACCGGTGAACAGGTCGGAGGAGCGGTAGATCTCCGTCAGCGGCCGCTCGCGCACGTTGCCGGCGCCGAGCGGCAGGAACCCGCTGGGGTGGACGGATCCGGTGTGCGAGACGAAGACGAAACCGCGCCCCGCGTTGACGTCGAGCGGCGGACGCCGTACCCGGCGCACCGCGGTGTCGAGCCCCAGGCCGGCGGCCCGGTCACGCAACTCCCGGTACAGCGGGCCGAGTCCGAGGGCCGCGACGTGGTCGTCGCCCTTGTCCGCGAGGATCCGCCGCTGGAGCGTGACCCGGCGGAAGTGGTGGGCCTCGGTGGTCTTGGCGGGGACGGTCAGGCCCACGTCGTACACGAAGTTGAGCACGTCCTCGACCTCGGCGGGCGTCAGGACGCCGAGGCTGCGGCCCCGGCCGGTGGGCACGAGGAAGAAGGCGCTCCACAGCATCGCCCCGTGTTCGGCGACCAGGCGGACGATGTCGGGGAGGTCGTGCAGGTTGTGCCGGGCGACCGTGGTGTTGATCTGCACCTTCATGCCGAGGGCGCGGGCCGTGTCCCAGGCGTCCAGGGTCCAGCGGAACACTCCGGGGACCCCGCGGAAGGTGTCGTGGAGTTCGGCGGTGGAGCCGTCCAGGCTGAGGGAGAGCCCGGAGGCGCCCGCGGCGTGCACGGCGCGCAGCCGTTCCTCCGTGAGCGTCGGGGTGCCGGAGGGGGACACGGCGACCCGCACTCCGGCTTCCCTGCCGTAGGCGATGAGGTCGGTCAGGTCGGGGCGCTGGAACGGGTCTCCGCCGGTGATCACGAACAGGGGGGCGGGGTGCCCGAAGGCGGCCACCTGGCGCAGCAGGTCCTGGGCTGCGGCGGTGTCCAGTTCGCGCGGGTCGCGGTCGGGCACGGCCTCGGCCCGGCAGTGCAGACAGGCCAGCGGACAGGCCCGGGTGGATTCCCAGATGACGATGAACGGCCGCTCCCCGGCGTCGTGCCGCTGGCGGCGGATGGCGTGCGTGACGGCGCTCACCGCTCGTCCCTTCCCGTCGCACGACGGTGTCCGGCCGCCCGGGAGTCAGGGCGGGCGGCCGGACACCGGCCGGGCCGGGGCGCGCACGGCTCCCACCGTGAGCAGCGGCGGGTTCGGCCTCGACGGGAGCTGCTGGGGTCGTGCACGGGATCCTCCGGATCGGCCGCCGTCGGGTTCCACCGGCGGTGGCCGTGGTCGGCGCGGCGGCCGGGGTCTTCTGCATCGGTGTGACCGAGCGGTCCTCTCGAACCGTTCGGCCGAGGCCAGCATGCAACCGCGGCCGCACCCGGCCCTCCGGCCGACCGGGTCCGGAACAGGGGCCGTTCGGCCCCATTCCGGCCGTCAGGAGGGGGCCGGAAGGCGGTCCGCCAGGGACCGCCGGACCAGGTACTCCGTGATCAGCGGCGTTTAGCGTCACAGCCATGGAGAAAGATCAGAACGTACGACCGCGGGCGTCGCTCGGTGAGGACTGGCCGCTGGCCGCCCGGCGGCTGCTCAACCGTCGCGAGGTGTCGGCCGACGGCCGTGCCGTGTTCGGCGAGGGTGACCCGAAGTGGGAGGGCTTCTACCGCGACCGGTGGGCCCACGACAAGGTCGTACGGTCCACGCACGGAGTCAACTGCACCGGTTCCTGCTCGTGGATGGTGTACGTCAAGGACGGCATCATCACCTGGGAGCACCAGGCCACCGACTATCCGTCGATCGGCACGGACTGCCCCGAGTACGAGCCGCGCGGCTGTCCGCGTGGTGCGTCGTTCTCCTGGTACACCTACTCGCCCAGCCGGGTCCGCTACCCGTATGTGCGCGGCACGCTGCTGAAGATGTGGCGTGAGGCCCGCAAGCGGCTGGGCGACCCGGTGGCGGCCTGGGCCGAGATCACCGGCGACCCGGCGAAGGCGCGCGCCTACAAGCGGGCGCGCGGCAAGGGCGGTCTGGTGCGCGCGAACTGGGACGAGGTGAGCGAGCTGGTCGCCGCCGCCCAGGTGCACACGGTGAAGAAGTACGGCCCCGACCGGGTGGCCGGCTTCTCGCCCATCCCGGCGATGTCGATGGCCTCCTTCGCGGCCGGCGCGCGGTACCACTCGCTGATCGGCGGCACCCTGCTGTCGTTCTACGACTGGTACGCGGACCTGCCGATCGCCTCGCCGCAGGTCTTCGGCGACCAGACCGACGTGCCGGAGGCCGCGGACTGGTGGAACGCGGGCTACCTGATCATGTGGGGTTCCAACATCCCCGTGACCCGTACGCCCGACGCGCACTTCCTGACCGAGACCCGCTACAACGGCACCAAGGTCGTCGCGGTCAGCCCCGACTACGCCGACAACGTCAAGCACGCCGACGAATGGGTCTCCCCGCACCCCGGCACCGACGGCGCGCTGGCGATGGCCATGGGTCATGTGATCCTGCGCGAGTTCCTGGTCGACCGCGAGGTGCCGTACTTCCAGGAGTACATGCGGAAGTTCACCGACGCCCCGTTCCTCGTGACGCTGCGCGAGCACGACCGCGGTCTGGTCCCGGACGGGTTCCTGACCGCCGCCGACCTCGGGCAGGAGACCGAGCACGCCGAGTCCAAGACCGTGCTGCTCGACTCGGCCACCGGTGAACCGGTCGTGCCGAACGGCTCGCTCGGTTTCCGCTGGGAGAAGTCCGAACAGGGCCGCTGGAACCTCGAACTGGGCGATGTGGTGCCCGAGATGAGCCTGCTGGAGCGCGCTGAGGAGACGGTCGAGGTCGCCCTCCCCCGCTTCGACGAGGGCGCCACGGAGGGCGGTTCGGTCCTGGTCCGCGGTGTGCCGGTGCGCCGGATCGGCGGCCGGCTGGTCACCACCGTCTTCGACCTGATGCTCGCCCAGTACGGCATCGAGCGTCCCGGGCTCCCGGGCAGCTGGCCGTCCTCGTACGAGGACGCCTCCGAGCCGTACACCCCGGCCTGGCAGGAGACGGTCACCTCGGTGCCCGCCGAGCAGGCGGCCCGGATCGCCCGGGAGTTCGCCCGCAACGCCGAGCGCACCAACGGCCGTTCGATGATCGCGCTGGGCGCCGGCACCAACCACTGGTTCCACTCCGACACCATCTACCGGGCCTTCCTGGCGCTGACCACGATGACCGGCTGCCAGGGCGTCAACGGCGGCGGCTGGGCGCACTACGTCGGCCAGGAGAAGGTCCGCCCGGTCACCGGGCAGCAGCACCTGTCGTTCGCCTTCGACTGGCAGCGGCCCACCCGGCACATGGCGGGCACCTCGTACTGGTACCTGAACTCCGACCAGTGGCGCTACGAGGCGTTCGGGCCCGAGGAGCTGGCCTCGCCGCTCGGTGAGGGCCGGTTCAAGGACAAGGGCTTCGCCGACTGCCTGGCGCAGGCGATCCGGCTGGGCTGGAGCCCGGGCCACCCCGGCTTCAACCGCAACCCGCTCGACATCACTGACGAGGCGAAGAAGCGCGGCAAGCAGGTCTCCGACCACATCGTGGACGAACTGAAGTCCGGGCAGCTGCGGTTCGCCGCCGAGGACCCCGACGACCCGGCCAACTTCCCGCGGGTGCTGACCGTGTGGCGGGCCAACCTGCTCGGCTCGTCCGGCAAGGGCAACGAGTACTTCCTGCGCCATCTGCTGGGCACCGACGCGGCCGTCCGCTCCGAGGAGACCCCGCCCGAGGGGCGCCCGAAGGACGTGGTGTGGCGGGAGGAGGCCCCCGAGGGCAAGCTCGACCTGATGGTCTGCATGGACTTCCGGATGACCTCGACCGGTCTGCTCGCCGACGTGGTCCTGCCGGCCGCCACCTGGTACGAGAAGGACGACCTGTCCAGCACGGACATGCACCCCTTCGTCCACGCCTTCACCCCGGCCATCGCCCCGCCCTGGCAGGCCCGCACCGACTACGACACCTTCATGACCATCGCCGACCGGTTCAGCGAACTGGCCGCCGAGCACCTGGGCACCCGCACCGACGTCCTCGCGGTGCCGCTGCTGCACGACACCCCGGACGAACTCGCCCAGCCGGGCGGGACGGTGAAGGACTGGAAGCACGGCGAGTGCGAGCCGGTCCCCGGCAAGACCATGCCGAAGCTGGTCGTCATCGAGCGGGACTACGCCGTGATCGGCCAGAAGATGCGCGCCATCGGCCCGCTCCTCGACACCCTGGGCACCACCACCAAGGGCGTCACCGTCCACCCCGACCAGGAGCTGGAGGACCTGCGGCACCGCAACGGCACCGTACGGGACGGCGTGGCCGCCGGACGGCCCTCGATCGCCACCGCGAGCGAGATGTGCGAGGCGATCCTCGCCCTGTCCGGCACCACCAACGGACGCCTCGCCACCGAGGGCTTCAAGGAACTGGAGCGGCAGACCGGCAGCGAGGGCCTGGTGGAACTGTCCGCCGAACGCGAGGCGGAGCGCATCACCTTCGCCGACACCCGCACCCAGCCCCGCTCCGTGATCACCTCCTACGAGTGGTCCGGCAGCGAGACCGGCGGGCGCCGCTACTCGCCGTTCGTCATCAACACCGAGCACAAGAAGCCCTGGCACACCCTCACCGGCCGCCAGCACTTCTTCGTCCAGCACGACTGGATGGCCGAGCTCGGCGAGCAGCTGCCGGTCTACCGGCCGCCGCTCAACACGCCCAAGCACTACGGCGACGAGCAGCTGCACGAGGACGGCCGGGCCGAGGTCACGGTCCGCTATCTGACCCCGCACTCGAAGTGGTCCATCCACTCCAACTACCAGGACAACAAGTACATGCTCGACCTGTCCCGGGGCGGACCGACGATCTGGATGTCCACCGTCGACGCGGAGAAGATCGGCGTCAAGGACAACGAGTGGATCGAGTCGTACAACCGCAACGGCGTCGTCGCCGCCCGCGCCGTGGTCACGCACCGCATGCCCGAGGGCACGGTGTACATGTACCACGCCCAGGACCGCAACGTGAACGTGCCGAAGACCGAGGTCAGCGGCAAGCGCGGCGGCATCCACAACTCCCTGACGAGGCTGCTGCTCAAGCCGACCCATCTCGCGGGCGGATACGCCCAGTTCACCTACGCCTTCAACTACTACGGCCCGACCGGCAACCAGCGCGACGAGGTGACGGTCATCCGCCGTCGCTCGCAGGATGTGGAGTACTGAAATGTCCCGTGACGGAGTCACCGTCGGACCCCGTGGCAAAGCCGCTGTCGGACCCCGCGGCGAAGCCGCTGTCGGACGGGTGATGGCCCAGGTGGCCATGGTGATGAACCTCGACAAGTGCATCGGCTGCCACACCTGTTCGGTCACCTGCAAGCAGACGTGGACCAACCGCACCGGCGTCGAGTACGCCTGGTTCAACAACGTCGAGACCAAGCCCGGAGTCGGCTACCCGCGCCGCTACGAGGACCAGGAGCAGTGGAAGGGCGGCTGGATGCTCGACAAGCGCGGCCGGCTGGTGCTGCGCTCGGGCGGCCGCGTCAAGCGCCTGATGTCGCTGTTCTCCAACCCCGACCTGCCGTCCATCGAGGACTACTACGAGCCGGTCACCTACGACTACGACAACCTGGTCAGCGCCCCGGCGGGCCCGGACTTCCCGGTGGCCCAGCCCCGTTCGGTCCTCACCGGCAAACCCACCGCCATCACCTGGGGCGCCAACTGGGAGGACGGCCTCGGCGGCGCGGGCGAGAACGCCGGCGCCGACCCCAACCTCAGCGGCGAATGGGCCGAGAAGGTGAAGTTCGAGTTCGAGCAGACCTTCCTCTTCCACCTGCCCCGCCTGTGCGAGCACTGCCTCAACCCCGCCTGTGTCTCCGCCTGCCCCTCCGGCGCGATGTACAAGCGGGTCGAGGACGGCATCGTCCTGGTCGACCAGGACAAGTGCCGTGGCTGGCGGATGTGCGTGACGGCGTGCCCGTACAAGAAGGTGTACGTCAACCACGCCACCGGCAAGGCCGAGAAGTGCACCTTCTGCTTCCCGCGCATCGAGGCCGGACAGCCCACCGTCTGCTCCGAGACCTGTGTCGGCCGCCTGCGCTACCTCGGACTGCTCCTCTACGACGCGGACCGGGTCGGTGAGGCGGCGGCCACCCCGGACGAGAAGGACCTGCTGGACGCCCAGCGCGGGGTCTTCCTCGACCCGCACGACCCCGACGTCATCGCGGCGGCGCGGGAGTCGGGCATCCCCGAGGACTGGCTGGACGCCGCCCGCCGCTCCCCGGTGTACGACCTGGTCATGCGGTACAAGGTGGCCCTGCCGCTGCACCCGGAGTACCGCACCCTGCCGATGGTCTGGTACGTGCCCCCGCTCTCACCCGTCCTCGACGCGGTCGACGCGGCGGGCGGCAACCAGGACGACCCCGACCACGTCTTCGCCGCCGTCACCCGGCTGCGCATCCCGCTGGAGTACCTGGCGGAGCTGTTCACCGCCGGCGACGCGGACGTCGTCGCCGGGGTGCTCATGAAGCTCACCGCACTGCGCTCCTTCATGCGCGAGCGCACGCTGGGCGAGGACGGCGACGAGACGGTGCTCAAGTCCGTCGGCCTCACCGCCCGCGAGGCGGAGGACCTGCACCGGCTCCTCGCCGTCGCCAAGTACCAGGACCGGTACGTCGTCCCCGCAGCGCACAAGGAGGACGCCGCGGCGCTGAGCGCGATGGAGGACCGCTGCCCGGTCGAGACGTCCGGCCTCCCGGGCGACGACACCGGCGGACGGGTGATGCTCGGGATCCCGACCCTGCGCCGCAAGAAGACCGGAGACCAGTCATGAGCCCTGCCGCGCCCGACTCCGTCCGGGCGAACCCCATGTCCGCGAGCATCCCCGCCCTCGTCCGCACCCGCGTCCGGGCCGCCGTGCGCCGGCCGTCGCGGCTGACGCCGGAGGAGACCGAGGCCCGCACGACGGTCATGCGGCTGTGCTCGCTCCTCCTCCAGTACCCCGACGCCGAACTCACCACCGCGCGGCCCGTCCTGGCGGCCGCCGTCG
Source organism: Streptomyces sp. NPDC058751 (assembly GCF_042746485.1). Taxonomy (NCBI): domain Bacteria; kingdom Bacillati; phylum Actinomycetota; class Actinomycetes; order Kitasatosporales; family Streptomycetaceae; genus Streptomyces; species Streptomyces sp. NPDC058751. Next base: position 31,425 of record NZ_JBHYPZ010000002.1, on the reverse strand, counting down.
CGGCGCTGCCGCCCTCCCCCGCCGCCGGGGACCTCACCGCCTTCACCGACTGGCTCACCACACAGGAACCGGACGCCCTGGAGCGCCACTACGTCGAGATGTTCGACCTGCGCCGCAAGAGCAGCCTCTACCTCACCTACTACCTGCACGGCGACACCCGCCGCCGCGGCATGGCCCTGCTCACCCTCAACCAGCGCTACAGGGCCGCCGGCTGGGACACCGACGGCGGCGAACTTCCCGACCACCTCCCGGTCGTGCTGGAGTTCGCGGCCCTCACCGGCACCGGCGCGGGCGAGGCGCCGCTGCGCCAGCACCGGCGCGGACTGGAACTGATCCACCGCGCACTGACCGACTCCGACTCCCCCTACCGGCACGTGCTGTCGGCGCTGCTCACCCTGCTCCCGCCGCCCACGGAGGCGGACCGGGCCGCCGTCGCCCGGCTCATCGCCGAGGGCCCGCCGAACGAGGACGTCGGTCTCGACCCGTACGGGACCTACGGCCAGGGGGAGTTCGCCCCGCCGGGCACGTTCGTGCCCCCGCCGCCCGCGCCGCCGTCCCGTGAACCGGACCGCGCGGCCCACGTACCGACCCACCCGACGAGCCGTACGGAAGGCCACCGATGAACGCCCCGCTCCTCCCCGTGGCGGCCGCCCCCGCGAGCGGCGCCGACCTGCTCCTGTGGGTCGCCGTCCCGTACGTCTGCCTCGCGGTGTTCGTGGTCGGCCACGTCTGGCGGTACCGGCAGGACCAGTTCGGCTGGACCTCGCGCACCAGCCAGCTCTTCGAGCACCGCTGGCTGCGCTGGGCCAGTCCCCTGTTCCACCTCGGGGCGTTCATGGTGATCGGCGGGCACGTCGTGGGGCTCGCCGTCCCCGACTCGTGGACCGAGGCCGTGGGCATCTCCGAGCACGCCTACCACACCACGGCCGTCTGGGCGGGCTCGGTGGCGGGCGTCGCGATGGTCACGGGGCTCGGCATGCTGTGTGCCCGCCGCCTCATGACCCGGCCGATCCGGCTGGGCACCGACCGCAGTGACAAGGTCCTGTTCCCGCTGCTGGCGGCCACCGTGCTGCTGGGCATCACCGCCACCGCCGCCCACAACGTCTTCGGCCCCGGATACGACTACCGTGCCACCATCTCCGTGTGGTTCCGCGGCCTGTTCGTCCTCCAGCCGCAGCCGGAGGCGATCTCCGGAGCCCCGCTGCTGTTCCAGCTGCACGCCCTGACGGCCTGCCTCCTCTTCGCCGCCTGGCCGTTCACCCGGCTCGTCCACGTGTGGAGCGCGCCGATCGGGTACCTCGCCCGGCCGTACCTGGTCTACCGCAGGAGGGCCACGACCGCGCCCGTCCCCGGGCCCATGGCCAGGACCCGGCGCACCTCCCCGTCCGGGCGCACCCGATGAGCCACGGCCCGGCGCTCTCGGCGGACGCCGCGCCGGCCGCGGGCGGGGGGGGCCCCCCCGGGGGCCGCCCGCGGGCGGCGGCGGGGGGGGTGGGGCCCCCGCGCGCGCCCCCGCGGGGCGCCCCCCCCCACACCCGGGGCCGGAGG
>NZ_JBHYPZ010000002.1:0-29867 GCF_042746485.1 Streptomyces sp. NPDC058751 | reverse complement strand
CAGCCGGTGCTGCACCGTTGTGCCTGGGCGGGGCGAGGGGGGGCGCCCCCGCCCTGGCGGGGGGGGGGCCCCCCCCCGCGGCCCCCGGCCGGCGGACCGGGCTGGTGATGCTCCTCACCGGAATCGCCGGCTGGCTCGCCTCCCTCCAACTGGCCGTGGACGACTGGCGCCTGCTCCGCGACCCGGCGTACACGCCCCCGTGCGACATCAGCCCCGTCGTGAGCTGCGGCAGCGTCATGTCCAGCTCGCAGGGAAGCGTGTTCGGCTTCCCCAACATGCTTCTCGGAGTGGCCGCCTTCGCGGCCGTGGCCGCCCTCGGTGCCGCCGTCCTCACCGGCGCGCGACTGCACCGCGGACTCTGGCTGGCGCTGGGCGCCGGGGCGTTCACCGGGGTGGTGTTCGTCCACTGGCTGATCGTGCAGTCGCTCTACGAACTCGACAAGATCTGCCCCTACTGCGCCGTCGTGTGGGTCTCCACCATCGCGCTGTTCTGGTACGTCACCCTGCACTGTCTGGAACAGGGAGCCCTGCCCGCGCCGCGCCCGGTACTGACCGTCCTCCGGGACACGCACTGGATGCTGCTGGGCGCTTGGTACGGGGTGATCGGGCTGCTCGTCCTCACCCGCTTCTGGACGTACTGGAGCAGCCTGTTCTGATCCGCTGCCGGGGCCCGGTCCTGGCCGGGGCCCGGCAGCCGTGCGCGGTTCCCCGTCCTCAGTCCCGTGTCCGGTCGACGGCGGGCACGGCAGGCACGGCGGTGACGGGGTTGTGGCCCGTCGCGACCAGCCGCATGACGAAGCCCGCCACGCCCTCGAGCTGCCGGGCGTGCTCCAGTCCGCCCGTCACGGCGGGCGTGCCGCCGAGGTCGCGGACCAGCCCGGCGGCGACGCCGAGCGCCGTCTCGTCGTCCCCGCACATGGCCACGGTCCGCTCGGGCCGCCCCGGAGGCGCCGGTGCCAGCCAGCTCGTCCCCGCGTACAGGTGCAACGCCTTGACCACGTGGCTGCCCACGGCCCGCTCGGCGATGCGCTGCGCCGCCGATCCTGTGGAGGGCTTGAGCAGACCGGAGGTGTAGTCGACCGCGTTGGTGCAGTCGATCACCGTCTTGCCCGCCAGCGACCCCTGGTCCGCCCCGGCGAGGGCGAGCGCCTGGTCGACCCCCTCCCACGCCACCGCGACGACCACGGCGTCGCTCTCCCTGGCCACCCGCACGGGCACCGCCGCCTCGACCGCCTCGCCGAGCCGTTCGGCGATCGCCCGGGCCTTGTCCTGTGAACGACCCCCGACGAGCACACGGTGTCCCCGTCGTGTCCACGCCTCCGCCAGTGCGGCGGCCATCACGCCGGTGCCCAGAATTCCGATACGCACGTCTCTCTCCCGTTCCTCGAAGCCCTGACGTCCGACTACGTTAGGAACGTCGGGCCTACCGATCGGTGGGCCCGGATCCGGTAGGAAGGGACGCGTGACCGACCACTGTTCGCCCTTCGCCGCCGACTGCGCGGTGCGCCTGGCCACCGACCTGATCGCCCATACCTGGGACCCCGTGGTGCTGGTGGCGCTGCGAGCGGGCAGGCGTCGCCGGATCGACCTGCTGAGCGACATCGCGGGCGTCAGCGACAAGGTCCTGACCCAGGCGCTTCACCGTCTGCGCGCCAACGGCCTCATCACGCGGATCACTTCACCGGCCGACCGCTCCGTGGCGTACGAGCTGTCGGAACTGGGCCGCAGTCTCGCCGAGGGCCCGCTGGCCGCCCTCGGCCGGTGGGCGGTCGATCACGCGGACCAGGTCCTCGCCGCGCAGGAGCACCACGGAGCTCGCGCCCGCGGCCGGGCGGCGGCCGGGTGAGCGTGCGGTCGTGGCCGGGGCCGTACGTCCGTACGCGCCCCCGGTCATCCGCTCCCGGTCCTCGACGCCGTCGGCGACGTCACCGGGCAGTCCGTTCGGAGATCTTCGGGAGCACCTTCTCGGCGATGCCGAGGAGAGCCTCGTCCCCCGGGAGGGCTCCGGACGTGCTCCACACGGAGATCTCGCAGTAGCCGCCCCGGTCGTCACGGTCCAGGGCCACGGACAGCGTCCTGGCCAGGGGGCCTTGTCCGACCGGTCCGCCGGACGCGCCGCTCCCGAGGTCGATCTGGATGCTCATGGTGTGGTCCGAGGAGAGGACCGCGGGACGGCCGAGGACCTTCAGCGTCCTGACGTCCTGCTCGTCACCGAACTTCATCAGCTTCACGTACTGACGGGTCGACAGCTCGTTGTAGGTGACCGAGACGTTCACGGTGTACGTGTCGAGCCCGACCTCGGCCTCCGGCTGGGCGACCTTCCCGTCGGTCAGGGCAGCGGTGTTGTTGCTGCTGGAGACGGTGGTCACCGTCTCCCCGGGCGTTTCGAGGAGCTCGGCCAGGTCCTGCCGGTTGAGCGCTTCGCACAGCTCCTCACCGGTCACGGGCCGGGGCGTCCGCCGGTAGGCCTTCGGCAGCTCCTCATGTGTCGCGTCCGAACACGACACGGGCTCCGGGGTGTTGTCGTCGGACGGCAGGAAGCGCGGGCCCAGCCACAGCGCGGCGGCGAGTGCCCCGAACAGGGCCACGGCCGCGACGGCCTGGCCCCATGCGTTGTGGTCCTTCTCCGGAGTGCGCGGTGCGGGACGCGGGCCGGTTCCGGCCTGGGCGTGGGCCTGAGTCTGGGGCTGCGCCTGGGGCCGGGCGGCGGCATCGGCCGCAGCCCCGTCCGCGGAGACCGCCGGACCCGGGTTCCGGCGGGCGCGCAGGGCCTGGCGCACCGTGTGCACACGTACCGCGGTGAACACGAGGAACACCGTGCCGATACCGGCCGCGAACCAACTGCGCTCGATCACGGAGAGATACATGATGCGCACGCCGAAAACGGATCCGACCACGATGAGCAGGGGCTCGCGGACCCAGAACGGCAGGAGACGGAGGAGGAAACCGAGCATCCGGCGATCCCATCAGCACAAGATCACATCCGCCATGACGGAAGCCACAATTCCGGGCTCGTACGGGGCCCTCCGGGGCGAAAGCCCCCGATCCGGCGGTCCCGGGACCCGTTGCCGGGACGACGGCGGGGTGATGACCGGCACGACCACCGTCGGCTCGGACGAACCGGCCGTCCGTCATGAACCGGCCGTCCGTCACGAAGCGGCCGTCCTGGTCTCAGCCGTCCGCGAGAGGGTGGTGGCGGGCGCACGACTCCGTGAACGACCACGGGACCCAGGAAAGGGCCTCACGCCAACCGGGCCGCCCGCAGGCCCAGCCCTGAAGCACCTCGGCCACGGGTTCCACGGCGAAGACGCCGGGCCCGCGGGGCGCCCATGCCTGGAAGTGCCTGTCCGGCCCTCCCCCGCGGTATTCCACCTGATAGCTCAGGTCGTCGTTGAGGTACACCTGCATGTAGTGCTGGCCGGCGGGTTCCGCGTCGAGCCGCTTCACGACGACGAAGCGCCACGTGAGGCTCATGTCGGCCAACAGGTCGTGCAGTTGTTCCTCGGACGGGTCGTCCCAGGTCGTCCCGTCCGCCTCGACCGCTTGAAGCACTGGTGCTGCCATGCGGCCGACTCTAGCCACCTCCCGTGCCGTCGCTCCTGGCGGGTTCCCCTCCGGACACTCCGCGTCCCCGTCGCCGGGCGGATCCGAACACGTCCGAAAAACGTGCGCTCGAAGGCCCGTCGGCCTCGTTGAGCCATACGCCTCGAACCCCCTCAAGGAGACACCGAACCGTGAACGCCGACGTCTGGGACACCATCGGTCAGCTCGCCCGCTACTTCGAAGAACACGACACCGGGCTCGGCCTGGCCCCGGAGGAACAGTGGACCCTGCAAGTCCTCAAGATCGCGGAGGAGACCGGAGAAGCGTCCCAAGCGGTCATCGGAGCCCGCGGCACCAACCCCCGCAAAGGAACCGTGCCGTGGGACGACGCCCACGCGGAGATCGCGGATGTGGCCATCACGGCCCTGATCGCCCTGGCCCGCATGCGCCCGGACGGCCCCGCGGAGTACCTCGCCCGGCATCTGGCCGCCAAGTCGGCGAAGTTCCTCCCCCCGGCCCCCACGGTGGTCCCCGGCCCGACGGAACGGGCATGAACGACGGCAGGCGGTGCCCTCGGCCGGCACGCCGCCGGGCGAACGTCACGGAGGCTTTGATGCAGGTCGCTTCGTTGCCGTACCTCGATGAGCACACGACGGTCATCGAGGCGGAGAGCGCCGACGTCTGGCGCGGTCTGGCCGAGACACTGGACCGGGCCTTCTCGGGCCGCGGATGGGGCGGCTACGCGAGGCTGGTGGGATGCGCCGACCGGACGGCGTCCGGGCCGCGGCCTCCCGCCGAGGGCTCGACGTTTCCCGGTTGGCGGGTGGCCGCCGCGGTCCCGGGGCGGGAACTGGTGCTCCAGGGGAGCCACCGGTTCTCGTCCTACGCCCTGATCTTCCGTCTGGAACACGTCGCTCCGGGGCGATCACGGCTGCGGGCCGAGAGCAGGGCGGTCTTCCCCGGCCCGTCCGGCACCGTCTACCGAACGCTCGTCATAGGGACGCGCGGACACGTGGTCGGCATGCGGCGCCTCCTCTCGGCGGTCCGCCGCCGATCCGAGTAGGACCGACGCCGCGCGGGTCGACGGACGAGGGCGGCACGGCGGGTGCGTACCGGATCCCGGCCTCGCGGCGCGCCGCTTCCACGCCGGTGCCGCTAGGGTCGTGGACCATGACCGTGCTGCACGGCGCTCTCGTCGCCCTCCGGCCCGCCGTCCCGGACGACGTGCCCGCCCTGGCCGCCATCCGGGCCACGCCCGAAGTACGCGCGCGGTGGCGGGGCGGGGACGATCTCGAGGCGGAGGTCGCGGCCGATCTGCGGGACACCGGCACCCGGTGCCTGACGGTGGAGCACCACGGTCGGATCATCGGCATGATCCAGTGGTACGCCGAGGAGGAGCCGGACTACCGGCACGCCGGAATCGACCTCTTCCTCGATCCCGCGGTGCACGGCGGGGGCCTGGGCACCGACGCCGTACGGACGCTCGCCCGCCACCTCGTCGACGTCCACGGCCATCACCGCCTGGTCATCGACCCGGCGGCCGACAACGCCGCGGCGATCCGCTGCTACGCCAAGGTCGGCTTCCGCCCGGTCGGCATCATGCGGCGGTACGAGCGCGGCGCGGACGGCAGTTGGCACGACGGGCTTCTGATGGACCTCCTGGCCGACGAGGTGGTGCGCTGACCGCCGTCGGCACCGCCCCGGCCATACAGGTGACCGGCCCCCACACACCTCGCCGCGACCGCGCCGGCTCCTGGGCGGCGACGGCGGCCGTGGTTCTCGATGACGGTTACTCCCGGGGGCCGAGGTCTCCTTCCAGGACGGTCCGGATGATCAGGGGGCGGTCCCAGAGGGCCAGGATCTCGTTCGCGATGTCCACGACGGGCAGGGGGTCCTGGTTCCCGTGCACCACGATGGCGGCGGCCGACAGACTGCGCGGGACGGCTCCGGCGTCGAGCAGGACGCGCCATTCCTCGGCACCGAGCTCCAGGAACTCCAGCCCCTTGAGCCCGGTGATCTCCAAGGGGTCGGCCAGCGTGCCGGGGTAGGCGGTGAGGGTGCGCAGGCGGGGCAGACCGATGACGGGGGCCAGACCGAACCGCGCGCCGTTGCACACGCCGAGGGACAGGACTTCCAGGTCCGGGTGGGCGGCGGCCCGGACGCTCTCCAGGTGCGCGATGTTGACCCTGGCCACGACCGGTGGCCCCACCCGGGGGCTGCCGGACTCCGTGGCGAGCCGGCCCAGCACCATGTCGGTGAGCGAGTCGGCGACGAGCTCCGCGCCGGTGTCCTCCTCGTGGGAGAGCATGATGACCTGTCCCCTGTGCCCGCGGGGGCCCGGTGTCAGATCGACGGCCAGCCGGTCTCCGCCGCCGTTGTCGCCGAAGGCGATCCACCCGGGTGAGCCGACGAGTCCCTGCACCCTGGCGTCGGGCGGGGTGACGACCGCCTCCGTCGCCCCGAACCTCCAGCGGAAGCGGCGGGACGCCGCGTCGGCGACGTACAGGCCGTCGAGGTCGAACAGTTCGCAGCCGACCGCCGAGGACGCGCGTTCCGCCGCCTCGTAGTCGTCGCCCAGGTCCTCCCACCGTGACCGTGTCACCCGGTAGAGCGCCTTGAGCTCGTCGGGCAGCGCGACCCCGAGGCGCGCCTCGGCCGCGGCGATCTCCTCCTCCGTTGCACCGATGGCGTGCGGCAGCCGCTCGCGCAGCGTCCGCTCCAGCAGCGCCGGGTCGGCCGAGGGGGCCGGGACCGCTCCGGGCGCGGGATCGGGGAGACGGCGCCAGGGCTCGGGGAGGGATCCTTCGACCAGGACGAGGGCTCCCGGGTGCGGGGTGCCGATGCCGGGTTCCACGGCCGGGCTTGGCGCGAGGAGGCGGAGCGTGGTGTCTCCGGCCGGCCGGATCTCCGCCGTGAACGAGACGTCGTCGGTCCCGGCGTCCGCGAGGGCGCTCTGCACCCGCTGCACGGCGTCGAACTCCTCCTGCATGTCCTCCACCAGAGTGGCGCGGCCCGGCGGCGGCATCCGCCGCTTCAGGGCGAGACTCCAGCCGCCCCTGCCGATACGTCCCGCCACACGGACGGGGCGGCCGGCGCTCCTCCCCTCGTCGGCGTCCAGCAGGAGCCGCAGCACGGGCTCCCAGGTCGCGAAGTCGTGTATCGATGCCGTGGACGGATCCTGATCAACCATGCCCGGACCGTACGGGGAGCCACTGACATCCGGTGTCGCCGGCCTCCGCCGGTGTGGACGGTCGAGCGCGACAGGCTCTTCGCCACCGGTGCCGCCACCGGTGCCGTCGCCGGTGTCGTCGCCGGTGTCGGTGTCGGTGTCGGTGTCGGTGTCGGTGTCGGTGTCGGTGTCGGTGTCGGTGTGCAGAGGCCGGCGTGACGGCCGGTCAGGAAATTCCGTTGCGCCCCGGGCGGCGATCGGCTTGGGTTCGTGCCCGTGACCGCTTTGAACGACCTCGTACGTCCCGACCGCTATCCGCGCTCCTCCCGCTACGACCCCGCCTGGCTGCTCGGCCTCGACATGGGGCCCAACCCGTTGTGGCTGCTGGAGGACCTGGCCCGGAACCTCGATCTGCGCCCGGGGATGCGGGTGCTCGACCTCGGATCCGGCAAGGGTGCCACATCGGTGTTCCTGGCCCGCGAGTACGGCGTGGAGGTGGTCGCGGCCGACTGGTGGATCGCTCCCGAGGACGCGGCGGCCGTCTTCGCGGAGGCGGGTGTCGGTGACCGGGTGCGGGCGGTACGGGCGGAGGCGCACGCCCTGCCGTTCGAGGAGGCGGACTTCGACGCCGTCGTGAGCATAGACGCGTTCGAGTACTTCGGTACGGCGGACAGCTACCTGCCCTACCTGGTGCGCTTCCTCCGGCCCGGCGGACAACTCGGCATGGCGACACCCGCCATGACGCGGGAGGTCCGTGAACTCGGGGCGGTCCCGCCCCACATCAAGAAGGTGGTCGGCTGGGAGGCGATCGCCTGGCACACCGCGGACTGGTGGCGCTTCCAGTGGGACATCACCGAACTGGTGGAGGTCACGTCCGCGCGGCTGCAGCAGGACGCCTGGCGGGACTGGCTGCTGTGGGCGCGGGCGGGGGCCGAGCACCATCCGGACGGCCGGAGCGCGAACCAGCCCGTCATCGACATGCTCACCGAGGACGCGGGGAAGTTCCTCTCCTTCGCCCTGGTGACGGCACGTAAGAACTGATCGGGTCTCACTCCCTCCCGGTGTCGGCCAGGACGCCCGCCAGCGGCCCCAATCGCCTCGGGGGCCGCCGCCGGGGACGCCCTGCGCGAAACGGTCACTCCTCGTACAGGCCGACTCCCCCGCCGGCCGCCGCGCTGGTCAGGACGTCGGCCAGCTCCACCGGGGCGGACAGCATCGGGTAGTGGCCGGTGGCCAGCTCGAAGAAGGTGACGCCGGGCTCGGCGAGTTTGGCGAACCGTGGCAGGCCGGTGCCGTGCAGCGTGCGCGCGAACTCGATGCTGAGGCCGTTCGCGAGGCAGAACACCCCGGTGGTCGGGAGTTCGCGCCAGGCACCGGTCAGTTCGACCGGCTCGGTGAGGGTGCGGACCGGCTGCGGGGTGGCCAGCCGGTGGTAGCGCTCCAGCTCCGTCGGCGGGACGGCGTGCACCGCCGGGATCTCCTCGGGCACCGGGACGACGCCGTCGAGGGCACGTTCCAGCAGGCCGAGCTGCGGCATCTGTGCCACCAGCGACTCACCGGACTCCGGGAAGCCGGTGTCCACGAACACCACGCGGGCGACCTGTCCGGGACACCGGTCGGCCGCCGCGAGGGCGGGGAAGATCCCGTAGCTGTGCGCCACCAGCACGACCCCCGGGCCCTCCGCACCGAGCAGCGCCGCCACGGCCTCGGTGTGCTCGCCCAGCCCGACCCCCGAGGGGTCCTTCCCCGCCCGCTCGGCCGTGCCGGGCAAGGTGACGGGGAGCGCGCGGTGCCCTCGCGCGGTCAGTTCGGCGGCCACCGCGTCCCAGGCCCAGCCACCCATGAAAAGCCCCGGAACCAGCAGAAACGTCGTCATGACAGACCTCTTTCGAAACATCGCGTGCGGTTGTCAGGACCGTAGGACCTCCCTCTGGGGGAGATTCCAGCCGCTTTCGGCGCGCGGCCCCGGACGGAGGGTCCTCCGGCGATCCGCCGGCGCTCCGGCGGTCACCGGACCTTCACACACGAGGGCCGATGGAAAGCGGCAGGACGGGTACCCCGCCCCGGTGTCACCGACCGGAAGGATCCACTGCCGTGATAGCCGTCGCCGCGTCGCTGCTGCCCGGGCCGGCCCTGCTGCTCTACGCGATGGACCATGCCGAGGACTGGCTCCGGGGCGGGCGCGTTCGGCAAGACGGGCCGACCCCGCGGGATCAATCCGTCAGTGCCTCCCTGAGCGTCGAGGACTTGAGCCCGAAGGTGTCGCGGATGTCGCTGTCGTCCACGAGGAACGGGCGCTCGGTCATGTAGTTCATCTCGGCGAACTCCCGCCACAGGGGGTCGGCGAAGGACAGCAGCGCCAGGTCCCGTTCGGTGAGGGGCTCCAACCGCGGTTCGGGCGCGCCGTGCAGCTCGGCGAGTTCGGTCGCGGCCCGGCGCAACGTCGTGGTGATGACCGGGGCGTGCCAGCCCCGCCCCCAGGACCGCTCGTCGCCGCTGACGGCGACGAGCGCCGCCGCGACGTCCTCGGTGTACGAGAACGAGTGCGCCGCGTCGGGATCGCCGTGGACGAGGGCCAGTTCGCCGTCACGGACCCGGGGCGCGACCAGCAGCGTGAACGCCGACACCGCGCCCGGGCCCAGGTACTGTCCGGCCCGTACTTCGGTGACCCGCAGCCTCCCCTCGTCGTGCGCGTCCCTGGCCTGCTGCCACAACCGGGCCCGCACCCGGCCCTTTCGCGTGGCCGGGGCCATCGGGGTGCGCTCGGTGAGCGGCCCGGCGGTCTGCCGGTAGCCGTAGTGGTTGCCGAGCATCACGTAGTCGGCCCCGGCCCGCTCGGTCGCGGCGAGGATCGACGTGAACAACGGCGGCATGGTCTCCGGCCAGGTCTGATACGGGGTCATGGCGGCGTTGAAGACCGTGGTCGCACCGGACAGCGCCTCGGCCAACTCCCCCGTGCGACCGGCGTCCAGGGCGATCCGTTCGATGCCGGGGTGTTCGGGGCCGCTGCCGCTGCGGGTGATGAGGCGGATCCGTCCGCCGCTCTCGGCCAGTTGTCTGGCGGTCGCGGTCCCGGTCGCGCCGGCCCCGATGACGACTGCTCCAGCCATCGTGCTGTCTCCGTCCTTTCGCCGTGTGGACCGCTTCCCCGAAGGGGAAACGTGGTGCGCGGGGGCCCGTCCGCTCTCCCGACTGTGCCGTACGGCCGCGAGGTAGGGTCAGTGGCCTGACTGCCACGAAGTCCAAGGATCCAGCCATGCATCGTGTCGCCGTCCTGGCCGTCCCGGCGGTGAAGCCCTTCGACCTGTCCATGCCGTCGACGCTGCTCGGCGCGGCCGAAATCGACGGACGCCCCTGCTACGAGGTGACGGTGTGCACCGCCGTGCCCGGTACGGTCGCCGCGTCCGGTGGGATCGATGTGGTGATCCGGCACGGCCTCCGGGCGATCGCGGCGGCGGACACGGTGATCGTTCCCTCGACCTCCGGCCGGTACGACGCGGAGCCGGCCGTGCTGGACGCCCTGCGGGAGGCGGCGGCCGGGGGCAAGCGCGTCGCCTCGATCTGCAGCGGCGCCTTCGTCCTCGCTCGGGCCGGGCTCCTCGACGGCCGTGTCGCCACCACCCACTGGGCTCTCGCCGAGGAACTGCGGCGTGCCTTCCCCGCCGTACGCGTGGACGCCGACCGGCTGTTCGCGCAGGACGGACGGATCGTCACCGGCGCCGGCTCGGCCGCCGGGATCGACCTGTGCCTGCACCTGATCGCCTCCGACTACGGCGCGGCCGTCGCCAACACGGCGGCCCGCGCGGCGGTCGTCACCCCGGTGCGCCAGGGCGGGCAGGCACAGTTCGTGCGGACCCCACTGCCGGTCACGACAGATTCCTCACTGGACGCGGCCCGCCTCTGGGCGCTGCGGAACCTGGACCGGCCCATCTCGCTGGACGACCTGGCCGGTCGGGCGAAGGTCAGTGTGCGGACCCTGACCCGCCGCTTCACGGCCGAGACCGGTGTGACCCCGTTCCGGTGGCTGCTCCAGCAGCGGCTGCTGCGGGCCCGCGAACTGCTGGAGACCACCGATCTCACCGTCGACCACGTGGCCCGCCGCAGCGGCCTCGGCTCCGGCGAGTCGCTCCGACAGCACATGAGCCGCCAGATCGGCATGACCCCGGCCGCCTACCGGGGTGCCTTCACCCACCGCCCGGGGGTGAAGAACGGCCGGTGACCCCTGGGGTGAAGAACGGCCGGTGCCCCCTTCGCCCTTCGGGCACGGGTTCACGGGGTTCCCACGTCCTGGGTGGTCATGGACAGCAGGACCAGGGCGTCGTGCTCGGGGGTATGGGGCGGGGCCTGGTAGATCAGGACGCGCGGGTCGTCGCCGACGGGGCTGAGTACGTCGTTGGCGAGGGTGACCGACCCGATCACCGGGTGGTGGAACGCGGTCCGGCCGGCCCGCTTGACCCACACCTCGTGCCTGCGCCACAGGGCGGCGAACTCACCGCTGGCCGCCGCCAGTTCGGCGACCAGCGCCGCGGTCCGCCCCGGGGCGGTCAGTTCGGCGGTGCGCAGGTGCGCGACGCAGTTGCGGGCCACCCGTTCCCAGTCGGCGAAGAGGGTCCGCGCGGCCGGGTGCAGGAAGGTGTACCGGATCGTGTTCCGCTGCCCGGAGGGCCAGTCGCCGAGCCCCGCCATCAGGGCGAGTCCCTCCGGGTTCGCGGCCAGCACGTCGTTGACCTCGTCGAGCACGTACGCGGGGCTGGGCCGGACCGATTCCAGGAGCAGCAGCAGGCCGGGGCCGGGCGGTCGCGGGCCGGCCGGCCTGCGGCGTGGTGTCCGTCCGGCGACATGGTCGGCGAGGCCGAGGAGGTGGGCGTGCTCGTCCGCGGTGAGCCGCAGGGCACGGGCCAGTGCGTCCAGTACCGCGTCGCTGGGCGCGGTCTCCCGTCCCTGCTCGATCCGGATGTAGTAGTCCACGCTCACGCCGGCCAGCGCGGCCAGTTCCTCGCGGCGCAGCCCGGGTGTGCGCCGGATGCCCGGACCGGTGGGCAGCCCGACGTCGGCCGGGCCGATCCGCCCGCGTCGGATCCGTAGGAACTGGGCCATCGTGTTCACGGCGTGAAGTCTGCCACCGGTCGGCCCGGTCCCGGGTGGCCGTGTCACACCCAGGAACCGCGCGGCCTTCCTGGAACGGGCACGGCCGCACAGTCTCGGACCATGACAGAAACGATCATCATCGGCGGCGGCTCCGGCATGGGCCTCGCTCTGGCCCGGACCCTGCTGGCCGAGAACACGGACGTGACGATCGTCGGCCGGTCCGCGGACCGGCTCGCGACGGCACGGGCGGAACTGGAACGTCCCGGGGGCGGGAGGATCCGTACGGTCGCCGCCGACCTGGGGCGGGAGGAGGACGTCGCCGAACTGTTCGCCCGGGTGGAGCGGGTGGACCACGTGGTGGTCACCGCCGCGGACGCGACCGGTGTGTACGGCCGGACCGCCGGCGTGGCCACCGCGGCCGCGCGGGCGGTGGTGGACACCAAGCTGATCGGTGCCTGGCTGGTCGCCAAGCACGCGGCCGGGCGCGTCACCGGCTCGATCACCTACACCTCGGGCATCAACGCCTACCGGCCCAACGGGTCGAACACCATCATGGCCGCGGCCAACGGCGCGCTCGCGTCGCTGGCGTACGGGCTGGCGGTCGAACTGGCGCCCGTGCGCGTGAACGTGATCTCCCCGGGCTGGGTGGACACTTCCCTCTGGGACCAGCTCGGCATGGACAAGGAGACGGCCTTCGCCGAGCTGGCCGCGAGGCTCCCGGCCCGCCGTGTCGGCACTCCCGACGACATCGCGCAGGCGTTCCTCTCGGTGATGCGCAACGGGTTCATCACCGGAACGGTGCTGCACGTCGACGGAGGACACCGCGTGACCTGATCCGGCACCGGACCCGGCGGGCGCCTGCCGGGCGCGGGCGCCGCGCAGGGCACCGAATCGGCACCGCTCCCGGTCGTGTTCGGCGGTACGGGGCCGCGCGGGGCCCTTCCCGGTCAGGCCTCGGCGAAGGCCGACTGGAGGAGGTCGGCGAGGAGGGCCGCGCAGGAGCCGTCGGGGTCGAGATCGGGGTCGTAGATGGTGAGGTTGAAGCCGACGCACCGCTCCGACCGCACCAACGGGCCCAGCAGCGCGGCGAGTTCGTCGGGCAGGAGGCCTCCGGGGTCGGGGCTGTCGACGGCGGGCATGACCGAGGGGTCGAGCACGTCCGCGTCCAGATGGACCCAGAACCCGTCGGTCACGGGCACTTCGAGGGTTCGCAGTACCGCGCCCGCCAGTTCGCCGGCCCCCCACTCCCGGATCTCTCCGACCGTCGCGTTCATGATCTTCAACTCGGTGAGTTCGGCCCGCTCGTCGTCGTAGTCCCGGATGCCGAGGACCCGTACGTCCTCGTCCCTGACGTACGGCCGCAGTCCTTCGAGGTCCGTCAGGTCCCGCTGGCCGCGGCCGGTCGCGAGGGCCAGTTCCTCGCCGCCCGCGGCACCCACCCGGTCGGAGTTGCCGGGGTGCCGGAAGTCGGCGGACCCGTCGATGACGACGAGTCCGTAGCGTCCGATCCGGCGGAGGGCGAGCGAGGCACCGAGCTGGATGGAGCAGTCCCCGCCCAGGACGACCGGGAAGTCTCCCGCCCGGACGTGGTGCTCGACGCGGTCGGCGAGTTTGCGGCTGTACGTGGCGATGGCCTCGGCGTTGAACACGCCGTCGCCCTCCCGCCATCCGCCGCGGTCGTAGCGGGGCGGAACGACGACTCCGCCCTCGTACGCCCCGAGCCGTTGCAGCAGTCGCCGCTCGCGCAGCGCGCCCGCGAGCTTGTAGCACCCGGGCACGGTGCCTTCGGCGGGCGGTCGGAGGCCGAGGTTGGACGGAGCGTCGATGACGACGAGACGGCGCATCCGGCCATTGTGACCGCGCCGGACGACGCCGGCCGCCGTTTCGGGAGAGAAGCCGGGTGGTCCCGCTCCTGAACCGCGGCTCCACCGGACGGGGGAGCGTGAGGGTGCCCGGCCGTGAGTCACTGTCGCCGGCGTCTCCCTCCGGTCCGTCCGCCGGCCCCGGGAAGCCGCGTGGTGCCGGCTGTGTGCGGACCGGTACGTCCGGTGTCGGAGGCCGCTGGCGGCATCACCGTTGTAAACGCCATCCGTACCACCCCCCACGGCCGCTCGACGTGACCGCGCTCTTTCCTCGACTGGCCCTGCCGGAACGGACGGCGACCCGGTTGCCCCCCGGCCCGGGTCTCCGTCCGTGTACGACAGCTCGGTCGGCGGGCCGCTCCTTCTGCCCGTCGACGAGCCGTGGCCCCACTGCGAGGAGCCGCACGACAGTGAAGCGGCGGACGAGATGCGCTCCCCGGACGAGATACGGCTCCTGCGTCGCATCCGTGCGGCAGCGGCCGAGCGGCGGCTCGGCGAGGGCCACCCGTGATCCAGCTCGACCGGTACCTCCCGGAACCGTGCCTGCTCGCACCGGAGCAGGTCACCGAGTACCCCAGCCCGATGGAGCTGAGCATTGCAGGACGGCCTGTCGCGCCAGGGACCCGGGAAGCCGAGGGCATCCGGGGATCGGTCAGAAGGGAGGTTCGAGATCGCCGCGGCCGTCGCTGTGCGGCTCCCGGTCCCAGGGCTCCTCCGAAAGAGGCTCCGGGCCGGGCGGGTCGTGGCCCCACGCTTCGAGGGCCCTCCACGCGACGCGGCGGTTGGGGTCGTAGCCGCTGGTGTCCAGGACGCGGCGCGCGTGCACGGCGAGGTGATCGCGGTGCTCGGCGAGCGCGGGGTGTTCGGCGAGGACGAGCGCGGTGATGACGGCGGCTTCACGCACGTCCTCGTGGCTGTCCTGGAGGAAGGGCGCGACGGCCCGATAAAGCATCGGGCGCAGGTCCCGGAAGGCTGCCACGGTGGTGCCGGGGGCAAGGAAGCCGGGGAAGCACTGCTCGATGAAGCCGGCGATCTCGTCGGAGGCGTCGTGGAGCGTGGAAGCCAGCCAGCCCAACAGCGCCGCGCGGACGGGGATGTCGCGATAGGGCCGGAGGGTCATGGCCGCGGGGTGGGTGAGGATGCCGGCGACGTACATGACGGCGGGGGCGGTGGCTTCGTAGATGGTGTTCTGGTGGCCGACCAGCTCACCCAGCTCCGACAAAGCGGTGACCTGGACCTTGGGATCGGGCTCCAGCAACCGCGCCAGAACCCCGGGAAGGTCCTCACCGCTCCCGAAAGCCGTCTCGAGCGAATCCCAGTCGGTCTCCGCCAGGACCACCTGGTAGGGCGGCAAGCCGGGCTCGTGGGGCGCCCCGGCGCCAACAGGGCTGTGGTTCACAGGCAAAACCTAGACCAGGCTTCCGACGCGGTTCCCTTCCGGGATGGAAAATACGGCTTCTCACGCATCGGGGTGCGGCGGCAGGGCGAGCCACGCCTGCCAGGAGATCTCGCGGCCGATGAAGCGCGGCCGCTCGAACGGCCAGTCCTCGGCGATCCACCGCGGCACCAGCGCGTCCAGCGCCTGCTCGACCTCGCCACCCACCAGTTCGTCCACCACCCACCAGGAGATCTCACCGTCCGCGCCGGCCTTCTCCGGCGGGTCGATGTAGACGCAACCGAGCAGCGCGGTCTCCGCGGCGTCGAACAGCGCGTAGTTGAAGGACTGGTGCGCGGCGATCTCCTTCTCGTGCCGCAACAGGTCTGCCTGGTCGGCCTCGTAGGTCATGGTGGCCGCGGGCCAGCCCCAGGCCGGGCCGAAGACGGTCCACAGCCGCTCTCGCGAGCCCATCACGGCCGGATAGTCGAGCGGGGTGTCCGCCTCCCGGATCGGCCGCAGGTGCTGGCCGCCCGGCAGCGGTACCAGGACGGGGTGGACGAAGTCATCGGGAAGCCAGCTCATGGCGCCCGACCGTAGCACCGCGCGGACGTCCGCTCTCCTGGATTTTCTCCGGGTCTCCCGAGCCGGCGGGCACAGGGGGCAGCGATCCGAGCCGTACGGCACTCGCCGCTTTTTCGATGGTGAGGGGCGGGGGCCACGAATGCCGTCCCGCAGAGACGCCGGCGGCCCCATGGAACAGGTGGGGCCGTGCGAGACCTCGGCTCGGTTACGTCCGCGCACTGAACGCGACGGACTGAGCCTGCCGGAGCCTCTTGACGTCACGGATGAGGACGTGCGCTCCGCGGTGCGGTCGTTGCAACCGCTCCTGACCGAGGTACGGCCAGGGTGGTTCGGCGTGGCCGACTGATCGCTTCATGGTGGGGTCCACAGGCGGCGGCCGAAGTCACAAGGTGGCGCTCGCCGGGTCCCGGAGCCGACGCGCCAAGCAGGTTCCCGGGCGGCAGCACCTCGAGGCCGCATCCGCTCCTGATATCACCAAGTGACGCCAACGGCAGCGGACACGGGAAGTCAGCGACAGCCACGCAAGAGGTGCGGCCGCGCCGCGAACGGATGGCGGGCATCGCCAGGATCAGCGGCTTGAACACCCGGCCGTCATGCAGGTTCGACCCGGTCGGGGTCGACTTCGGGGTGCGTGAATCGCACGGGCTTGCCCAGCGACCGGGCGTAGGCGATTTCGGCTCGGGTGCTGTCTCCGATGTAGTCGCCGACTACGAGCACCTCGTCAGCGAGCCGGATCTTCGCCCGGTGCAGATCGTCGAGTCGAACCTTCAGCGCCTCGGCCTCGACAGGATCGGACCAAAGTGCGTGCGGCGACTTCATGTCGCAACCCGGCTTGACGACGATCCTTCCGGCTTTGGTCTCCCGCAGATCGGCCTCGGTCATCTCGGTCATGAAGCGGGTGGAGCCGCAGATCACGACGATACGCGGGAGGCTCAGCCGCTTCTTCGCGTCGGCGAGTTTCTCCTCGGGGGTGAGCGGTTGCGGGTACGACACCGGTTCCTCCTGGTGGTGTGCTTCGAAGAGTGCCTGCGGAGACGAGAACGAGGGTGTCCGAGATCGCCTCGTGGCGAACGACGTGGACACCCTCGCGACAGCGCTCCATGCGACGACCGACGACATGCTGAAAGGGCATCCCGGCCTGGTGCCGTGGCACCCGCCGGCCGGCATTGCGCCCCGCCCGAGCGATACCGGACCGGTCACCCTCGCCATGATGCGGACCGTACCCGGCTTCACGTCCAAGACCGAATACGTCCAAGACCGAATGGCTCCGCCACGCCCGTGCCCACCCGCGCCACCTCTTCCCCTGCCCGCCCCGGCAGCCCGGCCACCACCAACGGCTCGCGAGGCCGCCGGCCTGATGCGAAGCGCCAGAAGGCCGACGAACGCGAGACCCTCCTCGACCTCCTGACCGCCGGATGCGAGCTTCTGCGAGAGCACCCCGACAGACTCTCATCGGCGACAAGAACCGCTTCGGCCGAGCCGGCTTCGCACTCCGCCGCAAGCGAGTCCTGCTCGCCTGAAGTCCGTCAAAGAGTCATCCAGATCACGGCTGCCGCCCTCCAGATCAGATTGCGGGGCGACGCAGTACGTCAGCGGGATCCCAATCGCTCTTCCAGAAGGCTTCGAACCCGTGCTCGTCGATGAACTGCCGCTCAACCTCGTGGATGGGGTACATCCCTTGGATGTTGATCACGTCGTGCCCCTCGTGTCCGGGAACGCCGACGTCAATGCCCAGGTAGTCGTCTCTGCCGAGGACCATCGGCGCGAACACGCAGAATGCCGTCATCTCCGACTCGGGCACGATTCGCTCGCCGAAGTCGATGGTGCTGCCGTAACCGAAGGGGCAGGTGCCCCGAAGCTGCTCGGCGAGGAAGCCCACCGCGTGGGCCCAGATCACGTCGGTCGAGTTCACGCTGAGACAGAGTTCCGGCGACCCGTGCTGCCAGTCCGGATGCCCGGCCAGCGACAAGCCGTAGGTGAGCGTCGTGAGAAGCCCGTCCGGTAGACCGTCGTACACGATCTCCGTCACACCGCGCAGACCCTGTTTGGTCGACTCGACCGGGAAGAACCGCGGCTCACGCCCCCCGGAGAGCCGATCAAGATGGGCGAGGTACTTCTCTACGCGACTGACCATGCGACCAGCCTGCACGATCACCCGCACACGGACGCCACCGGGGCATCACTGGTGACGCTCCGCGACGGCGCCGCAGTGCCACACGGCATCCCGGTCCCGAACCGGCGTTACCGTATCCACGGCCGACACGACGAGGAGCGTCCCGTGAAGAGAGCCGACGGCCGCCAGTGGGTGGACCGTGAGGAGCTGGTCGAGCACAGCGGCTACGGACGGGCCTTTCTCGACTCGCTGGAGCGCGACCGCCAGGCCAACGGCCATCCCCAGGCCCGTTACTTCAGTGGGGGCCTGCACTGGGACCTGAGGGTGTGGAGCGCCTGGTTCACCAAGCTGCACGATCAGACGCGGGACCCGTCCGGGGTGGACCGCAGCGGCTGCCCGGGCGATCAGCTCCCGCCACTGGGGCAGGCCCGCGTGCTCGGCGTCAGCGCGGCCCGTATCGCCCGGTACGCCAAGAACCCGCCGCCCGAGTGGCCCGCCCCGGTCCGCGTCGAGGAGTTGCCCACCCGCACCCGCGAGTACCGCACCCGGGCCCAGCTGTGGGCGTGGGCCGACAACCCCGTGAGCGGGTTCGGCACCAGCGGCGGGCGCCCGTCCGGGCCCGGCGTCAAGGCCCGCGCAGCGAAGGCACCCGACCCGCGCGTCCGGCTGGCCGCCGAAGCGCTGGCCGCCGCACCCGGACGGAAAGCGGGCGAAGTGGCCGCTGCCCTGGCCGACCGCCACGGCCAGTCCGTGGCCACCTGGAAGCGGATCGTCACTCAAGCCCGCAAGTCGGGTCGGCAGTAGGAGGTCTCGTACCGAACGACGGCCGGCGCGACCCGATTCGGGCGCGTCGGCCGTCGTCGTTTCCGGTGCCCCGCGACCCGACCCGACCTCACATCGACAACTCCTCGCAGCGAGTGCTTTCCCAGCCTCGACTTCGCGATTGCACGTCGGGAGACAGTCAAGGCCGGGCAGACCTGGCAGGACAAGGCACCCGAGCCCGTACGGAACAACCGCACCACGCTGCTCGCCGTCGGCGCTGGTTGCGTACCTCCTGCTTCGGCGCGACAAGAAGCAGCGGGGTCCCGACCGGGCCGACGAGTGCCGGCCCGGTCGGCCACGGCACGCCAGCCTCACGCCGTAGCGGCGGCGCGCGCCCTGTCCGGACCTGCCGCACCCCGGAGGACGCGACCGCACCGGCTGCTTCAGCGCGTGCGCCGCGGCCTGTGCAAGTGCGCTCGCCGCTTCCGAGCGCTCCGCCTTGGTCGACTTCTTGTCCGTCGGCACCTTGGCGGCGTTGAGGGCTTTCTTGCCGGGCCTGCGCTTCGACGCGGCCGGGCACTGGGTCA
Source organism: Streptomyces sp. NPDC058751 (assembly GCF_042746485.1). Taxonomy (NCBI): domain Bacteria; kingdom Bacillati; phylum Actinomycetota; class Actinomycetes; order Kitasatosporales; family Streptomycetaceae; genus Streptomyces; species Streptomyces sp. NPDC058751. The sequence goes on along the minus strand of NZ_JBHYPZ010000002.1, from coordinate 10,783 downwards.
GAGCACTCGCGGCGGCCGTCCTGCCGCTCTTCGTCCTGCCGCTCTTGGCGGCACGGCCGGGTACCCGAACTTCCCTGCGCGCAACGGCCGAAGGCCTGACCGCCCGGTACGCGAGCACCGCGTTGACTTGACGCAACCCTTGACGCATCCTATTGAGACAAGACTTGAGACAAGGGGCATCATGCCGACTCCGACCGAGACTTCGCAGGGCGACCGGCCGCCGCATTCGGCCGATGTCGAGCGGGCCCGACTCTGGCTGGCGGGGCGCGGCATGTCCGACGTCCGGCCGACGGCGCTGCTGGGAAAGCGGCTGGCCGTCCGGCAGAGCAGTCGGCTGTTCAGCAGTCTCCTGCTGGCCGCGTTCATCCTCGCGCTGGCCCTCATCTACACCCTCAACCGTCCCGCCGACGGCGCTTCCACCTCGGCGGACCCGTATCCGTACGGTCCGCTGCTGCTCGTGACGGCGGTGGTGGCGGCGCTCGTGGTGGCCCAAGCGCTGCTGGACCGGCGCGTGCGGCACGTCGACCGGCAGGCCGGTGAGGCGCTGCAGCGGCGGGCGGCACACACCGTCCATCTCGGCTGGCGTACCGTCCTCGGCCCGCCCCGCGCCGCGCTGGCGGCCGGCACGTTCGCTGCCGCGAGCGCGCTGACCGCCGTCGCCCTGACCGTGCGGACACCCGGCGTCCGGTACCCGGCGACCGTCCTGCTCATCGGACTGTGCGGAGTGGCGACCGTCATGGCCGTCCAGCTCCGCCACGTCCTGACCCGGCCTGCCGTGGCCGAGGACGAGGACTCACTCACCGCCGACGCCCTAATGCGCGTCGAGGACGCCCGGGAGGTCGCCGTGCCCACCATGGTGTGGTGCATGCCGTGGTACCTCCCCGCCGCTTCGATGGCCGACATCGGACTCGGCTGGTGGAACGCCGCCTGGATCGCGTTGATCGCCGTCGGCGCCGTCACGCTCGTCCTGATCACCTGGCGGACCGGGAGAAGCGGCACGGTGGCACCACACATCACGACCGGCAGGTAGATCCGTGATCGTCATCGACACGGCCTCCGCCGTCCCGCCCTTCGAGCAGATCCGCGCGCAGCTCGCCCGTCAGATCCGGGACGGCACGCTCGCCGTGGGCACCCGGCTGCCGACCATTCGCCGACTCGCCGCGGACCTCGGGCTGGCCGCCAACACGGTCGGCCGGGCCTACCGGGAACTGGAGGAGGCGGGACTGATCGAGACCCGGCGGGCCGCCGGCTCCTTCGTGTCCTCGGCCGGCGAGGCAGGACGCGAACAGGCACACCGCGCCGCCGCCGAGTACGCGGACGTCATCGCCCGCGTCGGCATCGGCCCCGACGAGGCCCTGCGCATCGTCCAGGCGGTGCTGGCCCGCGGTACCGCGCCGGCGCCCTCCGCCACCCTCTGACCCGCCTGCCCGCCGGCAGGAAGGATTCGAGGGCCTGACGGGGCGCACAGCCGGACGGTTCGCGCGGGTGGAGGGCAGGCCCAGAGCCGGCCGGACCCAGGCGGATTCCCGGTCGCGCCGTCGGTGGGCGGCGCGACCGGGACTCGGCTCAGCTGATCGGGCCGAAGATCTCGGTGCGGTCGAAGTCGGCATCCATGCCGTCCAGCACCGCTCCCAGTTGCTTCTCCTCGTACTTGAAGTGCGTTTCCATGACCGCCTCGATCCCGTCCAGGTGGTGGTGTGCCACCTCCGGGTCGGTCGAGTCGGCCAACGCCTTCCGCAATCCGCCGATGAGGTGCTCGATCATGTTGTGGTCCTGAGTCAGCTTCGCGACCACCGGCGCCAGGTCGGGTCGCACCCGTACCAGTTCCGGGAACAGCGAACCGTCCTCGGCGCGATGGTGGCCGGACAGGGCAGCACAGAACCCGTGGCAGAACAACAGCAGGTCGGTGGCGGCGTCGGCGGGGTCGCCGCCGTCCAGTCCCGCCCGTGCCAGCGCCAGCGCATTGCGCAACTTGCCGTGCACCCGCTGCAGTTCACCGCCCCAGGCGGTGACGCGATCAGTCGACAAGAACGCCCTCCCGTCGCAGCCAGGCCGCACACGCGGTCGTCCAGGACGCGGTGTGCGGCTCGCGCGCGATGAACTTGTGCGGCCGGCCGCCGTATTCCGTGCCGTCGGCCAGGCCGATGCCGTGGCTGCCGCCCGGGTAGACGTGCAACTCCACCGGTACCGCGGCCGCCGCCAGCGCCCGGGTCCACTCCAGGGCGTTGGGCAGGCCCGGCGGGTCCTGAGCGGTGGCCCATACGAAGGTCGGGCACACCGACGCGTCCACATGCTTGGCCGGGGACAGCTCGTCCTTGATGGGCAGCAGGTCGCCGAGCAGGTTCTCGACCACCGGCGGCGGCAGCAGGTCGAGGTCGGCCAGCGCATAGGCCAGGATCGCGAAGTCCGGTCGGGGCGGGTCGGCGACGCCCTCCTCGATGGACAGGACCCGGCCGGTCATGAGCAGGCCGGCGAGCTGGCCGCCCGCGCTTGATCCGATGACGCCGACCCGGCCGACGTCGAGGCCGTGGTCGCCGTTGCGGATGTGGTCCAACCCGGCCCGGGCGTCTTCGAGCGGGGCCGGGAACCGGTCCGGCAGCAACCGGTAGGACAGGACGAAGGCGTGGAAGCCGAGGCCGGACAGCCAGCGCGCGTAGCCTTCGCCCTCGTGCGGTGGAAGTTCCCGGAAGCCGCCGCCGGGCAGGACGAGGACGGCGGGGCGGGGACCGGAGAACCGGTCCTCGGCGGGGTAAAGCGTGATCTTCTGTGAAATCGGGGTGGGAATGGCCGGAGCCACCTTTCGATACGACGCCTCCATGCCTGACGATCCATCCGCCACCGGCACGCGACGCTGCCGGGAACTATAACCGTGAAGGCCGGACGGGCGGTTGCGTCGCGTTGCCGCAATGGCGTCAGGGTGCACGCGGTCTCCGAGGACCACGAGTCGGCGTCATCGCCCCACACTGCGTTCCCGGCACCGTTCCCGGCAGATCCGGGCCTCGATGCCTGACACACCGAGGCAGGGCTGCGGCACAGTCGCGTGACGTCTGGTTCGTGGTGGAGGTCCGGCCCGCGAAAGGCCGCAGGGACAAAGACACCGCCGACAGGCCCGGTCTCCAGCACGGCCTGCTCGTCGATCAGAAGGTGCGTGTCGGCCGTGCAGGGCCAGTCGTGGCGTAGGGGGCACCGTCGTACGGCTGGTGACATGGTCCTCGTGGGCACCCCAAATGAACGGGGGTGCGGGTAGACGGGCCCGCAGACTGGAGGTGGATCTCCCTTGAACTCGACGGAGTCGGCATCGGACGGCTGCTGCGACTTCACAAGGCGGAGATGGCGCAGAGCGCGCTTCAGCACGGGGTCGACCACGAGACTTCTTTCGATCGGTACGCAGTCGATCCCATCGTGCCCCACTTTCACAACACGACCTACGCCGTGACCTGCGGCCACCGCACGATCGTCTGTCTTCCGTCTGTCTTCGCACACCGATGATCAGCGGTGGCCGCAGCCTTCCCGCAGCCGGTCCAGCAGCAAGATCACGGCCTACCGCTGCGGTACCAAGTCGCGCTGATACCAGGGACCTGACTCACCATCGATGTCGGACAGGCCGACCAGGACGAACCCAGCCTTGAGCAGCACCCTCTGGGACGCGACGTTCTCGCGGGAGGTGCCCGCCCGCAGGGTGTGCAGCCCGTGCCGCGCCGCCGCCAGCCGGCACAGCTCCCGGACGGTCGCGGTCGCCACGCCGCGGCCGGCGACGTGCTGCGCGACCCGGTAACCGAGCTCAGCAGTGCCGTTCTCGAGGTCGTACAGGTTGAACCGGCCCAAAACCGAGCCGTCCTCGGCAACGAGCACGTAGAAGGCGTAGATGCCGGCCTCCTGCTCGGCCAGCAGGACGCTGTACCAGTCGGTGAACTTGTCGAAGAAGTCGTCGCCGCGGTCGGGGACCGAGGCGGCGAAGTAGGCGCGGTTCGCCAGCTCGAAGGCCAGGACCGCCGGGGCATGGTCAGCATCAAGCCGCTTCAGCTCGGGCATCGCCCGACCCTATCCGGATGGCGCGTTCAGATCATCCGAGTTTCCACCAGTCGGCTTTGTCCACGAGAACGGGGTTCTGGCACGACTTCCGTGAAACGGTGGCGGCCAGTGATCAGTGGGTGTTTCGAGTGCTTGGAGGATCTGTCGCACTTCCTGGCGCCGCTGGTCGGCGTGGGCGCTGTCCACCCAGCCGGTGGCCATTTCTGATCCGTGCCGAACTCGATCGGCTCGGCATGCGCTGGTAGCCGCACGGACACGCGGTGCGGCCGCCCGAGATGCTGAGCCGCAGCGGAGTACAGCAACCGCCGTGACCGCAGTCAACTGGTACCGGTCCCGAACGCCCCAGTGGCTGGCCCGGCAGACCTCGACAACGGGCCGCGAGGCGTGCCACCTTCATGCCGGAACGGACGGGGACTCACGGGGAATCAAAGGTTCGCCAGGGGGCGCAGGAGCCGGCGGAGAACGCGGCACAGGACCCTGCAGGAAAGTAGTCGACGTTCCACGATCCTTCGAAAGCAGGGCTTGAACTGACCTCAATGCCGCCTTCAGAACTTGGTCCCGGTGCGATCAGAGACGCGACCAGGAACGCGACCAGAGGTGCGGCCTCGTCCGGCCCGCCGCAGGCGGACGGTCCACCGCCGTCGGCGCCCGGCGCCAGCCTCTTGTCTCGGGCGACTGGAGGCCCGGTGGGTGGCGGCGAATCCGGGACCGGCAGAGATGCCCCGCCGGCCGTGATGTCGGCGTACAGGTGGGAGTGCCCAGCCGGGTACACCCGAACGTGCTCACTGCGGCAGGCATGACGGCTGTTCCAGGCTCGGTCCGCGTTGGCCGGTGGAACCGGGCCCCTGTTCTACTGCTCCCGCTGAATGGCCGGCACGGGCAGGTCGAGGACCCGGGCGAGGGCGCTGGTGACGGGAGTCCGGCGGCCGGGCAGGTGCCGAAGGGTCCAGTCGGCGGCCGAACTCGGGTCGCCGACCAGGCGTGTCGACCGTCCGCGGCTCAACCAGAACTCCCTGGGAATTTCAGGCTCAGGACACTAGTATCCCGGCACCGCACAACTCTGGGGAGGGGACCATGAACCGCACCGCCGTCGCCGTCCTCGCCACCATCTCCGCTTTCGCGCTGGCCAGTTGCTCCAACCCCGGCAGCGAACCGAAAGTCACCGTCACCGTGACGAAGACACCCGAACTCAGCGCCACCCAGAAGCGGGCAGCGTGCGTCGACGCGTGGTCCAAGACCATCGACAGATGGAACGCCGACACCGACGCTTTGCTCAACTCCGACCCCTACAAGGACGCCAAACCCGCAGAATGCGGAGGCCTGCCGGGCCAGGCGGAGATGTACATAGAGGCGCTGCAGACGCGGAACCAGGCGAAGCAGGATCAGATGCAGGCATGCCTGGACGACCCGACGTGCACAGCCTTCCCGCTGCCCTAAGGGATTGCCGGGAATCCCTAAGACCGTGCCCTGCATGGTGAGGCCGGCTTGATGTCGCGGATGGTGAAAGCACACCACAAGCAGGAGACGGGCCGGACGTGCGGGCACGACCAACCGAGACCCCTTGGTCGAGCGTGGTCTTTGCCCACGGGCATCCGCCGACCGGACCGGTCCTTCCGGCAGCCCTTCGCCGTGAGACGGGCCGAGTCTCTGGTGTCTGGGTGCGGTCAGCGGGCGATCGAGATCGCGAAGGGAGCGAATCCGCTGGACCGGATCACGTGCGGTACGAACAAAATCGCGGCCTCTGTGGCGCGGGCGGTCTCGATCCCGCCGAGATCAGTGATCCACTCCTTGCGCCAGCCGAGGTCTACGAGCAGTTCGCATACGATCTGCTTGGCCTGCGGGTCCTCTCCGGAAAGGAAGGCGTCGGGCGCCTGGGAGAGGGTGGCCGGCGCGGTCATCACCGGGAAGAGCATGGTGTTGAGCGTCTTGACGACGCGTGTTTCGGGGAGCGCTTCCTGGAGTTGCTCGGCGAGGCTCGAGCCGGGGTGGATCAGGCGGGCGGGCAGTCCGTCGGGGCCGTCGACGGTGGCGTTGGCGACGTCGAGCAGGATCTTGCCGCGCAGTTCCTCGCGCAGGGCGGCGAGCCGGTCCAGTGAGCCGGCGCCCGGGGTGGCGTTGATGACGACCTGGGCTGTCCGGGCAGCGGCGGCTGCGGCGCCCGGCGTGCGGTCCGCCACGGTCACCTCATGCCCTGCCCGGGCGAGGGCTGTGGCCAGGTTGCCGCCGACGCGGCCGTTTCCGAGAACTGCGATCGCGGTCATGATGATCCGGTCCTTCCGTGTGTGCGGGCTGTGGTGCGCGGTCAGCGTGAGAGTGTGGCGGCGGCCTCCGCGTGGACGCCGGGCGCGGCGGCCAGGAAGCTCTCGCTCCGCGGAGTCCAGGGGCGGCCCTCGGCGTCGGAGATCTGCCCGCCGGCCTCGGTGACGAGCAGTGCCCCGGGCAGCAGGTCCGCGCGGGCTCCGGCGAACTGCCAGAAGGCGTCGATACGGCCGGCGGCCACGTTCAGCAGGTGCAGGGTGGCCGGCACGGATGTCCGAACCACGAGCGCGTCGAAGAGCATCGCGGTGATCGAGGAGCCGACGCGACGTACGACCTCCTGGTCCTCCTCCGGCCGAGCCTGGCTGGTGGCCACGATGCTCAGGCCGAGGTCGGCGGTCGGGGAGACGCGCAGTGGCCGGCCGTCGAGGTGGGCGCCCGCCCCGGTGAGCGCGGTGTAGGTCTCGCCTGTCAACGGCAGGTGGACCGCGGTGAGCACCGGCTGGTTGTCCCGCACGAGGGTAGCGGTCACCGCCCATTCCGGCAGGGCGTGCAGGTGGTTGACGTTGCCTTCGGCCGGATCCACGACCCACCATTCACCGGGCGGCAGCGCCCCGCCGTCCAGTTCGTCCTCCACCCAGCCTGCGTCCGGACGCAGGCTGGTGAGGCGGGGGCGCAGGATGTCGAGGGCCGTGTCGTCGTTGGCGGCGAGCGCACGCATCAGCTCTTCGCGGGTTCGGTGGCGGACCACCTCGCCGAACCGCTCACGCAGTGCCGAACCGGCCGCGCGCACGGCGATCGCGGTCTGGTCGAGCAGGTCGGCGTCGAAGGCGGCGACATCGGTCGTCTGAAGTGTTTCGGACATGGCGGAACTCCCATGCGAGGAGGGGTGATTGAGCCGGTCGGACCAGGCTGTGCGGTGCGTCTTGCGCTCTCGTCCCGAAGGTATAGAGGCCCTGCATTAACTTCAAATGCATGTCAAGCACCGATAGGATTACTCGCATGCAATTGGATCTGAACCTGCTCGCCGCGCTCGACGCGCTGCTGGAGGAGGGGAGCGTGGCCGGGGCAGCGGCACGCCTGCATGTCACCGCCCCGGCGATGAGCCGGAGTCTGGGCCGCATCCGCCGTACGACCGGGGATCAGATCCTGGTGCGCACCGGCCGCACGATGACCCCGACCCCGTATGCGATCGCCGTCCGAGAGCAGGTGCACGAACTGTTGCACCAGGTCCAGGGGGTGCTGGCACCGAGCCGTGAACTGGATCTGGCTACGCTGGAACGCACTTTCACACTCCGCTGGCACGACTCCCTGATCGCCTTGGGCGGCCCCGCGCTGCTCGCGGCCGTCCGCGAACAGGCGCCCGGCGTGCGATTGCGCTTCGTCGCGGAATCGAGCATCGACACCCCGGAGTTGCGGCGCGGCGAGGTCGATCTGGAGGCGAACGCCAACCGGCCGAGCGCCCCGGACATCCGTGCCGAGAACGTGGGCGAGACCCGCCTCGTCGCCGTCGTGAGGCGGGGGCACCCCCTCACCCGCGTCAGGACCGTCACCGCGAAGCAGTACGCCGCCGCCGAGCACGTCACCGTCTCGCGACGTGGAAACCTCAGCAACGCCGTCGACGACGCCCTCGCATCGCTCGGCCTCACCCGCCGCGTGGTGGCCGGCGCACCCACGGAAGCGGCCGCGCTGGAGTTCGCACGGGGCTCCGATCTCCTGATCAGCGTCCCCGAAGCCACCACGCGGTCGGCGGTCGCCGACCTCGACCTGGTCGTACTCCCCCTCCCGCTCGAACTGCCACCGGCACCGATATACCTGTCGTGGCATCAGCGCTACGACACCGACCACGCCCACGTCTGGCTGCGCGGGTTGGCCCGTACCGCGCTGGCCATGTGCGGAGCGTCGTCGTAGGAGGCGCCGTCCGGCCACTTCACTCATATGCCCATGCGACCACCTTGATGCCGCACGGCCGGCCGCTGCGCGGACCCGCACCGGATCACCAGCCCGGCAGGATCCAAACGCGCGTCATGGTGACGCACGCTACGGGTGAGTCGAAAGGCTCCTCGAACCAGTCCGTTCACCTGGGTGTTCGCCGGACGCTGAGGCGGTCTTCGTCCGCGACAGCCTCAGCGAAGGCCACCGTCCTATCGTTGGCCGATGCGCGCACACCGTATTGACCGCCCAGCCGATCTCGACGTCGTCCGTGAGTCCTATGACCAGGTGGCCGACGACTACGCCCGCATGGTGGTGACAACGGGCATGGGCGACATCCGTCGCCATCCCTGGCTCAAGGCGTCGATCGACGCCTTCGCCGACACCGTGGGCCGGCTCGGACCCGTCCTCGACGTCGGCTGCGGACCCGGCACGGTGACCGGCTACCTCGCCGAACGCGGACTCGACGTATCGGGGGTGGACCTCTCACCCCGCATGATCGAGAACGCGCGCCGTCTGCATCCGCAGTGCCGCTTCAGCGTCGCCTCCGCCACCGAACTCGACCTCGATGAAGCCTCCCTCGGCGGCGTGCTCGGGTGGTGGTCGCTGTTCAACCTCCCCCGCGATGTCCTTCCCCGAGTTCTCGCCCATTTCGCGCACGCCCTGAAGCCGGGCGGGCACCTCATCACCGGCACGCACGTCGGCGACGAGGACGCGGTGCGCACCGAGGCATACGGAGGAGTGCCCGTTCGCTGGACCACGTACAAGTGGCGACCAGAGCAGCTCGTGGACCTGATCGAGCAGGCTGGACTGCACCCGGTCGCCGAACTCCGGCTCCCCGCGGATGAGTGGAGCGGGCCGGGCGTGGTTGTCATGGCCAAGCGCCCCGTCTGACAACTGGCCATTTCTGAATGAACTCCGGCGTCGGCACCCTGCCGCGCTACACGCCCTCGTCGAGGGCGTACAGATCGCGGCTGCGTGGCAGGCCTTCCACCGGATTCAGAATCCCTTCGTGGAGCAGGCCGTTGGTGGCCGGTACTGTCATGCCGCCCTTCAGAACGGACGTGCCACCCAGGTCGGTCACCCGGCAGGTGAACGAGGCCGTGCCATTGATGGGGTCGATGATCCACCGTCTTCCTGACACCCCTGCGGTCGAGCCCCTCTCCTCGCCGTAGATGCCGTCCTCCGGCACGTGGCGGGCCGGCTCGTCCCTGTCTTCGGGCGCCATCCGCTCGACAAGCGCAGCAGTCATCACCCCGGACTGCCGCAAGATCACACCAACTGAAATGGCGTCTCAACGATCCGGGGATGCCCGAGGCGATGGCCGGCGGGTCTGGTCAGGGTTTTCAGGTGCGCAGGAGCAGGACACGGTCGTCGGCGTCCAGGACGATGGCGCGGGCGGCTTCCCTCAGCGGTGGAGTGGAGGTCGTCATACCGTCCAGTCCGGCAGTTTTCGGAGCAAGGCCAGCACCGTTCGACCAGGTATGTTCGCCCCATCGAGAGCGCTGCCCGGAGCCAGAGCAGTCGCAGAAGGCCGGATCCACGGTTCATGGACCGGCAATTCCTCTGTCCGACCCCAGTCTCACGGTTCACAGTTTAAGGCCGGACATCAAATCGCGCATGTCATCGATCATGGCCCGCTTGCGAGGAGACACATCAGGGACATCCGGAGCCACCTCCTCACCGGCCTTGCCGTCGAATTCCTCGGGGTAGCTGGAGACGGCGGAAAGGCTGAGTGAGAACACTGCGCCGCCGTCCAGGACCCGCAGTTCGACGGTGCTGATGTCCTGGGTGATCAGGTACGCCTTGTCGCCGAGATCGGCAACGCGCTGCAGATTTTCTTTCGGAACGACGCCGAGGGCGGTCACCCGACTCTGTGCTTCGAATTCCGCGCCGGGGTCGTTCTTCTTGTACAGGGCCATCTTGATGCCAACGGTGTAGTCGGTGATCCAGCCGCTGCTGGGCTGTTTGTCAGGGCGAAGGGCCATGAGACATTGGACCTGGTCCAGGGCGGGATGCTTCAAGAACCCGGAGTTGATCATGCTGGTGGATTCTCTGGACGCGATGTCCGCACCGAGTGACGCCAGCCGAACGGACCGGCAGGCGTCCTTGCCGAGCCGGTACCCCCGCGTGTCGGGTTTCTCATCACCCAGGCCGAACGCAAAGACGGCTGCCGCCCACACGACCGACGTCGCGATCATTCCTCCCAGCGCCCACCACCACGGACTTCGGGACCCCCGTCGGGCAACGAGCGGCCGGTCGAAGCCGCTTAACTCCTGAGTTTCAAACGCACCGGACTCCCCAGAAATCTCTGGTTCGGAAATCAACCTGCTCCCCTTCGGTGGTGCTTCACGCACGCCGTGACCGCTGAGCGGGCCCTGCGTCGTCCGAGCCGAGCCGGTGGAGGATCGAGAGCACCATGGCCGACCTCGCAACGGTGCTGTCAAGTCTGAAGGCCCAGACAGGGAACGGGCCTTGACCCCAGATCCTGAACACGGGTTATGCGGCTGGTGTCAGCGTAGTTGGTGTGAGGTGGAAGGCGTTCTCGAAGGCGATCGGTGAT
>NZ_JBHYPZ010000001.1:296550-505372 GCF_042746485.1 Streptomyces sp. NPDC058751 | reverse complement strand
ATGAAGTCGCCCTTCTCGTTGATGCCCGAGAAGTCGACGATCTCCTGGTAGCGCTCCTTGATCTGCTCGCGGGACATGCCCATGGCGAGCCCGCCGAGGTGGACGTTCCGCTCGCCGGTCAGGTCGTTCATCAGGGCCGCGTTCACGCCGAGCAGCGAGGGCTGGCCGTCGGTGTAGATCTTGCCGCTCTCCACCGGGAGCAGGCCCGCGACCGCCTTGAGCAGCGTGGACTTGCCGGAGCCGTTGGTGCCGATCAGGCCGATGGCCTCGCCGCGGTAGGCGGTGAAGGAGACGCACTTGACCGCGTGGACCTTGCGCACGCCCGCCGCCTTCTCGGACTGCTTGCGGCGCAGGATGCGGTTGAGCGCGGCGGTGGCGCTGCCCCGTCCGGCGCCGGTGCCGTTGACGCGGTACACGATGTCGACGCGGTCCGCGATGACGGTCGGGACGCGCCCGTCGCCGGCCGCGGGCGCCGCGTCCTGCGGCTGGGTGTCCTGCGTGATGATGTCAGCCACGGCCGTACCTCTCCTCAGCCTTCCAGAAGTAGATGAAGCCGCCGACGGCCGTGACCACGGCCCAGAAGACGGCGATGGCCCACACGTGCGGGGGCAGGTTGGAGGAGCCGTAGCCGTCGATGAGCGCGAAGCGCATCAGGTCCATGTAGACGGCGGCCGGGTTCACCTGGAGCACCCGGGCGATCCACTCGGGCCGGCTGGCCAGCATGGTGCTGATGGAGAACATGACACCGGAGGCGTACATCCAGGTGCGCATGATGAACGGCATGAGCTGGGCGAGGTCGGGCGTCTTGGCGCCCATCCGCGCCACGATCAGCGCGAGACCGGTGTTGAACAGGAACTGCAGGAACAGCACCGGGACGATCAGCAGCCAGGACGGGCCCGGGTAGCTGCCGAAGGCGATCGCCACGACGAACAGCACGAGCATCGAGAAGAGCAGCTGCTGGAGCTGCTGGAGGGCGAAGGACACCGGCAGCGAGGCGCGCGGGAAGTGCAGCGCGCGCACCAGCCCCAGGTTGCCGGAGATCGCCCGGACCCCCGCCATCACCGAGCTCTGCGTGAAGGTGAACACGAAGACGCCGGTCACCAGGAACGGGATGTACACGTCGTGCGACATGCCGTGGTTGGCCTTCAGGATCAGGCCGAAGATCAGGAAGTAGACCGCCGCGTTGAGCAGCGGCGTCACCACCTGCCAGAGCTGGCCCAGCTTGGCCTGGCTGTACTGGGCGGTGAGCTTCGCCTGCGAGAACGCGAGGATGAAGTGCCGCCGGCCCCAGAGCTGACGGACGTACTGGATCAGTCCGGGCCGGGCCCCGCTGACCGCGAGGCCGTACTCGGCGGCGAGGGCCGCGGCGTCGCCGGCGGGGGGAACCGGTGACGCTGTCGGGGGCGGTGTGTTGAGGACCTGGCTCACATCCGTTGCTTTCGCTCGGGGGGTGGGGGTGCGCGGTCGGACCCGGGGCGTTTCCGACGGCGTTTCCTGCCGTTTTCCTGCGTCGGAACGGGACCGTATCGTCGTAACGCGAGAGTAGGCCCAGTCGACGTCGGAACGCAACCGTTTCGTCGTAACGCCCTATGCTGGTGCGTATGACGACGAACGCCGACACAGCCGCGAGTGCCGCCACGCCCGCGCCTGCCGACGGAAAGCCCCGGCGCCGCCGGGCTCCCGCCGGTGCGGCCGTCCTCCGCGAGGACGTCACCGAGGCGATCCGCGCCGCCGTCTTCGAGGAACTCGCCTCCGTCGGGTACGCCAGGATGTCCATCGAGGGCATCGCCCGCCGCGCGGGCGTCGGCAAGACCGCGGTGTACCGGCGCTGGCGCTCCAAGCTCCATCTCGTGCTCGACCTGGTCTCGGCGATCGCGGTCCAGGGGCTCCCCGCGCCGGACACCGGTTCCCTCGAGGGTGACCTGCGGCTGCTGTACGAGGTCACCTCGCGCGCGCTGCGGCACCCGGTGGCCGGCCAGATCATCCCCGACCTCCAGGCCGAGGCGGCCCGCAACCCCGAGATCGCGGACGCCATGCAGCGGGCGCTGAAGGAGGGCCAGCAGTCGGTGGCGAGCGGGATCGTCGCGTCGGCCGTCGCGCGGGGCGAGATCCGCGAGGGCGTCGACGTCGAACTCGCGCTGGACCTGATGTCGGGACCGCTGTACTGGCGCGCGGTCGTCGTCCGCGGACCCAAGGTCCCCAAGGGCTACCTGGCCAGCCTGGCCCGCGCGACGGCGGCGGCGCTGAAGGCGCTCTGACCCCGGCGGCGCTACCCGGCGGGCCGCCGCCCGGCCAGCCGGACCGCGAGGTCGGCGAGGTCGGCCGCCCGCAGGACCCGCCCGCCGAAGCCCGGCAGGGGCACGTGCAGCGGCTCGCTCCAGCGGGCGGGCACGGCGTCCTCCCCGTACACGGCCCCCGCGAGCGCGCCCGTCACCGCCGCGACCGTGTCCGTGTCACCGCCGAGGTCGACCGCGGCGCGCACGGCCTCCTCGAAGGAGCCGGTGGTCCGCACGGCCCAGACGGCCGAGCCGAGACAGGGCCACACGGCTCCGTTGAACTCGGTCGCCAGGTCGGGGTGCCAGTCGTCGGCGAGTACCGTGGCGTAGCGGGCCCGGTGGTCCGGGTGGACGGCGTCGAGGGTGTCGGGGAGCGCGTCGAGGGGGTCCTCGCCGAGCAGCGCGACGCGGATCAGTTCGTGGAGGACCGCCGTGCCCTCCCAGGCGGCACGGTCGCCGTGGGTCAGGGCGGCGATGCGGCGCGCGGCGGACATCGTGGCGTCCCGCCCGCGGGGGGCGAAGAACACGGCGGAGGCCGACGCCCGCATCAACGAGCCGTTCCCGGCCCCGCGTTGACTGCTCTGGAAGTGCAGGGCGGCTGCCAGGTCCCAGGGGTCGCCGCCCGTCAGGACCGCCTCGGTCTGCAGGCCGATGTCCTTCGGGTCCGCCGCCGCCCAGCGCCGGAACCGGTCGAAGACGTCCGGGAGTTCGAGACGGCCGTACCGGGCCAGCGACTCGCCGACCAGGACGGCCATCTGCGTGTCGTCGGTCGCCTCACCCGGGTCCCAGCCGCCGCCCCCGCACATCTCGCCGTCCTGCCCGGGCACCGGGAAGCGCCGGGTGAACGCGCCTTCCGGGCCGAACTCGAAGGGCGCGCCGAGGGCGTCGCCCACCGCGGAGCCGAGGACGGTGCCGATGGCGGTCATGGGGCGAGCGTACGGGGTGATGTGGAGGGGGCCGCCGGGGCCCGGACCCGGTCAGGGCGACAGGGGCCCGGGCCGGCTCGCGCCCGGGTGGTGGCGGAGCCAGCCCGACCAGGCGGAGGCGATCATGTCGTCGACGCCGTGGCGGGCCTTCCAGCCGAGCTCCTCGGCGATGCGGTCGGCGGAGGCGACGACGCGGGCCGGGTCGCCGGGGCGGCGCGGGGCGGTGACCGGGGGCCGGTCGTGGCCGGTGAGCGCGTTGATGCGGTCGATCATCTCGCGCACCGAAACCCCCTCGCCGCGGCCGATGTTGAGGGTCAGACAGGTGCCGGGAGAGGCGGTGAGGGCACGGGCCGCGGCCACGTGCGCCTCGGCCAGGTCGACCACGTGGATGTAGTCGCGCACGCAGGTGCCGTCCGGCGTCGGGTAGTCGTCGCCGAAGACGCTCGGCGGGGCGCCGTCCGTCAGCTTCTCGAAGACCATGGGGACGAGGTTGAAGACGCCCGTGTCGGCCAGCTCGGGGGCCGCCGCGCCCGCCACGTTGAAGTAGCGCAGGCAGGCCGTGGACAGACCCGTCGCACGGCCGGTCGAGCGCACCAGCCACTCGCCCGCCAGCTTCGTCTCGCCGTACGGGCTCATCGGCGCGCACGGGGTCTCCTCCGTCACCAGGTCCACGTCCGGCATGCCGTACACCGCGGCCGAGGAGGAGAAGACGAACGCCGTCACGGAGGCCGCGGTCACGGCCTCCAGCAGGACGCGCAGGCCCTCGACGTTCTCCCGGTAGTAGTGCAGCGGCAGCTCCACGGACTCGCCGACCTGCTTCTTCGCCGCCAGGTGGACGACACCGGTGACGGAGTGCTCCGCGAGTGTCCGGGCCACCAGGCCGCCGTCCAGGGTCGAGCCGACCACCAGCGGAACGTCCGGGGGCACCCGCTCCGCGACCCCCGTGGACAGGTCGTCGTACACCACGGCCTGCTCGCCCGCCTCGCGCAGGGCGCGGACCACGTGCGCTCCGATGTAGCCGGCGCCGCCGGTGATCAGCCAGGTCATGTGCGGCCCTTCCCCTCGTGTGTGAGTCCGTGGTGCGGACCGTGTGCCCGCGGGCGGGGAGAGGCGGGCGCGCGTGACGGTGTCCGCGTCCGGGCCTCGTGTCTCCGCGTCCGCGTATCAGTGAAGCAGGCGGCGGAGCCTGCGGGAGACCACGCCGGCCGCTCCCCTCCAGCCGGACGCCGTCCGCAGCCCCAGTGCCCCCGCGTGCGTCCGGTACGGCTGTACGAGGAGAACACCGTGGTGGGCGTCAGCCAGCGCGCGGCGGCGCAGCAGACCGGGGCCGCCGAGGGCGTGCGCCGACACCTTCCGGCTCGTACCGTCGTGAAAGCGCACGGACAGGCGCAGATCCCAGGTGCCCGCGCCCAGCGCCGACAGCTCCACCGGCGCCTCCGCGCGCCAGGAGGCGCCGTGCCGGTCGGCCACCAGGACCGCCGTGCCGCTCAGGCCCACCCGCCCCTCCTCCCGGTGGACGAACTCCACGTCCACCGAGGCGGGGCCCGCCTCGGCCATCCGTCCGTACAGCTCGTGCAGGCGCAGCCGCAGCCGGGTGCCCCGCGCGCGGGGGCGCAGTTCCGCGTCGACGGCGGCGGGCAGCAGGTGGGCGGGCCGCTCCAGGAAGTGTTCCAGGGTGACCTCGGGGAGGTCGGCGGACCACACGGGCGTGCCGTCGTCGTCGCGGGTGTAGGGCGGCAGCAGCCGGGCCGGGCGGGCCGCCAGTTCCCTCAGGCGGGGCAGGTCGCGCGGGGCGGGGCAGGCGAGGATCACGCGGGCGACGAGGCGGCCGGGGGCCGAGGGGCCGACGCCGAGGTCGGCCGCCCCGAACGTCGACAGGTACGCCCGCGTGTGGTCCCACCAGGCGCTGCGGTAGCCGGGGGAGCGCAGTTCCAGTTCGCGCGTGTACATCCGCAGCTCGTGGTCGAGGAACTTGGCGCGCACGGCCCGCGCGAGCCGTTCCTCCCCGGCGTCCAGGAGGATCTCGTACGCCGCGCGGTTCGCCTCCGTGCGCGCCCGCCAGTTGCCGATGCCCGCGCGGTCGAGCGAGATGGACAGGCGTTCCGCGTCGCGCCTGACGTGCCAGACGTACACGGTGTCGGGGATCAGAGCGATGCGCGGAGCGGCGGCCAGCACCCGCGCGGTGAACACGAAGTCCTCGTAGGGGTAGCGGCCTTCGGGGAAGCGGATGCCGTGCTCGCGCAGGAAGCCGGTGCTGTACAGCTTGTTGACGCAGAGGGTGTCGTGGGCGAGGCGGGGGCGGCGCGAGGGACGGGATATCAGGGCGGGCCGCGCGTAGAGCGCGCGTTCCCAGGGCACCTCGCGGCCCGAGGGCAGTTCACGGCGTACGCACAGCCCGGCCGCGACCTGGGCGCGGTGGTCCTCGGCGGCGCCGAGCAGCGCGTCCACCGCGCCGGGCGGCAGGATGTCGTCGCTGTCCAGGAACATCACGTACGGGGCGCGGGCCGCGTCGACGCCGTCGTTGCGCGGGCTGCCGCAGCCGCCGCTGTTGGCCTGCCGGTGCACCACCCTGAGGCGGGGCTCCCCGGCGGCGAGGGCGTCGAGGAGGGCGCCGCTGCCGTCCGTCGAGCGGTCGTCCACGGCGATCACCTCGCGCACGGCCGGACCCTGCGCGAGCGCCGAGCGCACGGCGTCCGCCACATGGGCGGCGTCGTCGTACCCGATGACGACGACGCTGACCTTCGCGTGGTGAGAGTTCATGTGATCCCGCTCCGAAATCGCAAGGATTGCGGGCAATTCTCCGTCAAGCGGCGGTCACTGTCGCGTCCGGAGCCCGGCGTGCGCCGGGTGGGCGCCGCGCTCCGGCCCGGCCGGCGCGGCGCGGGGCGCGGCCGCGGACACGCCCGACCGCCACAGCCGTACGAACGACATCCCCGCGGCCGTCGCGAGCAGGCCGTTGCGCGCGAGCATCAGCAGACAGCCGGTCCAGGTGCTGCGCACCACCTCGCCGTACAGCCCGGGGTACGCCACCGCGCTGACCGCCGTCGCCGCCAGGACCAGCGCGGCGACCGGGCGCTGGGTGGTGTGCCGCGAGGTCAGGCAGACGGCACAGAGGCCCAGCAGCCACACCATGTACTGGGGGCTGATCACCCGGCTCGTCACGGTGAACAGCAGGACGGCCGTGAGCGCCGCGTCGTACGGGGTGGCCGTCGTCCAGCGCCGTGCGCGGACCCGCCACAGCAGCACGAGCGCGAACGCGGCGACGGTCAGGGCGAGCGAGCAGGCCGCGACCGCGCCGGTGTACGGGCCGACGAACTCCATCGCGCCGTACTGGTAGCGGGCGGTCCCCGGCCAGCCGGCGTGGCGCGCGAGGCCCAGGACGGTGCCGCCGAAGGACTCGATCTGGACGCCCCGGCTGCCCTGCTGGCGCAGGAAGTCGAAGGGGCCGTCGAAGAGGGCCGCGAGGACGGCGAGCAGCGCGGCCGCGGTGACCGCCGCCGAGGCCCACGCCTGCCGGGTGGTGCGGCCCCGCGGGGTTCCGATCAGCGCCAGCGCGGGCCAGACCTTCACCAGGGCCCCCGCCGCGGCGAACGCGCCGCCCACGCGCGGGCGGCGCGCGAGCGCCAGCAGGGAGACGACGGCGAAGGCGGTGACCTGCACGTCGTAGCGGGCGAGCGGGATGTGCAGCAGGAGGGGCAGGCCCAGCACCCACAGCCAGGCGCCGCGCGGACTGCGGCCGGGGCGCAGCCCGGCGCGGGCGAGGGCGGCGGTGACCACCGCGTCGGCGGCGAGCGTGCAGGCCACGAACGCGGTGAAGTACGTCAGCCCCGGCAGCAGTCCGGGCGCCAGCAGCACCGGGCCGGCGCCGGGCGGGTACTGCCACAGCCGGTCGTCCACCGGGAACGAGCCCCGGGAGAGCACGCCGTACCAGTGGAAGTACAGATGGCCCACCTCGCGGGACACCCCGCCCCTGCCGAGCGGGGCGAGCCGGTCGTGGGCGAGGAGCCACAGCATCAGGGCACGGGTGGCCAGCCAGGCGGCGGCCAGGGCGGGCGAGACTTCGCGGGCACGTCCTGGCGGGCGGGGGTTCCGGAGGGTGCTCATCAAGCCCGGATCGTAAGCCGCATGGATGGGGCATGCCGCGCGATACGCCGTCAATACCGAATAAAGGTTGTTAATAGCAAAAAATCGCTCCCATGGTGCATGCGTGGATGAGGCTGCCGACGGCCCGGCGTCCGGCGGCCGGACCCCCGGCCGGGCGGCGCCGGGAGGCCCTGGGGCGGGAGGCCCTGCGCCGGGAGGTCCGGCGTGGGAGGACCCGGCGCCGGGAGGCCCGGCGCGGGAAGGTCCGGCGGCGGGAGACGGCGGCCGTCGTCCTGTCCGTCCTCGCGCCCGTCCTGGTCATGCTCGCGGTCGGTCTGTGGGGCCTCGACCGCGGCGGCATGTGGCGCGACGAGGCCGTGACGTTCCAGGTCGCCCAGCGCTCGGTGCCCCAGATCTGGCACCTGCTGCACACCGTGGACGCCGTGCACGGCCTGTACTACCTCCTCATGCACGCCGCCGTCGCCCCGCACCCCGGCGAGGTCGCCCTGCGCCTGCCCTCCGTCTGCGGCGCCGCCGCGACCGCCGGGCTCGTGGCCGCGCTCGGGGTCCGGCTGAGCCGCCCCCGCGTCGGCCTGTGGGCGGGCCTGCTGTACGCCGTCACGCCCATGGCCGGCCACTTCGCCCAGGAGGGCCGCTCCTACGCGCTGGTCGCGGCCGGGGCGGCCGGGGCGACCCTGCTGCTGGTCCGGGCCGCCCGGTCCACCCGGCCCGGCCCCTGGCTCGCCTACGCGGCGACGGCCGCGGCCACCTGTCTGCTGCACGAGATGGCCCTGCTGCTGCTCCTCGCCCACGCCACGACGCTGGCGCTCGTCCGCGTACCGGCCGGGGTGTGGCGGGCCTGGGCCCTCGCCGCCGCGGCCACGGTCCTGGTGCTCGTGCCCCTCGTCCTGGTCTCCCACGACCAGGCCGCACAGGTCGCCTGGCTGCCCCGCACCGGCCTCGCGAGCGCCCGCCGGCTGCTCGGGCTGTTCACCGGACCGGCCCGGCTCGTGATCGTGCCGTACCTGGTCCTCGCCGCCCTCGCCTTCCGCCCGGAGCGCACCCCGCGCGGCACGTTCTCGCTCCCGGCCGTCGCCCTGCCGCTGGTGGCCGTCCCCCCGGCGGTGCTGCTGACGGTGTCCCACTGGCGGCCTCTCTACGACGAGCGCTACGTCCTGTACGCGCTCGCCGGAGCCCCGCTGCTCGCGGCCGCCGGAGCCGACCACCTCGCGACGAGACTGCCGCGGCTGCTGCCCCACGCGGTCACCACCGGCGTCCTCGCCGTGACCCTCGTCCTCGCCGTCCAGCTCCCGCTGCTGCGCGCGGACCGCAGTCCCGCCCGCCGCCCCGACGACCTCGCCGCCGTCTCCGTCGTCGCCCACCGCGAGCTGCGCCCCGGCGACCCGGTGCTGTTCCTGCCGTCCCTCGCGCGGCGCGCGGCCCTCGCGTACCCGAAGGGCTTCCGCGGGATCCGCGACGTCGCGCTGAGCGTCCCCGCGCCCGCGTCCGGAACCCTGTACGGCCGCGAGGCGGGCCCCGCCGAACTGCGCCGCAGGCTGGATCGGCTCGACCGGGTGTGGGTGGTCGCCGCGCCCTTCGCGGCACGCCGGTCCTGGAGGCCGGGCGCGGCGACCGAGCGCCTCAAGCTCGCCGTGATCGGCGAGCAGTTCGAGCGGCGGGAGCAGATCGTGCGCAGGGGCGTGACGCTGCGCCTCTACGTGCGCCGGCCTACGCGCATCCCGGAGCCTCCGACAGGGCTGCCTCGTCCAGTGCCGCCGTCAGCCGGTCCAGCCGGGCCCGGAGCGCTCGGATCTCCTCCAGGTCCGCCCCGGTAGCCGCCGCGATCCGGCGCGGCACGTCCAGCGCGCGCTCCCGCAGCGCGGCCCCCTCCTCGGTGAGCCCCACCCGCACGGACCGCTCGTCGCGCGCGCTGCGCTCCCGGCGCACGAGCCCGGCCGCCTCCAGCCGCTTCAGCAGCGGCGACAGGGTCCCCGAGTCGAGCCGCAGGTGCTCGCCGACCTTCTTCACGGGCAGCTCGCCGTGTTCCCACAGCACCAGCATCACCAGGTACTGCGGGTAGGTGAGCCCGAGGTCCTTCAGGAGGACGCGGTAGACGCCGCCGAAGGCGCGCGAGGCGGCGTTCAGCGAGAAGCAGATCTGCTCGTCGAGGCGGAGGAAGTCCCCCGCGGCGGGGGCCCCGGGGCCCGGGGCGGGTGTCACGGTCATGACCCCAGAATAGCTCTGGTGAGCAATTGAGTTGTGCACAATTGAATTGCGTGCTCTAATTCTGGTCGTGGGGCCGCCGGACCGGCGGTCCCCGCAGGATCTCGACTTGAGAGGGATGGTCCCCATGGACGCGCTCTACACCGCTGTCGCCACCGCCACCCACGGCCGCGAGGGCCGCGCCGTCAGCTCCGACGGCACGCTCGACCTCCAGCTGGGCATCCCGGCGCAGATGGGCGGCAGCGGTCAGGGCACCAACCCCGAGCAGCTGTTCGCCGCCGGGTACGCGGCCTGTTTCGCGAGCGCCCTCGGCCTGGTCGGCCGCGCCGCGAAGGTCGACGTCACGCAGGCCGCGGTGACCGGCGAGGTGAGCATCGGCAAGCAGGGCGAGGGCTTCGGCCTGGCCGTCACGCTCCGCGTCGAGCTGCCCGACACCGTGGACGAGGCCACCGGCCGCAAGCTCGTCGAGCAGGCCCACCAGGTCTGCCCCTACTCCAACGCCACCCGCGGCAACATCCCGGTCGAGCTCGTCATCGAGTAACCGGCACCGAGCGGGCCGGTGCGGGACGGTCCGTCATCGAACGGCACGGACCCCCGCGCCGGCCTTCACCCCGGCACCCGCACCACCTGTCGCGCCGGCCCCTGCACCGGCCGGCGCACCGGTGCGGGTGCCGGGCCACTCGCCGATCCGGGCCAGCACCTCCCCGGTCTCCGGGCTCCACGCCACCACCGTCGCCTCCTCGGGCACCTGGCGCCAGCGCGTCAGCAGCAGCCAGCGGGCGTGGTAACGGCGGGCCACGGCGGCGCGTCCGGCCCTGGTCGACGACGGGTCGAGATAGGCGCGGACCGCCGTGAGCCGGCGCAGCCGCTCGCTCTCGGCGAGGGCCGGGTCGGGCCAGGCGGGCGCCGCGAGGTCCGGGCCGTAGCCCGCGAGCAGGTGGACCGAGTAGTACCCGTCCGCGATGACCGCCTCGCCGGGCCTGATGTGCCGGGCCGCCCAGTCGTACGTCGGCCAGCGCGGCGGCTGGGCGAAGCCGACCGGGTCGAGCCGGCGTGGCACCACCGCCCCGGCCTGCACGGTCAGGAACCCGGTCAGCGCGCCCGCCGCCGCAACCCCGCCCAGCACCCGTCGCCACACCCCCCACGGCCGCGGCTCCGCCAGCTCCACCCCGAGCGCGAACTGCAGCGGCACCAGTGTGAGCCCGAGGATCCTGCCGTACGTGTAGTGCCCGCTCACCCAGCCGTACGCCACCGCCGCGCACTCCAGTACGAACATCAGCACCAGGGGATCGCGCCACCACTGCCCCCCGCTCCGCCGGGCGCGCCGGACCCGCAGCCACAGCGCGGGCACCCCGGTCAGCGCCAGCCAGAAGTGCCCGGGCATCGACTCGTACAACCGCCTGTGCATGGCGTCCACGCTGCGGTCGCCGGTCAGCGCGAAGACGTCGAAGTACGGCCACGCGTACGCCACGAGGAACGCCGACGCCGCCGCGAGCAGCCAGCGGGCCGCCACCGCCGGACGCCGGCCGCGCTGCGGTCCCGCCGCGAACGCCACCCCGCCCAGCACCGCCGCGACCGACGTGATCGGATGCACGAGCAGGACCAGCCCGTACAGGGCGCCGAGGGCCGCGTACCCCCACAGGCTCCCGAGGCCGCCCGGGCCCACGAACCGGACGGGGCCGCCGGTGCCCGCGGCGAGCCGGCCGGTGAACGCCCAGGCCCAGAACGCCAGCCCGATGGCGAGCGTCGAGGGATAGCCGAGGCTGCCCGTCATCGACATCAGCCCGAGGTAGCCGCTCCACCAGGCGCGCTCCGTGCCCCACAGCAGCACCATCGCGAACAGGCACAGGACCGGGGCCGTGCGGCGGGGCGTCAGCACACGGACGAAGCGGCCGATGCCGGTCAGCAGCACCAGCAGGTTCACGGGCCCCGACAGCCGCACCACCGCCCAGCCGCCGAGCCCGGTCAGCCGGGCGAAGGCGCCCTGGGCCACCGCGTACGGCGAGTAGTACGGGCTGCCCGCGCCCGGCAGGTCCGCCATCGGATGGCGCGGGTGCAGCAGGTCCGCCCGCAGCCGTTCGACGACCGCCGCGTGCTGGCCCGCGTCGCAGCACAATGGGACCCGCCAGTAGGCGAGCGTCATCACCAGCCAGAACAGGCCGCCCCAGACCTGGTACGGCGTCGGACGCCGGCGGCCCCGGCCGCGCAGCGCGGTCGCGCCGCGGACGGACTCCCGCCGGCTGACGACGTCGGCGCTCATCGGGCGGCGGGGGAACGGGGAGCGGCGGTTTCCGGCATCTGCCGTATATGCCCGCCCCGATCGGCCGCCTAGCCCTCGATCACCTCATCGGGCGACCCCGGACTCCTTCCGCCCGGGCCCCGGAACCAGCCCGCCGGGCAGCCGCGCCCCGGGCCGGACGACCGTGTCGAGGAGCAGCGGGAGGCCCACCGCGGGCAGCAGCCACAGCAGCACGATCAGCCGGTCGCCCCAGACGTTGATGTCGGGGTGCGCGGCCTGGTTGAGCACCCCGGTGCCCGCCGCCGCGACGAGGAAGACGGCGAAGGCCCGGTGCCTGCGCAGCGCCCCCCACCCGGCCGCCAGCACGGCCGCGAGGAACAGCGGCTCCCAGAATTGGCGGCGCGTCCACTCGATCCAGAAGGCCGACTCCAGATGGAGGAACTCCGGCCACGGATGGACGCGGTCCGGACGCGCGTAGTGCCCGGTGAGCAGGTCCTGCAGGCTCTCCGACTGCGACGGGTGGTGCAGCGCGTCCGCGAGCAGCACGGTGGCCAGCACGCCGCAGCCCGCCACCACGCCCAGGGTCCGCAGCGGCCCGTCCCACCTGCGCCGGCGCGCCAGGAGCACCGCGCAGGAGGCGCCCAGGCACAGCCCGAGGAACAGCGCCTGCGAGTGCTTCACCGTGAACAGGACCGCCAGACAGCCGCCGGTCAGCCAGGTCCCGGCCCGCGCGCGGCCCTCCAGGACCAGCGCGCAGCCCCACAGGGCCGCGAGGGTCAGGGCCATCATCAGGCCCTCGGTCATCGGGCGCATCGCCGTCGTGCCGCACGGCAGGACGTAGTAGAGGACCTGCCCGGTCAGGGCCGCGCCGGTGGAGACGCGCAGGGTGCGCAGCAGCAGGAAGACGAGGACGCCCCCGGCCACCGTCACGGCGACGGCCGAGGCCCACAGGCCCCAGGTCACCCCCAGCACCGTGACGAACGGCACCAGCAGCACCGGGTACCCCGGCCGGGCCTCGAAGATCCGCATGAAGCGGGGCGGCATGAACGGCACGGTGTGCTCCGTCGTCCGCCCCGTCGCCAGCCGCGCGGACACGCCCCGCCACTGCTCGCGCCGGCACTCGGCGACGACCCGCCGGGTCGGGCTCGCGCGGTGGAAGCGCACCACGTCGACGGCCTGGTTCCGTCGGGCGACGGACGCCTTGCCGGCGCAGACGTAGTCGATCGTCAGGGCGGCGGCCTCCTGCTTGCCGTAGCCGCTGAGGTCCAGCGCGTACGACAGGTAGTTCTTGGTGTCGGGGGTGTCCCGGCCGGTGACGTTGGCGAGCTGGAGGACCGCGAAGACGAGGGCGATCAGGATCACCCGGGCCCGGGCCGTCCGTGGGGCCCGCACCCGGAACCGACGGACCCGCCCGGCCCCGGCCGCACCACCTGAACTGCCTGAACCGCCTGAACCGCTGGAACCACCTGAACCGCTGGAACCACCGGGACCGCCCGGGACGCCGACCGCCGTGCCGATCACGGGTCCCCGCGTGGGACCGTTCGCCGTGCCGATCACGGGTTTCCGCGCGGGGCCCGGTGCGGGTCCGTCCGGAGGGCCGGTCGCGGGGCCGGTCATGAGGGGGCGAGGACGTCGTGGCCCGCCTGGGCGGGCAGGGGGGCGACGGTGGCCGGCGGCACGGGCCGCTCGCCGAGCATCAGCGTGCGCACGACCCGCTCGGCGGCCCGGCCGTCGTCGAACTCGCAGAACCGCGCACGGAATCCGGCCCGCAGCCGCTCCGACTCCCCGTCCTGCCAGGCCCCCGACGCGAACAGCTCCACCAGCTCGGGCCGCGAGCGCGCCACATGACCCGGCGCGTCGGAGGTGATGTCGAAGTAGGCGCCCCGGCTCGCCGCGTACGCGCCCCAGTCGTCGGCGAGGAGCACGATCGGCCGGTCGAGGTTGGCGTAGTCGAACATGAGGGCCGAGTAGTCGGTCACCAGGGCGTCGGAGGCCAGCATCACGTCCTCGACGCGCGGTTCGTCGGTCGCGTCGAGGACGACACCGCGCCGGTGCAGCTCGGCCAGCCCCGTCCCGCGCGCCGGACCGTCCGCGAGCGAGGGGTGCAGCCGTACGACGAGGGTGTGGTCCGGGCCGAGGCCGTCCGCGAACGCGGCCAGGTCCAGGCGCTCGGCATGCCCGCCGCGGACGTACTCGCGGCGCGTCGGCGCGTACAGCACCACCCGGTTCCCGGCCGGGATCCCGAGCCGCGCGCGGGCCGCCGCCCCGTCCTCGGGCCGGGCCCGCACCAGGACGTCGTTGCGGGGGCTGCCGCTGCGCAGCGAGGCGAAGTGGCAGGGGTAGGCGCGCTCCCAGACCAGCTCCGAGTGCCGGTTGGCGACCAGGCTGTAGTCCCAGCGGTCGGCGCGGCGCAGCATCTGCGGCACGTCGACGCCGTGCCGCGCGCCCGGCTTGTGCAGCAGGTCCGCGGCCATGTACTTCAGCGGGGTGCCCTGGTGGGTGTGGACGTGGACGCTGCCGGGGCGCTTGGCCAGCGAGCCGGGCCAGTTGACGTTGTTCACGAAGTACGTGGCCCGCGCGGTGATCCGGCGGTAGGCGAGCGAGTCGAGCAGGACGTGCTCGGTGTCCGGCGGCAGCAGCGCCGCCGTCTCCTCGTCGCGCACGACCCACACCCCGCGCAGGTGCGGGGCGAGTTCACGCGCCGCCGCGTACACCGCGGCCGGATCGCCGAGGACCCCCCGGTGCGAGAACGCCGAGTACACCGCCAGGTGCGGGTCCAGCGGACGGTGCCCGTGGACCGCGGACCAGCCGTGCTTGACCCGCGCGGCGGCGGCCCGGCGGACCTGACGGCCGCGCCGGCCCAGTTCCCGGCCCGCGCGGCCGGCCTGCCGCCGCAGCCGGTAGCGGGCGAAACCGCCCTCCAGGACGCGCAGTCCGGGCGGCACGGGACCGCTCCCGTGCTCGCGGAACAGCGCGGCCGTCAGCCGGAAGAACTCGGCCTTGTCCTCCTCGGGCAGCCGGTCCTCCTTGGAGAGGATGTCGAGGCAGTGCTCGCCCATCTTGTGGCGCAGGTACGGGCGCCAGTGCGCGAGCTCGGGCCGGGAGCCGACGAACGCGAAGACCCGCTCGTACTGGTCGTGGACGTCGAAGTGCTTGCGGCTGGTGGTGGACAGGATGTTGCCCTGGCGCCGCTGGCGGTAGGCCAGACAGATCCGGTCGAGGGCCGCGATCCGCTCCGCGCTGAGCATCACCGGGAACGTCCAGGGCGTGTCCTCGTAGTACCCGGGCGGGAAGGCGAAGCCCTCGCGCTCGACGAACGCGCGGCGGTAGACCTTGTTCCACACCACCATCAACAGGTCCAGGATCTCCGGGTGTTCGGCCGCGCAGAAGGTGCCGGGGCCGGCCTCCGCGAGGACCCGCGCGAGCACGTTCCTGCGGGTCCCGCCCCACCAATAGGTGCGCGCGTAGTCGAAGACCAGCACGTCGGGGTCGGCGGTCTCGTCCAGACGGTCGGCGACGGCGCGCAGCGCGCCCGGGGTGAGGGTGTCGTCGCTGTCGAGGAAGAGGAGGTAGTCCCCGCGGGCGAGCGGCATCCCGGCGTTGCGGGCGCGGCCGAGCCCCACGTTCTCCGGCAGGTGCAGCACCCGTACCCGGGGATCGCGGGCCGCGTACTCGTCGAGGATCTCCCCGCAGCCGTCCGGTGAGCAGTCGTCGACGGCGACGACCTCGATGTCCGTGTACGACTGCTCCAGGACCGAGTCGAGGCACTCGCGCAGGAAGCCCTGCACCTTGAAGACGGGGACGATGACGCTGAAGCGGGGCACGTCAGCTCCTTACGAGGGTGGACGCGGCGGGAGCCGGGACGCGTTCGGCGAGCGGCAGGACGGGCGGGATCGTCTCCGGGGACTCGCCCAGCAGCACTCTGCGCACGACCCGCTCGGCGGCGTGGCCGTCGTCGAACTGGCAGAAGCGCTCGCGGAAGCGGGCCCGCAGCCTGGCCGCGGCCGGGTCCGCCCAGGAGCCGTCGGTGAACAGCGCGGCCAGTTCGTCCGGGGTGCGCGCCACCTTGCCCGGCGGCTCCTGAAGCACGTCGAAGTAGACGCCCCGGGTCTCCCGGTAGACCTCCCAGTCGTCCGCGTACACGACGATCGGACGGTCGAGGTTGGCGTAGTCGAACATGATCGACGAGTAGTCCGTGATCAGCGCGTCGGCGGCCAGACAGACGTCCTCGGAGGACCGGTGCCCGGTCACGTCGATGATCCGCCCGCCGCCGCGCCCGCGGCCCTCGTCGTAGAAGTAGTGGGCGCGCAGCAGGACGACGAACTGCTCGCCGATCGCCTCGCAGAACGCCTCCAGGTCGAGCCGGGACTCGAAGCCGGTGCTGTGGTCGCGGTGCGTGGGCGCGTACAGCAGCGCCGTCCGGCCCTCGGGCACCCCGAGCCGTTCACGGATCCGGGCCACGTCCTCGGCACTCGCCGTGCAGTAGACGTCGTTGCGCGGATAGCCGTACTCCAGGGTCTCGTAGCCGCCCGGGAAGGCCCGTTCCCACATCTGGGTGGAGTGCCGGTTGGAGGAGAGGTTGTAGTCCCAGCGGTCCACCCGGGCCAGCAGTTTCGTGAAGCTGCCGGTCGCGGCGGCCACCACCGGGAACGTCGACTGGTCGACGCCCATCCTCTTCAGCGGTGTGCCGTGCTGGGTCTGCAGGTGCACGCTGCCGGGGCGTTTGACCACGCCGTCCGCGAAGTTGGCGTTGTTGACCAGGTACTTGGCGCGGGCCAGCACCTCCCAGGCGCGCCGGCTGCCGATCACCGCGTGCTCGACGTCCTCCGGCAGCGCGTCCACCGCCTCCGGCTCGACCAGGAACACCGACCGGATGTGCGGGGCGAGTTCGCGGGCCTTGGCGTGGACCGCCGCCGGATTGCAGGCGTAACCCCGGCCCCAGTACGCGCAGTACACCGCGAGGTTCTCGTCGAGGGGGCGGCGCAGCTGGAGGGCGTAGCGCGCCCGGGTGCGCAGCGTCCGCCCGCGGGGTACCCGCCGCAGCACACCGGAGACGGCCCGGTTCGTGCCGCGCAGCGCGCGGAACGCGCTGTACGCGCCCGCCGCGAGCAGCAGGTGCTGCACCCCGAGACTGCCCGCCGGAACCCGGAACCCGGCCGGACGGTGCCGCCGGTAGAGCCTGCCGGCCCGGCGGAAGAAGGCCCGGCGGCGCCGCGCGGGCACCCGGGCCGGGTGCGCGGCCGTCTTCAGGACCAGGGAGAAGAGTCGGCCGAACAGCGCCTTCGACCGGGCCGCGGGCAGGGTCCGCTCCGAGGCGTGGACGAGGACCCGCTCGACCTGGTCGAGGAGGTCGAAGTGGTGCTCGCCCGGCGCGTTGAGCCGGCTGCCCTGGCGGCGCAGATGATGCCGCACGCAGACCGTGCGCAGCACCGCCGGACGCTCGGCCGTCACCGTCACCAGGCCGCCCCACCCCGTGTCCGTGAAATGCCCGTCCGGGAAGGCGAGTCCGTGCTCGGCGACGAAGCCGCGGCGGTACACGGCGCTCCACGCCGGAACGTGCACGCCCAGCACCTCCGGGGCCTTGTCGAGCGGGGGCGTGCTCGGCTCGCCCTCCCACCAGGGCACCCGCTGGTGCGCGAAGTAGAGGACGTCCGCGCCGGCCGGGAGCCCCGCGTCCAGGGCGCCCAGCGCACCCGGCACCAGTTCGTCGTCCCCGTCGAGGAAGAGCAGGTACGCGCCCTTCGCCGCCGCGATCCCTGCGTTGCGCGCCGCGCCCAGTCCGTCCGACGGCGGCGAATGGACCGGGACCACCCGGGAGTCCCGGTCCGCGTACGCGGCGGCGACCGCCGTGGCCGGGGAGTCCGGCCCGTCGCATACCGGGATCAGCTCGAAGTCGCCGAAGGACTGGGCCAGGACCGAGTCCAGCGCGCGGGCCAGGTGCCCGGCGACTCCGAAGGTGGGCACGATGACACTGAAGCGGGGCATTCTGCTCTTTCTCTCAAGGGCGCCGGAGGGGATTCATCGCCCGGGGCGCCCGGCCGGCCGCCGGGTGGAGGGCCGGGCGGGCACGGGCCGCGAGGGACCGGACGGCACGCGGACCCCGGATCAGAGGGACTCGGTCAGGGGAACGGCGGCACCGGGGGCCGGCACGCCCCCGGACGGCAGACCCGGGTCCGGGACGCCCCCGAGCGGTCGGCCGGAGTCCGGGGCGCCCGGGTCCGCGACGCGCGCGAGGACCGCCTCGGCCGAGGGGACCGGGCGGCGCTCGGCGAGGGGGACGAACGGCGGCAGCCCGGCGCTCTCGCCGAGCACCACGTGCCGTACGACCCGTTCGGCGGCCCGGCCGTCGTCGTACGGGCAGAACCGTTCGCGGAACGCGGCCCGCAGCCGCGCCGATTCCGGGCCGCGCCAGTACCCGGTCGCGAGGACGTCGACCAGCTCGTCCTCACCGCGGGCGAGGGCGCCCGGCGGGAAGGCGCGCACGTCGAAGTAGGTGCCGCGGGCCGCCTCGTACGCCTCCCAGTCGTCCGTGAGCACGACGACCGGCCGGTCCAGGACCGCGTAGTCGAACATCAGCGAGGAGTAGTCGGTGACCAGCACGTCCGAGGCGAGGCACAGCGACTCGACGCTCGGATGGCCGGAGACGTCGATGACCCGGCCGCCCGCCGCCTCGGCGAGCGGAGTCCCGTAGCTGTGGTGGGCGCGGGCCAGCACGACGAAGCGCGGGCCCAGCCGGTTCAGCACCCGCTCCAGGTCCAGGACGTGCGGCTGGCTGTGCCGGTAGTCCCGGTACGTCGGCGCGTACAGCACGGCGACCGTGCCCGCGGGGACGCCGAGCGAGGCGCGCAGCCGGTCCACGTCCCCGGGCGTCGCGTGCTGGAACACGTCGTTGCGGGGCAGCCCGTACTCCAGCGTCGTGTACGAGG
Source organism: Streptomyces sp. NPDC058751 (assembly GCF_042746485.1). Classification (NCBI taxonomy): domain Bacteria; kingdom Bacillati; phylum Actinomycetota; class Actinomycetes; order Kitasatosporales; family Streptomycetaceae; genus Streptomyces; species Streptomyces sp. NPDC058751. The sequence continues at coordinate 486,699 of NZ_JBHYPZ010000001.1, read as the reverse complement.
AGGGGAAGACGCGTTCCCAGACGAGCGTGGAGTGGCGGTTGGCGGACAGGCAGTAGTCCCACGTGTCGGCCCCGCGCAGCAGCTCGGCGAAGTCGGTGCCGCGCGCGGCGGCCGGGCGGTCCTGGAGGTCGAGCCCCATCCGCTTGAGCGGTGTCCCGTGCTGCGTCTGGATCATGATCTGGCCGGGCCGCTTGACCAGCCGCCGGTCGAAGTTGACGTTGTTCACCAGGTACTTGGAGCGGGCGAGCGCCGTCCAGTACCCCGCCGTGCCGGGACGCAGCCGCCGCGTCCGGTCCGGGATCGTGTGGTGGTGCTCGGCGCGCGCGATCCACGCGGTGCGGACGTGCGGCGCGAAGCTGCGGAACGCGGACTCCAGGGCTCCCGGGTTGCAGCCGTGGCCCCGGCCCCAGTAGCTGGAGAAGACGGCGTGGTCGGCGCGCAGCGGGAGCCGGAGCTGCACGCGGTAGTGGAGCTGGAGCGCGGCCCCGTGCACCGCCTGCCGCAGCCCGGCGGCCCCCCGCACCGCTCTCCTCGCGACCCGCGACAGGAGCGACAGCAGACGGTACGTGCGGTGCGTGCCGAGGCCGACCATCGCGTGGCGCAGCCGGGTGCGTCGGCCGGCCGGCGCACCTGGGACGCGGTAACGGCGGTAGTGCGCACGGGCCTTGAGGAGGAACTCGGCGCGGGCCGCGCGCGGCAGCCTGCCGCGCTTCACGAACACCGTGGCGAAATGGTCGATCATGCGCCGGAACAGCACCGGGCGCCACCGGTCCAGCTCCGGGTGGGCGGCGACGTGCGCGAAGACACGGTCGTACTGGTCGAAGACGTCGAGGTGCTTTCGGCTGCTGGTGCCGAGGATGCTGCCGTGGCGCCGCTGGCGGTAGTGCACGCAGACCCGGTCGAGGGTCGCGATCGCCTCGGCGGACATCAGCGCCGGATACGTCCAGGGCGTGTCCTCGTAGTAGCCGGGCGGGAACCGGAGACCGGCGCGCTCGACGAACTCCCGGCGGTAGGCCTTGTTCCACACCACCATCAGCAGCCGCAGCAGTCCGGGCCGCTCCTCCAGCAGGAAGGGCGCCGGGCCCTCCTCGGTGAGCTGCGCCGCGACCTGGTTCCGTACGGTCTCGCCCGACCAGAACGTGCGCGCGTAGTCGTAGACCAGGACGTCCGGCTCCCCGGTCTCCTCGATCCGGCCGGCGATGGCCCGCAGCGCGTCCGGGGTGAGGGTGTCGTCGCCGTCCAGGAAGACCAGGTAGTCGCCGGTGGCGCGTTCGAGGCCGGCGTTGCGGGCGCGTCCGAGCCCCACGTTCTCGGGGAGGTGCACGGCGAGCACCCGGGCGTCACGCGCCGCGAACTCGTCGACGATCGCCCCGCAGCCGTCGGGCGAGCGGTCGTCGACCGCGATGAGTTCGAGATCCGCGAAGGACTGGCCGAGCACGGATTCGAGGCACTCGTGCAGGTACGCCTGAACCTTGTACACGGGGACGATGACACTGAACCTGGGCACGGGACATCCATGGGTCGGCGTGGGCATACCTTGCCCGAAAACGGCCGAAGGGGTGATTCGGTTACGCCAGATGTGGCATCCGGGGGACGCGGGGTGAACGCCGGGGGGCGGGCCGGTGTCCGGCCCGCCCCCCGAAGACCTCCGCGACCTGCCTACTTGACCGCGCCCGCCATCACCCCGGAGACGAACTGCCGCTGGAACGCGAAGAAGACGGCCAGCGGGACCACCATCGAGATGAAGGCGCCCGGCGCCAGCACGTTGATGTTGTTGCCGAACTGGCGCACCTGCGTCTGGAGCGCGACCGTGATCGGCTGGCTCCCCGAGTCGGAGAACACCAGCGCGACCAGCATGTCGTTCCACACCCACAGGAACTGGAAGATCCCCAGCGAGGCGATCGCGGGACCGCCGAGCGGCATCACCACCCGGGCGAACAGGCGCAGTTCACCGGCGCCGTCCAGCCGGGCCGCCTCCAGCAGCTCCCTCGGGATCTCCGCGAAGAAGTTCCGCAGCAGGAACACCGCGAAGGGCAGGCCGTACCCGACGTGGAAGAGGACCACGCCGGTGACCGATCCGAAGACGCCGATCTTCCCGAAGAGTTCGGCGATCGGGATCAGGGCCACCTGCACCGGGACGACCAGCAGGCCGACCACGCCGAGGAACCACCAGTCGCGGCCGGGGAACTCCATCCAGGCGAAGGCGTAGCCGGCGAGCGAGCCGATCACGACGACCAGCAGCGTCGCCGGGACCGTGATCAGCACCGTGTTGAGCAGCGAGTCGGTGATGTCGCCGTTCTCCAGGAGCTTCCGGTAGTTGTCCACGGTGAGCTGCGAGGGCGCGCTGAACACCTTCCACCAGCCGCTGCCGTTCATGTCCTCGGGGCTGCGCAGCGAGGACAGCAGCAGCCCGATCGTCGGCACCAGCCAGAACAGGCCGACGAGCAGCAGGAAGACGCGTACGACGCCGCCGCCGAGCCCGCTCGCGATCCGTGAACCGAGCGAGGGCCGCGCCCTGTTCACGGCCGTCGCGGGCGCGGTCCTCTCCACCTGTCCGGCATGCGTGCTCATCGCCGCACCTCCCGCCTCAGCCGTCTCACGTTGAAGGCCATCACCGGGATCACCAGCAGGAGCAGGAACACCGCGATGGCGCTCGCCACGCCCGGCCTGCCCTCCGAGAAGCCCTTGCGGTACAGCTCCAGGGCCAGCACGTTCGCGTCGTCCTGGGAGGAGCCCGGCGCGATGATGAACACCAGGTCGAAGACCTTCAGCACATTGATCATCAAGGTCACCGCGACGACCGCGAGCACCGGCGCCAGCAGCGGCACGGTGATCCGGCGGAAGACCTGCCACTCGTTCGCCCCGTCGACCCGGGCGGCCTCCAGGAGCTCACGCGGCACACCGGCCAGGCCCGCGGCGATCAGCACCATGGCGAAGCCCGCCCACATCCAGACGTAACTGCCGATGACGGCCGGGGTGACCAGCGACGGGCCCAGCCAGTCGACCCCGTTGTACGGCTCCGCGAAGTTGCTCGCGGGGAGCCGCAGCCGGGCTCCGTCCGCCTTGGCCGACAGCGAGAACGTGCCGTCGTCGCCCACCTCCGCCGAGTCGACGACCTTCCCGTCCTTGACCGCCTCGATCCTCATCCCGGAGTAGCCCAGCTCGCCCGGGTCGACCTGGCCGAGCCTGCCGACGCCCTTGCCGCGGGTGAAGTCCTGCCAGGCCGTGCCGGTGACCTTTCCGGGGTCGGTGGCCGCCTGTACGGCCTTCTCGGCGCTGTCCGGCATCAGGTCCGGGGCGACGCCCACCAGCGGCAGGGCGACGGACTGTCCGGTGTGCACGGCGTCCCGGGTGATGAACCCGCCCCCGTCGGCGGTGAGGGGCGACTGACGGCCCGGGTGGGCCTTGGGGAACGCCGACGACGGGGCGAAGGTGTCGTGCACCCCCACCCACACCGCGTTCGCGACGCCCTTGTCCGGGTCCTGGTCGTACACCAGCCGGAAGATGATGCCGGCGGCGAGCATCGAGATCGCCATCGGCATGAAGACGACCAGCTTGAACGCCGTTCCCCAGCGCACCCGTTCGGTGAGAACCGCGAAGACCAGCCCCAGCGCGGTCGCGACCGACGGGGCGAACACCACCCAGATGACGTTGTTCTTCAGCGCGGCACGGATGCCGTCGTCGGTGAACAGCGCCTCGTAGTTGTCGAACCCGGCGAATCCGTCGCCCTGCTGGTCGTAGAAGCTGCGCACGACCGAGTACCCGATCGGGTAGACCACGAGCGCGCCGAGCAGCACCAGGGCGGGCAGCAGGAAGAGCGCCACCACCGCCTTGCGGGTCCCGGTCACGCTCTTGCGTGTACGGGCCGGGGGCACCGGTGCGGTGTCCCCGGCCGTCGCCGACGTCATGGCCGGATCAGCCCTTGTAGGCCGCTGCGGCGTCCGATTCGAGCTTCGCCTGTGTCCCCGCCACGTCCTTCGGGTTCTTCAGGAAGTCCTGCAGGGCCTTCCACTCGCCCTTGCCGGGCGTTCCGCCGAAGGCCTGCGGGGCCTGGTCGGACATGTCGAAGCGGAAGTCGTCGCCGGCTGCGACCAGCGCCTTGGCGATGGCCCGCTGGACGGCGTTGGGATAGGCGGACTGAGCCACGTTCTTGTTGGGGGAGAGGTAGCCGCCGAGCTTCGCCTGGATGGTCGCCGCGTCGGGCGAGGCGAGGAAGGTCAGCAGCGCCTGGGCCGCCTTCGAGTCCTTCAGGACGACGGCCGCGTCACCGCCGCTGACCACCGGTGCCTTGTCGCCGACCGCCGGGAACGGGAACACCTTCGCGTCCGTCCCGATCCTCGCCTTGGTCTCCGCGATGTTGACGCCCACGAAGTCGCCCTCGAAGACCATGCCCGCCTTCGGCTGGTCGCCGCCGGTGAACGTCTGGGTGACCGAGGCCGGGAACTCCGTCTGGAGCGCGCCGTCCGGCCCGCCCGCTATGAGGTTCTTGTCGCCCCACAGCTGGGCCAGCGTGGTCAGGGCGTCCTTCACGGACGGATCCGTCCACTTGATCTCGTGCCGGGCGAGCCGGTCGTACTTCTCGGGACCCGCCTGGGAGAGGTAGACGTTCTCGAACCAGTCGGTGAGCGTCCAGCCGTCGGCGCCGCCGACCGAGACGGGGGTGACACCGGAGTCGTAGACCGTGCGCGCGGTGTCCAGGAACTCCTTCCAGGTCCCCGGCTCCTTCGCCCCCGCGTTCTCGAAGACCTTGGTGTTGTACCAGACCAGGGACTTGTTGGCGGCCTTGTAGTACACGGCGTACTGCTTGCCGCCGACCTTGCCGAGGTCCTGCCAGCCCTGCGCGTAGTTCTTCGTCAACTGCGCCTGCGCGTCCGGCCCGACGGGCTTGGCCCAGCCCTTGTCGACGGCCTGCTTCACCGCGCCGACCTGGGGGAGCAGCGCCACGTCCGGGGGCGCGCCGCCCGCGATCTTCGAGCCGAGGAAGTTGATGATCGGGTCCTGCGCCGGTACGAAGGTGACCTTCGCGCCGGTGCGCTCCTCGAACTCCGTCAGCACCTTCTTGAAGTTGGCCTGTTCCGCCCCGGTCCACACGGCGGCGACCTCCAGGGTGGCCCCGTCGAGCTTCGGCAGGGTGACGGAGTCCGCGCCGGCGCTCCGGGTGGCCGTACCGCCGCTTCCCTTGTCGTCGTCGCCGCCCCCGCACGCCGTCAGCGTGAGGGCGCCCGCGACGGCGGCGGCTGCGGCGGCCGCCGCGACTCTGCGCGAGCGGTGGGTGGAGTGACCGGGCGACCTGCGTATCTGAGGAATGCTGCGCATCACTGCCCCGTTCTTCGTTCCTCGTCGAACGTCAAAGCGGCTGCTGCCCCGATCGCTCCGGTCTACGCCTGCCCCTCCGGGTCGGCAAGACCGCCGGTACTGTCAAGTGGGCGATCGTGACGGGGTCGTGACGTCACGTCACGGAGGCGGGGCGCGCCGACGCGGCTCGGGCCGACGGGGGCGGGAGCGGCGCCGACGCCGTGACGTGCGGGGCCGCGGGACACCGGTCCCGGGTTCCGCCCGCGCGGGCGCCCCGGCCGCGGGGGTCAGGCGTCCTGGTCGTGGGTCACAGCAGCGAGGGCGTCTCGGCCGCGGAGACGGAACGCGCGGCCCGTTCGAGGGCGCTGGCGAGCAGGGCCAGGTCCGTGGGTCCGTTGCCCAGCTCGCGGACCGGGCGGCGGGCCGGCGGGTCGCCCATGCGGTGCCACTCCAGGGGGACGACCGTGGGGCGCAGGGTCGCCGTCCGCGGAATGCGCCCCGTGACGCGCCCGCCCTGGAACGGGGTCTCCCGGCCGTCAGGGAGCAGCAGCCGGCCCCGCCCGGGAGCCGGTTCCTCGGGTCCGGACGACAGCGCGTCGAGGGTGACGCGCAGCGCGGCGGAACGCGCCAGCTCCGACGCGGCCGTACGGCCGCCGGCGCCGGACGCCGCCACGAGGTGCACCCCGAGCCGGTCGCCCTCCCGGACCACGGCCTCCAGCGCCCGTACGACCGAACCGGCCGCCGGGCGTCCCGGGGACCCCAGCGGCGGTGACAGCAGGGCGTCCAGGTCGTCGACGACCACGACCAGGCGGGCCAGCGCGGGCCCCGGCTCGGTCTGCCGGCGGGCGGCGGCGGGGCGCAGCCGCAGCGTCGAGCTGGACGGCGTGTCGAGGTCGGCGGCGCCGGGGGACGAGGTCCCGGTCGACGAGCTGCCGCCCGAGCGCTGGGCCACGATCCGGCCGGGGACCGTCCGTCCGGCGTGCCACTCCGCGAAGCCGAGCCGGCCCAGCAGCTCGGACCGCCGTTTCAGCTCGGCGCTCAGGGACTGGGCGAACTCCCGCATCCGCACGGGGTCGTTGGCCGTGAGGTGCGTGGTGACGTGCGGCAGGTCGGTGCAGGCCCGAAGGCCCTCACCGCCGCCCGCTCCGCCGGGGGCCGCGGCCGCGTCGCGTCCGTCCACCAGGACGATCCCGAGCCGGTCGGGCCGTTCCGCGGCGGCGAGGGACGCGGCGACCGAGCGCAGCAGTTCCGTACGGCCGCTGCCGGGCGGGCCCTCGACGAGCAGGTGCGGGCCCTCGACGGGCAGGTCGACGGCGACGGGTCCGCGCGGGCCGGCGCCGAGCACCGCCCGTGCCCGTCCGCCGAACGTCTCGCTGTCGTCCGCGGCGTCCGCCCAACGGGCCATCAGGGAGGCGGGGGTGGCCCGCGCCAGCCCCAGCTCGTCCAGCAGCCGGGCCGTCTGGGGCAGGGGCGCCGACACGCGCGTGTGCCGGTCCCCGAGCGTGCCGTCCGTCCGCAGCGGCGCCAGCGAGCGGGCGAACCGCTCGGCCCAGGCCAGGGACACGGCGTCCACGGCGGCGACGGTGCCGTGGCCCACGGGGCCGCGCGTGAACCGGCCCGTGCGGCCGGCACCGTCGCGCCGGGGACCGGAGTGCGCGGGCGAGGCGTGCGCGGCGCCGGACGGTCCGCGTCCGGCGGCGTCGGGTCCGCCGTGCCGGGACCCCGGGTGCGGGGCTCCGTCCGGGGCGCGCTCGCCGCTGCCGCCCGGTGCCACCCGCATCAGCCGCAGCGCCGTTGCCACGTCCCCGCTCAGCAGCGCCACCGCTCCGCACTCACGGAACGCCGGTGACGCCCCGCACGCCGCCTCGTAGGTCTCCGTCACCGGTGACGCGGGGGAGGCGGCGGCGGTCTCGGCGAGGCACACCAGGTGGATCCCGGCCCGCGAGCCCTCGTGCGCGAGGCGCATCAGGCCCTCCCGCACGTCGGCGCCCCCGGGGTCCCCGTCCACGATCACCACCGCGTACGGGCCTTCGTACCCCTCGTCCGTGTCGTCGGCCCGCGCCCAGGACGGCCTGCGCGCCGCGCCCCGCGAACCGGTCCCGGCGGACGGGGCGGCGTGCCCGCCGTCGGCGTCGTGCGTCCCGGAGCGGGCGGCCGGAACCGTGGCACCGGAGCCCCCGGACGGCGCGCCCCGCGTCTTCGCCGGGTGGTCCTCCAGGCGGCGCAGGAGCTCGTCCACGCGCGCCGCCGCCTGGTCGCGGTCGTAGGCGAGCAGCAGACGGCAGTCCTGGCCATGGGCGGGACGCAGATGGGGGAGCCAGCCGAGCCAGGACCACTCGGCGGTGCGCTCCTCGACCGTGCGGGCCCGGTCGGTGCTGACGAGGACGATCTCCAGGGTGTCGGGGGAGTGCAGCGCGGCGAGCTGCGCGACGACCGAGCGGGCCAGCCCCGACAGGCGCGCCCGCGGTCCGGCCAGGCCCAGGGAGCCGGCCTCCCGCAGCCCGGCGGTCACCGGCACGGCGGGCAGCAGGCCCGAGCCGTCCGGCGCCGCCCGGTCGGCCGTGCCCAGCCGTACCGTCAGCGCCTCGGGGTGGCCGGGGCTCCGCTCCCACAGCCGGGGACCGGGGCCCAGCGCGGTGAGCAGCAGGGTCGCCGGGTCGGGCCAGCTGTCGGGCGAGCGCCGCACCGCGGGGAGGAGTTCCTCCACCGCGACGTCTCCGGCCCCGTACACGTCCCGGCCGGCCTGGGACGGGCCTCCGCGGCCGCCCGCCAGCCGCCGGGCCCACGCGCCGATGCCGCCCCGCCTGCGCGCGCCCGGGACGTCCGCGCCGTGCGCGGGTGTGCCCCCGCGCGCGCCCGGGACGGTGGCCCCGGGCGTCTCGGACGCGTCCTCGGCACCGGGGCCGAAGGTCCCCGCGTCCGCCGGGCCCGTCCCCTCCCGTCCGCCGGCGTCCGTACGTCCGCCGGTCCCGCGGGCGGAGCCGCCGGCGCCGAAGCCGCGGCCTTCCGTCGTCGAGCCCCGCGGTCCGCTCTCGATCCGGGGTGCCCGGCCCTGTTCCGGAACGGCGGGGGGCACCGCGAGTCCGTGCTCCAGCGCTCCGGGGACGGCGCCGGCGAAGGCGCCCCACTCCGCGGTGCCGTAGGCGTGGTGCGTCTCGTCGGCGGGCGGCAGAACACCGCCCCGGGCGGGCGAGGGGCTCTCCCCGCGCGCGTGGGGCACGGCTCCGCGCGGCGCCGAGGCGCCTTGCGGGGTGCCCTGCGGGGTGGCGGAGGCCGCGCCCGGTCCGGTGGCGGCGCCCGATGCGGGTTGCGCCGGGAAGCCGCCGGTGCTCACGGAGGGCGCGGAACCCGGGGAGGCCGCGGAATCCGGGGAGGACGATCCGGGCCGGGCGGTGGCGGAGGTGCCCGCCGGAGCGCCGTGCCCGGCGGACCGGGCGGACGCCTCCTCGGCGGACCCGGCCCGCACCCGTACATGACCCTCGCCGTCCGGAGCCGTCTCCACGGGGCCCGGGCCTCCCGGCGGGGCGAGCCGCAGGGCGGACTCTCCGACGCGCAGCAGCGCGCCCGGGGCGAAGGGGACGGGGCGGCCGCCGACCCGGGAGCCGTCGAGCGTCGTGCCGTTCGTGGACCCGTTGTCCGCGACCGAGACACGGCCGTCGGGGGTGACGGTGACCGCGCAGTGCAGGCGGGACACGTCGGGGTCGTCCAGGGGCACGTCGGCGTCCGCGGAGCGGCCGATGCGGATCTGGCCGCCGTGCAGCAGGTGCACGCCGCCGGCGTCGGGTCCCGCGACCACGTGGAGCTGGGCCGAGACGCCGTCCAGGTCGGGACCGGGTTCGGCGGGCGCGCCCAGACTGAGCACGGCGCCGTCGGTCAGCGGCGGCTCGCCGAGCGTGCAGCGCTGGGCGTCGAGCCGCTCCGCGCCCGCGTAGAGCACGGTCTGGCTCCCGCCGGGCTCACGGCCCCGCTCGCCCGGGGAGGCGCCCCCGCTTCCCCCGACCGCCGCGGCCAGCCCCGACGCGACCGCGGCCAGCGCCGTACCGGCGGGCGCGGTGACCAGGACGTCGCAGGCCGTGCCTCGCCCCCGTGGCTCCGAGGGCGAGCCCAGCGGGTCTACGACGGTCAGCCGGATCTGCATCGCCGTCAGGGGTCCCTTCCGCGCAGGTGTCCGCGACGAGGACGAGGCTGCGCTGCGGTCCCCCACCGCAGATCCCCCCACCGCACACGGGCACGTCGGCCAGTAGCTGGAGGCATCCTCGCACCTGTCACCGACAGCGTGCCCGCTCCCCACCCGTAAGTGATCTTGATTGGTCGGCTCTGCCCGTAAAAGTTCCTGACAGGTGGCCGCCCGATGTCGGCTTGGGATCGCTCACGCCCGCTCCCTGGCAACCGAGCGACCGAAGTGAGCGTCTTTCCGTCGAACGACATGCGGGCGCCCTCACCGTCGAACACGGACGGCGGCGTCCGCGCAAGCGTCCGTGCGAACCAAAGGTGCGCACGGGACCTATGGGAAAGCACACGGGCGGGACAGCCCGTCGCCGGGTGGTACGGCACTACAGTGGGTCGGAAACTCCTGTACCACGGTGATCACGGTGGACGGACCAGGCAAGCAAGCAACAGGGAGCGCATGACGTGCGGCCGGTAGGGAGCAAGTACCTCCTTGAGGAGCCGCTGGGGCGCGGCGCCACAGGCACGGTCTGGCGAGCCCGCCAGCGGGAGACCGCCGGCGCGGAGGCGGCCGTCGCCGGGCAGCCCGGCGAGACCGTGGCGATCAAGGTTCTGAAGGAAGAGCTCGCCGGGGACGCCGACATCGTGATGCGGTTCCTCCGGGAGCGGTCGGTGCTGCTGCGCCTGACCCACCCGAACATCGTGCGGGTGCGCGACCTCGTCGTCGAGGGCGAACTCCTCGCCCTCGTCATGGACCTGATCGACGGTCCCGACCTGCACCGCTACCTGCGCGAGAACGGACCGCTCTCGCCCGTCGCGGCGGCCCTGCTCACCGCCCAGATCGCCGACGCGCTCGCCGCCAGCCACGTCGACGGCGTCGTGCACCGCGACCTGAAGCCCGCGAACGTCCTGCTCAAGCAGGAAGCCGGCCAGATGCACCCGATGCTGACCGACTTCGGCATCGCGCGGCTCGCCGATTCCCCCGGCCTCACCCGCACCCACGAATTCGTCGGCACGCCCGCGTACGTCGCCCCGGAGTCCGCGGAGGGACGCCCGCAGACGTCCGCCGTGGACATCTACGGCGCCGGCATCCTGCTGTACGAGCTGGTCACCGGGCGCCCGCCGTTCTCGGGCGAGTCCGCCCTCGAGGTGCTGCACCAGCACCTGAGCGTCGAACCGCGCCGCCCCTCGACCGTCCCCGACCCGCTGTGGACCGTCATAGAGCGCTGCCTGCGCAAGAACCCGGACGAACGGCCCAGCGCGGAGAACCTCGCGCGCGGACTGCGCGCCGTCGCCGCGGGCGTCGGGGTGCACGCCTCGCCCGCGCAGATCGCCGCCGCCGAGGGCGTGGGCGCCCTGCTCGGGCCCGACCCGGCCCCGGCGCAGGTCCCGGGCATGCCGCCCGGCGCGGCCGACGCCACCCAGGTGCTCCCGCAGGGCGCGGGCTCCTACGACCCGTACGGCGCCACCAGCGTGCTGCCGCACACCGCGGGCGCGGGCGCGGCCGACCCGACCGCCGTGCTGCCGCCGGTGCCGCAGAACCAGCCGGGCGGAGCGCCCGGTCAGGGCGAGGACCCGCACCCCTGGCAGAACCAGATGCGCGCGGCCCGCGACCGCAACGAACAGACGCAGGTCCAGTACCTCGACCCGAACGAGGACCCGCTGCGCCGCAGGCCGCAGCGCCAGGTCGCGCGCCCGCAGCAGCAGCCCCAGCAGCAGCGCCCGCAACCGCAGCAGCCCCAGCAGCGCCCGCAGCGGGGCCAGCAGCCGCCGCCCGGATACGGCTATCCGCAGCAGCAGCAGCAGCAACAACAGCAGTACGCGCCGCAGCCCCAGCAGCAGCGCTACGCTCCCGCGCCCCAGCAGCAGCCCCAGCCGCAGCGGTACGCGCCCGAGCCGCAGCGGCCCCAGCAGCCCGCCCCCCGGCAGCCGCGCGAGCCCCGTCAGCGCAGCGCAAACCCCATGAAGATCCCGGGACTCGGCTGCCTCAAGGGGTGCCTGTTCACGATCGTCATCTTCTTCGTGGCCGGCTGGCTGATCTGGGAGTTCAGCCCCCTCCAGGACTGGATCGGCTCGACCAAGAGCTTCTGGGGCCAGCTCACCGACTGGTTCGACACGGTCACCGACTGGATAGGGGATCTCGGCTCGAAGGACCCCTCGGGCGGCTCGGGCACCTCGGGCACCTGATCCCCGGCCCCCGGACGGCCGGCTCTGGGGATTTGTCGATATCTGACGGGTGATTTCGGTCCCGGGCGTGAAGACTGGCTCCGCGGGCGCGTACTTTAAGCGGCAACACGCGTCTGTAGGAGCAGTCTTGGCACGCAAGATCGGCAGCAGGTACACCGCGAACCAGATCCTGGGGCGGGGGAGCGCCGGCACGGTGTGGCTGGGCGAGGGGCCCGAGGGACCCGTCGCCATCAAGCTGCTCCGCGAGGACCTGGCGTCCGACCAGGAACTGGTGGGGCGCTTCGTGCAGGAGCGCACCGCGCTGCTCGGCCTCGACCACCCCCACGTGGTGGCGGTGCGCGACCTGGTCGTGGACGGCAACGACCTCGCCCTCGTCATGGACCTCGTGCGGGGCACCGACCTGCGCACCCGGCTCGACCGGGAGCGCAGGCTGGCCCCGGAGGCCGCGGTCGCGATCGTCGCCGACGTGGCGGACGCCCTCGCCGCCGCGCACGCCGCCGGGGTCGTCCACCGCGACGTGAAGCCCGAGAACGTCCTGCTCGACATGCAGGGACCGCTCGGTCCCGGCGGCTCCCACCCGGCCCTCCTGACCGACTTCGGCGTGGCCAAGCTCATCGACTCGCCGCGCCGGACCCGGGTCACGAAGATCATCGGCACGCCCGACTACCTGGCGCCCGAGATCGTCGAGGGTCTGCCGCCGCGCGCGGCCGTCGACATCTACGCGCTGGCGACCGTGCTCTACGAGCTGCTCGCCGGCTTCACGCCCTTCGGGGGCGGGCACCCCGGCGCGGTCCTGCGCCGCCACGTCACCGAGACCGTCGTCCCGCTGCCGGGCATCCCGGACGAGCTGTGGCAGCTCGTCCTCCAGTGCCTGGCCAAGGCGCCCGCGTCCCGGCTGCGCGCCTCCGAGCTGGGCGCGCGCCTGCGCGAGCAGCTTCCGCTGCTGGCCGGGATGCCGCCGCTGGACGTGGACTCCCCGGACGCGGAATCCGCGGACGAGGACGCGGAGCCCGAGGAGAGCGCGGAGCCGGCCGCGCCCGCCGTGGCGCGCGAGCGGCGGGGGGCCGTGCCCCTCGTGCCGGGGGCCGCGCCCGATTCGAACCGGGACACCCACACCTCGATGCGGGTGCCGGCACCCGACGAGCTGGCCGGCGGGGCCCGGGGGACGGCCCGTGTGCCCCGGGCCGCGGGCGCGCCCCGGCCCGGTTCCGCCCGGCACCGTGCCTCCGCGCGCAGGCGGCGGCTCACCCTGGGGGCGGCGGCGGTCGCCCTGGTCGCCGCCGTAGGGGTCGGCACCTGGCTCGCCACCTCCGACGACGGTGAGGCGGCCCCCCAGGACACGGAGAACTCGGCCCCGGCCTCCCCGTGACCCCCGGCCGGCACACGGGAAAGGCTTTTCTCGCCCCCTCCGCCCCTGCCCTCCCCCAAGGTCTCGGCTTCGCTCGACCGGGGGGGGACCCCCATCGTCCCCGGGGGCTACCGCCCCCGGACCCCCGCTTCGGCCTGACGGCCTCGTCCTCAAACGCCGGACGGGCTGAGAAGTCAGCCCCTCCGGCGTTTGAGGAGCGGGGTCCGGGGCGGAGCCCCGGGTACGGGAAGGGAAGGGGCGGAGGGGGCGAGATCTGCTTGGTGGCCGGTCGCGGGGCGGGGTTCCCCGCGGGGACGAGGACGGGCCCGGTTGCCGTAACCGTTACGCTGGAGGCGTGGCAGTCGTCGATGTATCCGAAGAGCTCAAGTCCCTCTCCTCGACCATGGAGTCGATCGAGGCCGTCCTGGACCTCGACAAGCTGAGGGCAGATGTCGCCGTGCTCGAGGAGCAGGCGGCCGCGCCGTCCCTGTGGGACGACCCGGACGAGGCGCAGAAGATCACCAGCAAGCTGAGCCACCTCCAGGCGGAGGTCAGGAAGGCCGAGGCGCTCCGCGGGCGCATCGACGATCTGGCCGTGCTCTTCGAGATGGCCGAGGAGGAGGACGACCCGGACACCCGCGCCGAGGCCGACGCCGAGCTCGTCGCCGTCAGGAAGGCGCTGGACGAGATGGAGGTCCGTACCCTCCTGTCCGGCGAGTACGACTCCCGCGAGGCCGTCGTCACCATCCGCGCGGAGGCCGGCGGCGTGGACGCCTCGGACTTCGCCGAGAAGCTCCAGCGCATGTACCTGCGCTGGGCCGAGCGCCACGGCTACAAGACGGAGCTGTACGAGACCTCGTACGCGGAAGAGGCGGGCATCAAGTCCACCACCTTCGCCGTCCACTCGCCGTACGCGTACGGCACGCTCTCCGTGGAGCAGGGCACGCACCGGCTGGTGCGCATCTCGCCGTTCGACAACCAGGGGCGCCGCCAGACCTCCTTCGCCGGTGTCGAGATCCTGCCGGTCGTCGAGCAGACCGACCACATCGAGATCGACGAGTCCGAGCTGCGGATCGACGTGTACCGCTCGTCCGGTCCCGGCGGCCAGGGCGTCAACACCACCGACTCCGCGGTGCGTCTGACCCACCTTCCCACCGGCATCGTCGTCTCCTGCCAGAACGAGCGGTCGCAGATCCAGAACAAGGCCTCGGCCATGAACGTCCTGCAGGCCAAGCTCCTGGAGCGGCGCCGGCAGGAGGAGCAGGCCGCGATGGACGCCCTCAAGGGCGACGGCGGCAACTCCTGGGGAAACCAGATGCGTTCGTACGTCCTGCACCCGTACCAGATGGTCAAGGACCTGCGCACGGAGTTCGAGGTCGGCAACCCCGAGGCCGTGTTCGGCGGCGAGATCGACGGCTTCCTGGAAGCCGGAATTCGCTGGCGCAAGCAGCAGGAGAAGTAGGCACCCGGCCGAAGCGGTCCGGGCGGACGTTCCCCGCCCCCGCCGAAGCTTCTTTGTCGACAAGGCAACTGCCGCCCACCGGGCGGCAGTTGCCTTGTTTTATGAGGCTGTCTGGGTTTTCCGTCACAGTCACATGTCCTCAGGCCGGGCAAACAATGGTGTTCCGGACATCGCGTACGCAACGACCTTGACGCTGCTTTGAAAACTGGGAAGGGTGACGTGTGGCATGCGTATCACCGGGGTGCATGTGAACCGGGGGGTCGAACGCAATCTCCTGTGACGCCGTGGGCTCCGGGCGCTGCTCCATTGACGATCGGCTACTGGGGGTAGCAGGAAGATGACCAAGAAGACGCGGATCCGCGTGGCGCGAATAGCCGCCTGCGCGGTGATCGCCGCCGGCGCCTCACTGACCGCGGCGGGTGCCGCCTCGGCGCTCGACCTCAACGTCGGTCTCACCGCGACCACCGCGGACAACCCGGCCCCGGACCCGGACCCGGACCCGACCGGCATCCCGACGGACCCGGCGCCGACCGACCCGGCCCCGACCGAGCCCGCGCCGACCGAGCCGGCTCCCACGGAGCCCGAGCCGACCGAGCCGGCCCCGACCGAGCCGGAGCCCACCGAGCCGGCCCCGACGGAGCCCGAGCCGACCGAGCCGGCCCCGACCGCGACCGACCCGACCGAGGAGCCCACCTCCGGCAGCAGCTCCGGCCCCTCCGGCGGCGGCACGGGCGGCAACGACGCCGACCCCGACGGCGGTTCCAGCACCCAGGAGGAGGGCTCCTCCGCCCTCACCGACACCGGTTCGGACGCCCAGGTCCAGGGTGAGGACGGCGAGCTGGCCGACACCGGTGCCGGTCAGACCACCTTCCTGATCATCGGTGCCGCCACGATGATCGCCGGCGGTGTCGGCTTCCGCCTGCTGCCGCGCCTCGCGGGCGGCCGCGGCGCCGCCGCCTGACGTTCCGCACGTACGACGAAGGGCCCGGAGCAGCTCGCTCCGGGCCCTTCCCGTGCTACCGGGCCCCCGGGGAGGCGGCGGCAGTGCCGGGCCGTCCCCGCGCCTCTCACACCGTCTGGTGGGCCAACAGGGCCAGCGCCGCGATCAGCACCACGAGCAGGGCGATCAGTGTCATGGGGTTGAGCCCCGCGAAGAGGCTCTCCTGCTGGAGCCGCTGCCGGTTCGCGCGGCAGACGGGGCAGCGGCCCTCGCTGACGGGTGCCGCGCAGTTAGCGCATACCAGTCGGTCGTACGTCATGCGCCGGCCCTCCTTGCGACGTCTCCGCGTACGCGGCACTGCCGCGTACACATCGCTCTCTCAACGCTGCGGCTAACGCAACCGTTCCCCTACCACTGTGCCAGGTTCCGCGGATTTCGGCGCGGCCCTCCTCGTCCTGCCCCGTCCGGAGTACCCTCAGCCCCTCTGGACGGGTGTGAATCGCGCCTCGGATCCATGACAAATCGTGCAAGCGGTGTGTAACCCCGTACGCCGACTGCGCTCGCACACCCGGTTCGCGTATGGTCACGCACACCTACCCCCGGCGACCCGTGGTGCACCCGTGATCCGATTCGACAATGTCTCCAAGGTCTACCCCAAGCAGACCCGCCCCGCTCTCAGGGATGTCTCCCTGGAGGTCGAGCGCGGAGAATTCGTGTTCCTCGTGGGGTCCTCCGGCTCCGGAAAGTCCACCTTCCTGCGGCTGATCCTCCGCGAGGAGCGGACCAGCCAAGGCCAGGTGCACGTCCTGGGCAAGGACCTCGCGCGCCTCTCCAACTGGAAGGTGCCGCAGATGCGCCGCCAGCTGGGGACCGTCTTCCAGGACTTCCGCCTGCTTCCCAACAAGACGGTCGCCGAGAACGTGGCCTTCGCCCAGGAGGTCATCGGCAAGTCCCGCGGCGAGATCCGCAAGTCCGTGCCCCAGGTGCTCGACCTCGTCGGTCTGGGCGGCAAGGAGGACCGGATGCCCGGCGAGCTGTCCGGTGGTGAGCAGCAGCGCGTGGCCATCGCGAGAGCCTTCGTGAACCGGCCCAAGCTCCTCATCGCCGACGAGCCGACCGGAAACCTCGACCCACAGACCTCCGTGGGCATCATGAAACTGCTCGACCGGATCAACCGGACGGGCACCACGGTCCTGATGGCGACGCACGACCAGAACATCGTGGACCAGATGCGCAAGCGCGTCATCGAGCTGGAGAAGGGCCGCCTCGTCCGTGACCAGGCGCGCGGCGTCTACGGCTACCAGCACTGATCATCGTCCACGGAAAGGTCTGAGGAAGACGCCATGCGCGCGCAGTTCGTTCTGTCGGAGATCGGTGTCGGTCTCCGCCGCAACCTGACCATGACCTTCGCGGTCGTCGTCTCGGTCGCCCTCTCGCTCGCCCTGTTCGGCGGGTCGCTCCTGATGAGCGACCAGGTGAACACCATGAAGGGCTACTGGTACGACAAGGTCAACGTCTCGATCTTCCTCTGCAACAAGAGCGACGCCGAGTCCGACCCGCACTGCGCCAGGGGCGCGGTGACCAGTGACCAGAAGAAGCAGATCGTCGCCGACCTGGAAAAGATGTCCTCGGTCGTCCAGAAGGTCACCTACGAGTCCTCGGACCAGGCGTACAAGCACTACAAGGAGCAGTTCGGCGACTCCCCGCTGGCCAGCTCCCTCACGCCGGACCAGATGCAGGAGTCGTACCGGATCAAGCTGAAGAACCCGGAGAAGTACCAGGTCATCGCGACCGCCTTCGACGGCCGGGACGGCGTGCAGTCCGTCCAGGACCAGAAGGGCACCCTGGACAACCTGTTCGAGCTGCTCAACGGCATGAACTGGGCGGCGCGCGCGGTGATGGCGATGATGCTCGTCGTCGCCCTGATGCTGATCGTCAACACCGTGCGCGTCTCGGCGTTCAGCCGGCGCCGCGAGACGGGCATCATGCGGCTCGTCGGCGCCTCCGGCTTCTACATCCAGGCGCCGTTCATCGCCGAGGCCGCGGTGGCCGGACTCATCGGCGGCGGCGTCGCCTGCGGGTTCCTGCTGATCGCCCGGTACTTCATCATCGACCACGGCCTGGCGCTGTCCGAGAAGCTCAGCCTGATCAACTTCATCGGCTGGGACGCCGTGTTGACCAAGCTCCCGCTCATCCTCGCGACGAGCCTGCTGATGCCCGCCCTGGCCGCTTTCTTCGCATTGCGCAAGTACCTGAAGGTGTGACGCATCCCAACAGGGCCGCCCCGTCAACCGACGGTGCGGCCCTTCGCGTTGTCCTAGACTCACCGGCATGTCAGGCCGTGACCTGTTCTGCGAGCCCCGCCGCATCCGCCGCGGGGCGGCCCTGACATTGGTGTTCGCGAGCCTCCTCGTCGCGGGCGCGGCCACCGGGTCGTTCTCCGACTCCGACCCGAAGACCGGGGCCGAGGCGCCCGGTTCGGCGGCGGCGCGCCGGCACGACGAGGTCGCCCGGGCCGCCGCCCAGGCGATGGCCGACGGCAAGTCCCCCGTGGAGGCCGCGGAACGGGCCGTCAGCCGCAGCGGAGACCGCTGGGGAGCCGTCTACTCCCAGGGCGAGTACGAGGAGTTCGAGGAAGCCCTCGACGGCCAGTACACCGGCGTCGGCCTGTGGGCCCGCCGCGAGAGCGACGGGCGGATCGAGGTCACCCGCGTCAGCACCGGCTCGCCCGCGGCCGCCGCGGGCATCCGCCAGGGCGACCTGCTGCGCAGCGTCGACGGCGCGAAGGTGGACGGCCGGCCCGTCACCGAGGTCGTCTCCTTACTGCGCGGAGACGCGGACGGCGCGGCCGCCGGCACGAAGGTCTCCCTCGGCCTGGAGCGCGGCACGCACTCCTGGAGCCGCACCCTGCGCCGCGCCCGCCTCTCCACCGACTCCGTGACCGTCAAGGGCCTTCCCGGCCGGGTCACCCTGATCAAGGTCGACGCCTTCACCAAGGGCGTGGGCGACGCCGTACGCACCGCCGTCGGCCGGGCGCCGGACCGGGGCGGGATCGTCCTCGACCTGCGCGGCAACTCCGGCGGCCTGGTCGCCGAGGCCGTCACCACCGCCTCCGCCTTCCTCGACGGCGGCCTCGTCGCCACGTACGACGTCAACGGCGACCAGCGCGCCCTGCACGCGGACGCGGGCGGCGACACCGCCAGACCCCTCGTCACGCTCGTGGACGGCGGCACGATGAGCGCGGCCGAACTGCTCACCGGCGCCCTCCAGGACCGCGGCCGCGCGGTCGTCGTGGGCACCCGGACCTTCGGCAAGGGCTCGGTCCAGATGCCGAGCCGGCTGCCCGACGGCTCCGTCGCCGAGCTGACCGTCGGCCACTACCGCACCCCCTCGGGCCGCTCCGTCGACGGCCGGGGCATCACCCCGGACCTGGAGGCGGACAAGGAGCCGCTGCGGCGGGCCGGGACCGTGCTGAGCGGCCTCGGGGACCTTTCCTGACCCGTCGGACGCCGGCCCGGTAATCGGCTTTCCCCCAGGGCCCCCCGTAGTGCGAAAATGGCCAGCACTATGAGCAAGGGAATGTACGTACCGAAGGAGTCCCAGCCCAAGCAGGGCGGGGCTGCCGCCAAGTCCAAGGACGGCGAGAAGGGCGGCAAGCGCAAGATCGTCGCGCAGAACAAGAAGGCCCGCCACGACTACGCGATCATCGACACCTACGAGGCCGGGCTCGTCCTGACCGGCACCGAGGTCAAGTCGCTGCGCCAGGGCCGGACCTCGCTGGCCGACGGGTTCGTCCAGATCGACGGGGGCGAGGCGTGGCTGTACAACGCCCACATCCCGGAGTACAGCCAGGGCAGCTGGACCAACCACTCCGCGCGCCGCAAGCGCAAGCTGCTGCTGCACCGCGAGGAGATCGACAAGCTGTCCGTGAAGTCCGAGGAGACGGGTCACACGATCGTGCCCCTCGCCCTGTACTTCAAGGACGGCCGGGCGAAGGCGGAGATCGCGCTCGCCCGGGGCAAGAAGGAGTACGACAAGCGGCAGACCCTGCGCGAGAAGCAGGACCGGCGCGAGTCGGACCGGGCCATCGCGGCGGCCAAGCGCAGGCAGCGCGGCGAGTAGCGCGGCGCCCCGCCGGAATAGGCTGGCACCGTCGTGCGTTGGTCACGTACGATGGCATCGCACCTCACAGCGGGTGCGGGTTCCTCCCCGGAGGGACCGGAGCTTTGAAAAAACAACATGGGGATGATCGGTTTCGACAGCGGCTGTCGAAGCAGGGGAAGCGTGTCGAGGAAGCGGCAATGATCTCGTAAACCATATGTCGCAAAAAATAATCGCCAATACCAAGAGCGATTCCCAGTCCTTCGCCCTCGCTGCCTGATAAGCAGTGAGTGAAGGACCCTTAATGGGTGTCAGCCCGGGGATGTTCCCGACCCGGATCCTGGCATAATCTAGGGAACTAAACCAGCGGGCCCGGTCACGGGGTTCGCTGGGAAATCAAACAGTGACTGAGCCCGTCGGCGACTTGTTCGCGTGATCGCCGGGGCTGAGAAAATCGCAGCGAACTGCACACGGAGAAGCCCTGATTCTGCACCGTTGGACGCGGGTTCGATTCCCGCCATCTCCACTCATCCCATGTTTTAATTAAATAGCGTTCAATTGAATATCGTGACGAAGGCCCCGCTGCCCAGGCAGCGGGGCCTTCGCCTTGCCATCTCAGGAATTCAGCGTCCGGGGGGCCGTGCTGGCACGCTCCGTCATCCGGGGCGTGAGCAGGGTCGCCTCGGGGCAGGGCGTGCCGTTCAGCTTCCTCATCAGCAGGTCGACGGCCCGTCCGCCCGCCTCGGCCGACGGGATGGCGATGGAGGTGACCGGGACGCGCAGACCCTCCGCGAGCTCGTCCGGGCAGATGGCCGTGACGGACAGATCGTCCGGAACCCGCAGACCCAGTTGCTCGAAGGCGTCGATCAGCGGTTCCAGTACCGGCTCGTTGTGGACCACGACACCGGTCAACGCGGGCTGCTCGCGCAGGAGTTGCTCGGCCACCCGGCGCGCGGCGGCGGGCGATGCCTCACAGGGCCGGACGGACGAGACCAGGCCGCCTCGGTCGGCGGCGGCCGTGAACCCCTGCACCACCCGCTGCGCGAACGCCGTCCCCCGCACGTACACCTCGGGCGGCGACCCCACCAGCGCGACGACCCGGTGCCCGAGCCCCGCCAGCCGCTCCACGCACAGTTCGCCCGCCGCCTTGAAGTCCAGGTCGATGCAGGTGAGCCCGTCGGGGGCGGCCGGGAAGCCGATGAGCACCGACGGCCGGTTCAAGGCGCGCAGCAAGGGCAGCCGGGGGTCGTGGAGCTGGACGTCCATCACGATCAGCGCGTCCACCAGCGCGGTGTCCGCCACCCGCCGCAGCCCCTCCTCGCCCTCCTCCTGGGTGAGCAGCAGGACGTCGTGGTCGTGCAGCCGGGCCGCCGTCACCACCGACACCGCGAACTGCATCACCACCGGCACGTGGATGCCCGCCCGCAGCGGTACGACCAGCGCGAGGACGTTCGACCGGCTGCTGGCCAGTGCCCTGGCCCCCGCGTGCGGACGGTAGCCCAGCCGGCGGATGCTCTCCTCGACGCGCTGCCGGGTCGCCTCGGAGATCGGCCGCTTGCCGCTGAGGGCGTAGGAGACGGTGCTCGGGGACACCCCGGCGTGCCGCGCCACATCGGTGATCTTGACCATCAGTCCGCCTCCGGCTCGTCCGGCTCCAGTTCGACGGAGAGGAAGCCCGTCCCGGCGCGGGCCCGTGCCTCGCGTCCGCCCGCGGCCAGCCCCCAGGGCGCGGAGGGGTCGCTGCAGGACGCGCGCAGGGTGTTCCCCTCGCGCACGACGGTGAAGGTGACCGCGCCGACCGGCACCGACACCCGGGCGCCCCGCTCCAGGCCGTACGCGCGCAGGGTGACCCCGTCGGCGTGGTCGTACTCGGGGCGGTCGTCCACCGCGCCGACCGGGATCACCGCGCCCGGCCGCACCAGCAGCGGCACGCTCAGGAAGCCGTGCCGTTCGCGCACCCAGCGCGGCCCGGTCACCGGCGGGCCACCGAGGTAGGGGGTCCAGGTGCCCTCGGGCACGTAGTACGAGACGTCCCCCTCGTCACTGAAGACGGGCGCGACCAGCAGGTCGGGGCCGAGCATGTACTGCCGTTCCAGGTGCGCGCACCCCGGGTCGTCCGGGAACTCCAGGACCATCGCCCGCATCATCGGCACCCCCTCCGCGTGGGCGGTGCGGGCGGCCTCGTACAGGTACGGCATGAGGCCCATCTTGAGCCGGGTGAACAGCCGCAGGACGTCCACGGCCTCCTCGTCGAACAGCCAGGGCACGCGGTACGAGGACGAGCCGTGCAGCCGGCTGTGCGAGGACAGCAGCCCGAAGGCGATCCACCGCTTGAACAGCGCGGGCGTCGGTGTCCCCTCGAAGCCGCCGATGTCGTGGCTCCAGAACCCGAACCCCGACATGCCGAGACTGAGCCCGCCGCGCAGCGACTCGGCCATCGACGCGTACGTCGCCTCGCAGTCGCCGCCCCAGTGCACCGGGAACCGCTGGCTCCCCGCGGTCGCCGA
Organism: Streptomyces sp. NPDC058751; assembly: GCF_042746485.1. NCBI lineage: Bacteria > Bacillati > Actinomycetota > Actinomycetes > Kitasatosporales > Streptomycetaceae > Streptomyces > Streptomyces sp. NPDC058751. The sequence goes on along the minus strand of NZ_JBHYPZ010000001.1, from coordinate 464,692 downwards.
ACGGGCGAAGACGACGGCCTCCTGCTCCCCGCGGTGTTTGCGGAGCACGTCGAAGACGGTCTGGTTGTAGAGGTACGTGTAGTAGTTGTGCATCCGCTCCGGGTCGGCGCCGTCGGCGTAGGCCACGTCCACCGGGACCCGCTCGCCGAAGTCGGTCTTGAAGCAGTCGACGCCCTGGTCCAGCAGCGCCTCCAGCTTTGCGGCGTACCAGTCGCGGGCGGCGGGGCTGGTGAAGTCGACCAGAGCCATGCCCGGCTGCCACAGGTCCCACTGCCACACGCTCCCGTCGGGCCGCCGCAGCAGGTGCCCGAGGGCCCGCCCCTCCGCGAACAGCGGTGAGCGCTGCGCGATGTACGGGTTGATCCAGACGCAGATCCGCAGCCCCTTGTCCTTCAGCCGCGTCAGCATCCCCTCCGGATCGGGGAACACCCGCGGATCCCACCGGAAGTCGCACCAGTTGAACTCGCGCATCCAGAAGCAGTCGAAGTGGAAGACGGACAGCGGTAGTTCCCGCTCGCGCATGCCGTCGATGAAGGAGGTGACGGTGTCCTCGTCGTAGGAGGTGGTGAAGGACGTCGACAGCCACAGGCCGAACGACCAGGCGGGCGGCAGGGCCGGGCGCCCGGTGAGCGCCGTGTACTTGCGCAGGATGTCCTTCGGCGTCGGGCCGTGGATGACGTAGTACGTCAACTGCTGCGTCTCGGCGCTGAACTGGACCCGGGAGACCGCCTCCGAGCCGACCTCGAAGGAGACCCGGCCCGGGTGGTCGACGAAGACCCCGTAGCCCGCGTCCGTCAGATAGAACGGCACGTTCTTGTAGGCCTGTTCGGTGGCGGTGCCGCCGTCCGCGTTCCACATGTCCACGACCTGGCCGTTCTTGACGAGCGGACCGAACCGCTCGCCGAGCCCGAAGACCTGTGTGCCGACACCGAGGTCGAGCTGTTCGCGCAGGTAGTGGGCGCCGGTCGCGTCCCGCATGATGCCCATGCCCTTGGGGCCGCTGCTGGTGAGGGTGCGGCCGTGCGCGAGGAAGTCGATGTGCCAGGGGGTGGTGCGGGCGATCCGGACGGACAGGGCGCCCGCGGTCAGGGTCGCGTGGCCGTCGTCGTACTCGGTGTGCGGGGTGAACCCGGTTCCGTGCAGTTCGAACCGGGGTCCCCGGGGTTCCTCGCCCTGGAAGTGGGTGAACGTGACGCCGATGACGTCGGGCATGGGCGCGTGGGCGCTGATCGTCACGACCGGTCCCTTCAGCAGGTCGCCGCGGTGCCGGATGGGCTGTGTCGGCGCGTGGATCTCCAGGCCGCCGGGGTCCGAGGTCACGTCGAGGACCTCGACCGGGTGGGCCGCGGTGACCCCCTCGCGCAGCAGCCAGTAGCCGTCCGTGAACTTCACTTTCGTACCCCTTACTTGACCGCGCCGACGGCGATGCCGCGGGTGAGGGTCCGTTGGAAGACGAGGAAGAAGACGACGGCGGGCAGCACACCGAGCAGGGCGGCCGCGTTCGTCATCGTGGCGTCCATCAGGCGCTGTCCCTGGAGGACGCCGAGGGCCACCGACACCGTCTGGTTGTCGTTGGAGATCAGCATGACCAGCGGCAGCAGGAACTCGTTCCACGTCCAGACGAAGAAGAAGACGAGGAGCACGCCGATCGTGGGGCGGCTGACCGGGATCACGATCCGCCACAGCACCTGCCACCGGCCGGCCCCGTCGATCCGCGCGGCCTCGATGATCTCGCGCGGGAAACGGCCGAGGACGGAGGAGAGCAGGTAGGTGCCGAAGGCCGCCTGGATCACCGTGAACACGATGATCACGCTGAGTCTGGTGTCGTAGAGGCCGGCCTGTTTGCTCAGGTGGTACAGCGGATAGACCAGCGCCTCCTGCGGCAGGGTGTTGGCGAGGACGAAGAACGCGAGCACCCAGGCGCGGCCCCTGATCCGGCCGATGCCGATCGCGTACGCGTTCAGCACGGACAGCACCGCGGCCCCGATGGCCGCCGAGCCGGAGATCAGCACCGAGTTGAGGAGCTTCCGCCCGAAGTCGACGCGCTGCCAGAAGTCCCTGAGGCCGTCGAGGTGGAGGCCGCGCGGAAGGCTGAGCGGGCCGTGCGCGGAGTAGTCGGCGGGCGACTTGACCGCGTTGAGGACGACCAGGGCGAAGGGCAGCACCATGAACAGCGCGCCGACGGCGAGGGCCACGAGCACCGGGTAGCGGCGGAGGGCGGTCATGCGCGGACCCCTTCCTCGGCGTCCTCGGCGCGGGTCTGGAACCTCAGCCCGACCATCGCCAGAGCCAGGACGACCACGGTCAGGACGGTGGAGATCGCCGCGCCGTAGCCGACCTGGGTCTTCTCGAAGAAGGTCGTGAAGGAGAAGTACGACGGCACGTCGGTGGCGCCGCCCGGACCGCCCTTCGTCAGGACGTAGACCGCGCCGAACACCTTCAGCGCGGCGATCGTGCACCACAGCAGGACGACCGAGATCTCCGGGCGGAGCTGCGGCAGCGTGATGTGCCGGAACCGCCGCCACCAGCCGGCGCCGTCCAGCTCGGCGGCCTCGTGCAGCCCGGGGTCGACGCGTTGCAGACCCGCCATGAAGACGACCAGCGGGAAGCCGAGTTGCACCCAGACCATCACCCCCATCACGCTGTACAGCGCGAAGTCCGGGTCACCGAGCCAGTCCTGCCGCCAGGAGCCGAGACCGACGGCGTCGAGCAGCACGTTGAGCGAGCCGTCGTCGGGCGCGAGGATCCAGCTCCACACGATGCCCGCGACCGCGATCGGCAGCACCTGCGGGAGGTAGTAGCAGGCCCGCAGCACCGCCACGGTCCTGCTGCCGAAGTGCTTGCCGATGTGGTCGAACAGGGCCGCGGCCAGGACGAGTCCGATCGCGGTCGGGACGAGGGCCATCGCCAGCACCATGAAGAGGCTGTGCCGGAACGACGCCCAGAACTCGCTGTCGTCCACGAGCTCGCGGTAGTTGGCGAGACCGGCCCAAGAAGGGGTGCCGACGCCCTGCCAGTCGGTGAAGCTGACCCAGGTGTTCATCAGGAACGGCACGACGACGACGGCCGTGAAGGCGATCACGCCGGGCAGCAGGAACGGCGCGTAGGAGGTGCGCGGGCGGCGCGGGTGACCGGCCCGGGCCTTCAGCCCGGTCACCCGCCCGCCGCGTTCGGCGGTCACCGTCATTTCTGCGGTACGCCCTTGTCGTACGCCTTCTGGAGGTTGTCCAGGTAGGCGTCGGGCTCCTCGCTGCCGGTGATCAGCTTCTGCGTCTCGGAGACGAGGGTGTCGTAGAAGCCCGGCACCGGCCAGTCGGGGTAGAAGGCGAGCCCGTCACGTTCCGCGAGGGTGTTGTAGTCGGATATCAGGGTCCTGGCCCTGGCGTCGGTGATCGCGGAGGGGTCCGCGGCCACCGGGACGCCGCCCTTGTCGCCCAGCAGGTTCTGGATCTTCTCCGACATGGTGATGTCGATGAAGTCGTAGGCCAGTTCCTTGTTCTCGGCGCCCTTGGGAACCACCCACAGGTTGCCGCCGGAGCCCAGGGTCAGGTTCGAGCCCGGGAACAGGCCGGAGTCCCAGTCGAACCCGGCCTCCTTCGCGAAGCGGCCGTACCACCAGCTTCCGGAGAACAGGATCGGCGACTTGCCCCGGATCCAGGAGACGCCCGCGTCCTCGGCCTTGGTGCCGCTGGACTTCTTGGAGATGTACCCCTTCTCCACCCAGTCGGCGAAGGTGTTCGCGGCGTAGCTCCAGGCCGTGTCGTGGAAGTCGGTCTTGCCCTTGTACAGCTCGTAGGTGTCGACCCAGGAGCGGTCGGCCTTGGAGAGGGCGAGCTGGTAGAGGTACTGCTGGGCCATGTACTCGGCGCCCGCGTTGGCGAGCGGGGTGACGCCCTTCGCGACGAACTCGTCCATCACGGCGACCAGTTCGTCGTACGTGCTCGGCTCCGCGATCCCGTACTTCTTGAAGAGGTCCTTGTTGTAGAAGACCATCGTGTACTCGGCGTAGTTGGGCACGCCGTACCACTTGCCGGAGCCCATGACGCCGTCGGTGTCGTACCGGCTCGTGGTCCTCACGCCGGCGCTGAGCTTCTTGTCCCAGCCGCGCTTCGTGGCCTCGGCCGTGAGGTCGGTCAGCAGTCCCTGCTTGGACAGGAGCCCGGCGGTCGCGTTGCCCTTGTTGTACTCCATGACGTCGGGGGCGTCGTCCGAGTTGAGGACCATGGGCGCGGTCTTCTGGATCTGCTCGAAGCCCTTCTCCTCGAACTTCACCTTCACGCCGGGGTGTTGCGCTTCGAATTCCTTGATGGCCTCCTTCCAGGCCACCCCCATCGCGCTGTCCGGCCCTTCGTAGTGCCACAGTCTGAGCGTTCTGCCGTCCGAGGAGCCACCGTCCGAGCCGCCGCAGGCCGCCGCCAGCAGGGCGCCCGCCAGGGCCATAGCCACCGCCGCCGCCGTGCGCCGTCGTGTCGTCGACATCCACTGCCTCCAGAGGAGTTGGATGGGTACCGGGTCGTCATGCACCGTCGTCGAACCGTTTCGATGCATGGCGTCGAAGCGCTTCGACGGGGGAAGGTAGGTGGCAGCCGTGAGCACGTCAATGGGCTGGACCGGAATTGCGGCAGAGGTTCGACGGGCCGGACGGTGAGGGCGGGGTGTTCGACGGGCCGGGCCGGGAGGCGGGCCGGGGCGGAGCGGCGGTGTCCGGTGTCCGCCCTGGCGGCGGGGGGCCGGGACGGACCACGGAGGGGCCGGGGGCCGGACTAAGGAGTGTGCGCGGGGGTGCGTTCGACGTGGCGCTCCCTGGACTCGGCCGCATCCGCGCCCGCATCCGCGCCCGTGCCTGCGCCTGTGCCTGTACCCGAGCCCGCATCCGTACCCGTACCCGTACCCGCGTCCGTGCCTGCCCCCGCCCCCGCGCCCGTGCTCAGCGCGGCGATCACGAGCGCGGTCGCCGCCGCCGCGACCGGGACCGTGTATCCCGTGGCCGCCGACCAGTGCTCCACCATCCAGCCGGCCGCCGCGGAGCCGCCGGCTATCCCGCCCAGCAGGCCGGTCACCGCGAGCGTCATGCCCTCGTTCAGCCGGCCCTCGGGCGTGCGCCGCTGGACCAGCGTCATGCCGGTGACCATGGTCGGAGCGGTCGCCATTCCGGCCACGAGCAACGCGCCCGCGAGAACCGGCAGCGAGCCGGTGAGCCGGACGGCGAGGAGGGGCAGCGTCAGCAGGACGGCCATGGCGCCGACGCACACCACGTACCGCCGGGCGGCGGACGCCCCGGCGTCGGCCGGGGCACCCCGTTGCAGCGTGCCGAACAGCAGTCCCGCCACGCACGACCCCGCCGCCTGGAGGGCGAGCACCACGCCCGCGGCGGACTTGTGCCCCCGTTCGTCCGCGAACGCGATCGTGGCCACCTCCATCGCGCCGAACACCGCGCCGGTGGCGAGGAAGGAGAGCAGCAGCGCGGGCATCCCGGGCGCGAGCACGGGCGACCCGGACGCCGGGACCGGCCGGGGCGGCGGCTGCGTCGAACGCTGCGCCGTGAAGAGCAGGACGCCCGTCATCAGCAGCGCGGACCCCACGAGCATGCCCGCCTCCGGGGAGACCGCCCCGCACAGGAAGGCCGCGAGCACCGGGCCCAGCATGAAGCACAGCTCGTCCACGGCCTGCTCGAAGGAGTTCGCGGTGTGCAGCGCCGCCGCGTCCCCCTCCAGGAGGTGGGCCCAGCGCGCACGGGACATCCCCCCCGTGTTGGGGGTCGTGGCGGTGGCGGCGTACGCGGCGAAGAGGGTCCAGTCGGGCGCGCCGAAGCGCACGCACGCCACCAGTCCGGTCCCGCCGAGCAGCGCGAGGGCCGTGGCGGGCACGGCCACCCGGGCCTGCCCGTACCGGTCGACGAGCCGCGCGGTCCAGGGCGCGACCACGGCCGTCGCCGCGAGACCCGTCGCGGTGACGGCGCCGGCGAGCGCGTACGAGCCCCGCGCGCCGGCGATCATGATGACCGCGCTCACGCTGAACATGCCCATGGGAAGCCGGGCGACGAGGTTTCCGAGGGTGAAGGCACGGGTGCCGGGCAGCGCGAAGAGACGCCGGTACGGCGTGAGCGGTGACATGGGTGAAGCCTCGCCCGGCGTCCCGGGAGCGGTCCAACACTTACTCCGTCGCGATTGACGCACTCGGGTTGTAAATTCGCGTGGTGCCTGGTCAACGTCCATTCCCCGGTCATCTGGACCTCCGTCTGCTGCGTGCCTTCCTCGCCGTCGCCGAGGAACTGCACTTCACCCGCGCCGCCGCCCGCCTGTACGTCGCCCAGCAGTCCCTGAGCCGTGACATCCGCAGGCTGGAACGGGAACTCGGGGCGGAGCTGTTCGTGCGGACGACCCGCCAGGTGACGCCGACGCTGGAGGCCCAGCGGCTGCTGCCGTACGCGCGCCGCGTGCTGGAGGCGCACGACGCGCTGCTGGACGCCTTCGCCCGGCCCGGCGGCGAGGAGCGACCGCTGCTCGTCGACGTCAACACCCCCGGCCTGGTCTCCAGCCGCATCCTCGACCGGGCCCGTGACCTCGCCCCCGGCAGCGAGCTGATGGCCCGTTACGAGACCGGGCTCACCGGCGCGGCGGCGGACCTGCTCGCCGGCCGGCTGGACGTGTCGTTCGGCCGGTTCGCGGGACTCGACCCCGCCGTCCGGGCCCGCCTGGAGCAGCGGATCGTGCGCTACGAACCGATGGCCGTCGTCCTGCCCGAGGACCATCCCCTCGCCGGACTGGACGCGGTGCCGCTGGCCGCGCTGGCGGGCGAGACGGTGTACGCCGGGGCGGGAAACCCCCGGACGCTGGAGTGGACCGACCTCGCACATCACCTTTTCGAGGGACGCGGTATCGGCATCGCGTCACCCGCGCCGGTGGCTCTGGGGGCCGAGGAATTCAGGCGGATCATGGCGAAGTGGCGGAATCCCGTTCTCGCCGTGGTGGAGTTTCCGGCCATGCCCGGTTCGGTGTCGAGGCCCCTCGTCGACCCCGTCCCCCTGTCGCCCGTGTCACTCGTGTGGCGCAAGGGACTCGTCCATCCGGGAATCGATGCGCTCATACGGGCTGCCGACGAACTCGCGAGCGAAGAAAAGTGGCTCCTGAGCCCCCATGAAGGGTGGATTTCAGCCACTGATGCCCTCGTTCTCATGGGGCACACGTGAGACGAACCACACGAGTCCTACACGTGCGCTACATTTTTCGTCCGGGCGCGATGTGGTATTAGGGGGCGCTTTGGTCGGGTGGGGGCCCGGTCCGGACGACATGGACGGCATTGCCCGGAGTCGCCGCGCACCCGTGAGCAGTCCCATGGGGGGATGTACGTGCGCGCTGAGAACTGGCGGAAAGACACCCAACCGGCCGGTCGTGACATCGATCGGCGGGACGGGCGCCGCGCCGATCCGTCACCCGGGCGGGAAACCGGGGAGCCGAGTGCCCGGCAGACGGCCGACAGAACCCTTTCGTGGCCGGACATGGGGGCCGGTATCGGTCATGAGCGCGGGGAACGCGCCGAGCGGGCGGCCGGCGGACGTCGCAGGCGAACCCCGGATCCGGAGACCGGACTGCTCGTCGGCCGCACGGCGGAGATCGACGTGCTGTCCGGCCCCCGGCCCGAGGCGGGACCGGCGTCCGGGCAGGAACCGGGAGCGGGGCCGGCGGCCGGGCACGAGCCGGAAGCGTGGCCGACTCCCGGGCACGAGCCGGGAGCGTGGCCGACTCCCGGGCACGAGCCGGGAGCGTGGCCGGCCTCCGGGGGAACGGTGACGGCGGAGGCGTCCTCCCACACCCTCACGGCTCCCGCCCCGCCCTTCTTCAGCGACGGCCCCGCCTTCGACGACGGCCCGGACACCGAACTGCTCCCCGAGGCCGTGCCGGACCCCGGCCGTCCGCCGCTCGCTTCCCGGGAGAACCCGGGCGAACCGGCGAGCGGCCGCGACCCGCACGAGGTCCACGACCCGCACGAGCTCACCGTCCAGCTCGACCCCGCGGGCCGTGGGGCGGGCGACCGGCCGGGCGAGGACGTCCCCGCGGCCGCCGAGGTCTCCGACGGGCCCGTCTTCGTCGACGAGTCCGGCCGCCGCAGCCGCCGCTTCCGCCGTCTGGGCATGCTCGTCGCCGCGGCCTGCGCGGTCTACGCCGTCGTGATCGTCGGCACGCTCCTGTCGGGCAACTCGAACGCGCCCTGGCTCCCGGTGCCCGGCCAGGAGGAGGACACGCCCGCCGACGAGGTCGAGCCCTCGCCGCTGACCGAGAAGCCGGTGAACCCCTCCGGCAAGGCCACCGCCACCGCGCCCGGCGCGGTGCCCACGGCCTCCGACGGCACGACACCCTCAGCCAGTTCGACCGCCAAGGTCTCCGCTCCGGCCTCCGCCTCCGCCGCGGGCGCGTCCAGCAGCGCCGAGCCCAGTGCGCCGACGACCCGGAAGCCGGACCCCGGCGTCACCCCCAAGAGCCCGGACCCCGAGTCCGGACCGCCCTCTCCGACGGACGGGCCCTCGGCCCCGGCCTCGCCCACCACCCCCGACGGCACGTCCACTCCCACGGAGGCGCCAGGCCCCGCGGTGGACGGGGCCGGTCCCGGATGAGCGGCCCTCGCCGGTGCGCACCCGCCCGGCACCGGCGCGCACCCGCGTCCGTCACCGTGCCCGTGCCGGTGTCCGCGCCCGCCACTGCACCTGCGCTCGCCGTCGTACCCGTGCCCGCCACCGTGCCTGTGACAGTGCTCGCCACCGTGCCCGCACCCGCCGTCACGCCCGCGCACGCTCCCGTCACCGCTCCCGGCGCGGTGGCGGCACCCGTGAAGGGCCCGTTCGCGCCGGCCGGGCGGCCGGGCCGCCCCGGTCCTCCGTGCACCCTCTCCCTCTCGTCCCCGGAGAACGTTCTCTGATGTCCCGCACCAGACGCCGCGGTCCGGCGTCCGCCAAGCCGGGCCCCGGCTCCGGCACCGTCCCGCGACAGGACCGCGACGCCCGGCGCCGCCTTCTCCCGCGCCGCCGCCTCCCCCTGCGCTTCCTGCTGCCCGTCCTCGTCCTGGCCGCGATGATGGGAATGCTCATGCTGCGCGGCTACGCGCACAGCGAGGTCCTCGCGGACCACCGCGTCCGGCCCGAGGCCGCCACGGACAAGGTGCCGCGGAAGATCCTCGACGGCGGCCCGGTCATCGACACCCGCGGCGGCCGTACGGCCAGCCTGAGCGTCCCGGACCACCGTCTCGTCCTCACCTTCGACGACGGACCGGACCCCACCTGGACCCCCAAGGTCCTGGACGTCCTCAAGGCGAACCGCGCCCACGCGGTCTTCTTCGTCACCGGCACCATGGCCTCGCGCTACCCGGACCTCGTCGAACGGATGGTGAAGGAGGGGCACGAGGTCGGCCTGCACACCTTCAACCACCCCGACCTGTCGTACCAGTCCAAGAGCCGTATCGACTGGGAACTGTCGCAGAACCAGCTGGCGCTGGAGGGCGCGGCGGGCATCCGCAGCTCCCTGTTCCGTCCCCCGTACTCCTCGTTCGCCGACGCCATGGACGACAAGTCCTGGCCGGTGACGCAGTACGTCGGGACCCGCGGCTACATCACCGTCGTCAACGACACCGACAGCGAGGACTGGAAGAAGCCGGGCGTCGACGAGATCATCCGCCGGGCCACGCCCGAGGGCGGCGAGGGCGCCGTAGTCCTGATGCACGACTCGGGCGGCGACCGCCACCAGACCGTGCAGGCGCTGGCCGAGCTCCTGCCCCGGCTCCAGGCCAGGGGCTACGAGTTCCAGAACCTCACCGAGGCACTCGACGCCCCGAGCGCGAACACCCCCGTGACCGGCCTCGACCTGTGGAAGGGCAGGGCCTGGGTCTTCCTCGTACAGGCGTCGGAGAGGACCACCGACGTCCTGGTCGTCGGTGTCGCGATCATCGGCGTGCTGGTCTTCGCCCGCTTCGGGCTGATGCTCCTGCTCTCCGCGCTGCACGCCCGCCGGGTCCGCCGGAGGGACTTCCGCTGGGGCGCGGCACCGGTCACCGAACCGGTGACGGTGCTGGTCCCGGCGTACAACGAGGCCAAGTGCATCGAGAACACCGTGAACTCCCTCATGGCGAGCGAGCACCCCATCGAGATCATCGTCATCGACGACGGATCGAGCGACGGCACCGCCCGCATCGTCGAGGACATGCGCCTGCCGAACGTACGCGTCGTGCGCCAGGTCAACGCCGGCAAGCCCGCGGCCCTCAACCGGGGCATCGCGAACGCGAGCCACGACATCATCGTGATGATGGACGGGGACACCGTCTTCGAACCGGCGACCGTCCGCGAACTCGTCCAGCCCTTCGCCGACCCGAAGGTCGGCGCCGTCGCGGGCAACGCCAAGGTCGGCAACCGGGACTCCCTCATCGGCGCCTGGCAGCACATCGAGTACGTGATGGGCTTCAACCTCGACCGCCGCATGTACGACCTGCTGCGCTGCATGCCGACCATCCCCGGCGCCGTCGGAGCCTTCCGCCGTACGGCACTGGAGCGCGTCGACGGCATGAGCGAGGACACGCTCGCCGAGGACACCGACATCACGATGGCCCTCCACCGCGACGGCTGGCGCGTCGTCTACGCGGAGGACGCGCGCGCCTGGACCGAGGCCCCGGAGTCCGTCCAGCAACTGTGGTCCCAGCGCTACCGCTGGTGCTACGGCACCATGCAGGCGATCTGGAAGCACCGGCGCGCCCTGATCGAGCGGGGCCCCTCGGGCCGCTTCGGCCGGGTCGGCCTGCCCCTGGTCTCCCTCTTCATGGTCCTGGCCCCGCTCCTGGCGCCGCTGATCGACGTCTTCCTCCTGTACGGAGTCGTCTTCGGCCCGACGCAGAAGACGATCCTCGCCTGGCTCGGCGTCCTCGCCGTCCAGGCGGTGTGCGCCGCGTACGCGTTCCGCCTGGACAAGGAACGCATGACCCATCTGGTCTCGCTGCCCCTGCAGCAGATCCTCTACCGGCAGCTCATGTACGTCGTCCTGCTGCAGTCCTGGATCACCGCCCTCACCGGCGGCCGGCTGCGCTGGCAGAAGCTGCGCCGCACCGGTGTCGTGGGGGCGGCACCGGGGGCGACACCGGGACCGGCCCCGGGGGCGGCGCCCGGACCGGCCCCGGGAGCGGTCCCGCAGCAGCGGGTGTCGCACGGCGGGAACGAACGGAGGCCGGTGGGATGACCGCGCACGAGTACCCGGCGGGGACGACTCCGCCGATGGCCGCCCCGAAGCCGGCCGTCCCGCACCCGCGTACGTACCCGGGAGCGCCCGAGGCCGTGACGGCAGGGCCCGGGACCGTGGCCGCAGGGCCGGAGGCCGTGGCAGGACCGGAGGCTTCGCGGGCTCCGGGAGCTTCGGGGGCTCCGGGAGCTTCGGAGGCCGGGGAGGGGCCGGCCCCGCGCCGCCCCGGCCGCGACCGCTACCTGGACCTGCTCCGCTCCCTGGCACTGATCCGCGTGGTCGTGTACCACCTGTTCGGCTGGGCCTGGCTGACGATCCTCTTCCCCTCCATGGGCGTGATGTTCGCGCTGGCGGGCTCCCTGATGGCGCGCTCGCTGAGCCGGCCGCCGCTGGGCGTGATCCGGGGACGCCTGAAGCGTCTGCTGCCCCCGCTCTGGGCGTTCAGCGCGGTCGTGCTGACCATGATGTTCCTGGGCGGCTGGAACCCGGGGAAGGACCCCGACCTCGACGGCTCCTGGGGCCTGGTCGAGCTGTTCGACTACCTCGTCCCGATCGGCGCCCCCCCGTTCCCCTGGCACCTGGGCTCCAAGTCGGGCCTGCTGGAGGACACCTGGGCGGTCGAGGCCGCGGGGGTGCTCTGGTACCTGCGCGCGTACCTGTGGTTCGTGGTCGCGTCCCCGCTCATGCTGTGGGCGTTCCGCCGCGCCCCGTGGGTGACGGTGGCGGCTCCCCTCGCCCTGACGGCGGTTCTCGGCACCGGGCTGGTCACCGTTCCCGGTGAGACCGGCAACGCCGTCACCGACTTCGCCGTCTACGGCGGCTGCTGGCTCCTGGGCTTCGCGCACCACGAGGGGACGCTCGCGAAGGTCCCGCGCTACCTCGCCGTCTCGTGCTCGGCCCTGATGATGGCCTTCGCGCTGTGGTGGGCCTCGGGTCATCTGGGCCCCGACGGCTGGGACCTGAACGACATCCCGCTCGCCGACGCGCTGTGGTCCTTCGGTTTCGTGGTGATCCTGCTCCAGTACAGCCCGTCCTGGCAGAAGCTGCCGGGCCGCCTGGCCCGCTGGGACAAGCTGGTGACGCTGTCCAACAACCGCGCGGTCACGATCTACCTGTGGCACAACGTGCTCATCATGGCCACGGTCCCGGTCCTCGACCAGCTCTACGGCCTCCCCTTCCTGGACAACGAACGGGCGACGGCGTTCCTCGACTCCACCTACGCCCTGTGGATGTTCGTCCTGGTGTGGCCGCTCATGGGCCTGACCATCCTGGCCCTCGGCTGGATCGAGGACATCGCGGCCGGCCGAGGCCCGCGCCTCTGGCCGAACGGGGCCAAGGGCCGCCGCGGCGGCGGACGTCCGGCGAGCAGGGGGCGCCGGGCGAGGACCTAGCGACCGCGGTCGGTCGGCTTCGGCTTCCGGCTTCGGCTTCCGCCCGTCCGAGGCACGGACCCGGCGGAAGCCGAACGACGGGGTGTCCCGTGAGTCCGGTGCTCCGCCGCACCCGACTCACGGGACTCACCGAACTCACCGAACTCACAAGACTTACGGGACACCCTCGTCCTGTTTCATCCCGTGATGTCACTCGATCGAAGGTTCTGGCCGACCGTTTGATCACGTTATGAACCGCTATACCCACCTGCTCGACCCCTTTCGTCCTGGTGCCACGTCAGGGCTCCCGCTAGCGTGACGTGCTGCCGCCCCCACGCCCCGCCCCCGCCGCCCAGGAGCCCCGCGAAGGGTCGTGCCGGGGGATCGCGCGCCGAGCAGGGCCGAGCAGAAAGAGCAGAGGGCGTGGCAGAGCGGTTGGCCGTCGACGGCGATGAGCTGTCGCACTTCATGAACCTGCTCCGCAGGTCGACCGGGTCGTTGCAGGGATTGCGCAGGGCGCTGGAGGACGCCACGGTCACCGGTCTGGGAACGGACGACCTCGACCGCGCCTGCGAGGAGTTCCAGGACGACTGGAAGTACGGAGCCGACCGGATCGGTGAGCAGACGGAGGACCTGTCCAAGATCATCGGGAAGAGTAGGGACGGTTACCGCGAGGTGGACAGGGCCCTGGAACGGTCCCTGAGGAAGGCCGGGGGCGGCGGGGGCGGCGGTACGAGGTGACGTACGTGCCCGAGGACACGGGGGCGGCCCTCGACCCGAGATCCCTCGCCGACCGCGACCGGCCGCAGGGCCTCAAGTCGGTCCCGCGCATCCCCAACCCCGACTACCCGCACCTCGGGTTCAACCCGGTGCCGGGCAGCACGGAGACCGTGAGCGGCCTCCGCAAGAAACTCACCGGGTGCGCGAAGGTCCTCGAAGAGACGCGCGAACTCGTCACCAGGCTGATGGACGGCAGTTGCTGGAAGGGCGACGCGGCCGTCGCCTTCCGCGAGCAGCTGGACGGCGGACCGCTTCCCCTGAACCTCAAGAACGCGGCGCGCTCCATCCGCAAGGCGGCCGGACAGCTCGACCGCTGGGAAGGCGAGCTGGAGGACTTCCAGCGGCGGGCCAGGCGGCTCGAACAGGACGCCGAGGACGCTCGGGCCGCCGTGGACCGGGCGAAGGGCCACGCCGCGAAGGCGGGCGACAGTCCGGACCTGGACGGGAAGGGGGCCGCGCACGACGAGGCGCGGAAGGCGCTGACCAGGGCGAAGGCGGCGGTGGACGACGCCGAGGACGTTCTGCGCGGGATTCGCGCCAAGGCGCGCGAACTCGCCGAGGAACACGAACAACGGGCCCGGCTCCGGGCCGGCAAGATCCGCGACGCCACGAAGAGGCTGACGCCCCATGAGCCGGGCTGGTTCGACTCGGCCCTCGACTGGGTCACCGAGAACCTGCCGGACATCCTGAGCACGTTGGGGGCCGTGATCGGTTTGGTGGCGCTGTTCGTCGTGTCGGGTGGGACGTTGGCCGCGGTGCTGTTGCTGGTTGCGTCGGCTTTGAGTGCGACGGCTTTGACCATCCGGGTCTCTGAGCACCCCACCGTATGGGCGTCGTTGAGAGACGGCTTTGCCAAGGGGGAGCTCGACACCGATTTCTGGAGCAATTTCGTGACTGTCGGGGGTGATGCCCTTGGCATGGTTCCCGGAATTTCCGCAGTGGGCAAGGGGGCTGCGGTTGGGCTCCGGGCCGTGAGCGAGACGGGTGATGCTCTTTCGCTCGGGCAACGGGTCATCCGTTCTGGAGGCAGCACCATGGAGCATGCGAAATCCATTTCGAGCTTGGACAACGCGCTGCTTGGTTTTACGGTTCGCGGCGCCCGAGCGGCGCAGATCACGAAAGGCATTGAGGTCACTTCGGCTTCGGTGGGTGTCGGCACCGCAGGCTTCGGCCTCGCCATGACCGCCGTGGACACCGACGACGACGGGATCAAGGACGGCTCGGTGGCGAGTATCGACGGCGCCAGGCTTGGACTCGACGTCGGAGGACTTGTTGATGTCGCCCGGCATGTCTTCTGACTCCCGAACAGAGAGAAGGCGTCACATGTCCCCGACCCGATTTCCGACTGCGTGGGAGCACCCCCCGACCAGAAGGGCCTTCGTTCACCACTTGCTCTTGATCGTTCTGCGCCTGGTGGGCTGGATCGCTGTTTGGACCAGCTCGTTGGCTGCCCTCGTGGTCTTTCTGTCGCCGGGGTTCACACCCCTCTTCCTGCCCATCCTGGGCTACGCGGCTTTCCGGGCCGTCCTCCAACTCGCCTACATCCGGCCCTCCATCCAGATCCAGCGCGTCCTCTGGCAGTACCCCTGGCAGCTCCTTTCGGATGTGCCCCGGGGGCGGAACCGGCATCCGTCGGTCGAAGAGGACGAGATGTGGCTGGAGCTGCCCAATCCCGAGGAGCCGGGGGAGCGGATTCCCCTGCTGTTCCTCTCCGGCATGCGTACCTTCTGGTGGATGCGGCGGTTCGGTACCGCTCGTACGAAACCCGGGCTGAAGGCGGAGATCGAGCCGCTCTGGTTCGCCGGTGACCCCCGTTTCATCGCCGTCATCGCGGCTTCCGGGCGAAGGGGCGAGGGTCCCAGGAGGCTGCACCTGCTGTACCAGCGCACGGCCACGGGCCGCCGGGGCGTCGAGCCGACCGACTGGAACGCGAGCCCGACCGCCCTCGAACGGGCCCGCCGTTCGGGCGCCCATGTCCCCGACCCGGTACGCCCGCACCCGCATCCCCACTGACTCGCCCCTGGCAGGACCCGATGACCACGGCCCCCCGCTTCACCGTCGCCGACTCGGCCGAAGACCCCGACGCCGAGATCTGGTTCGCGGAACCCGCCGGTTTCACCGCGGTGCCCCTCGGCGCCCTGCTTCCCGCACCGGACTCCTCGGCCGCGGACGATCTGCGCACCGCCCTCGCGCCGTTCCTCCGGGCGGCTCCCGACGAGTCGGTACGGCAGCAGTTCGTCGCCCGGTTCACCCAGGCGCAGCGGATGCTCGGGGCGTTGGTGGAGACGGGGACCGTCCACTGCTCGATCGGGCTGCACCGGGACGACGTCGAGGAGGGGGCCGGGAGCGGTGGCTGGCCGCTGCTGTCGTTGCTCACCGTCTCCTGGCGGACCACGGCGGTGGCGCCGCGAGGTGTGACGGCCGCCCGTGCGGTGAGCGGACTCGACGCGGGGGCGCGTATCGATTTCGTCGAACTTCCCTGCGGGCCGGTCGCGTTCAGCGAGGCCGTCCATGTCCCTGGTGGCACCGGGGGTCTTCCTCAGGCGCCGCTCGTCCAGTTCCGCGCCCACCTGCCGCATCCGGACTGCAGGCGGCTGGCCGTGTTCACGCTGAGCACGACGGCTGTCGGGCACCGGGAGCAGTACCGGGCGATCCTCCGCCGGATCGCGGCCCTGGCCACCTTCGACAACCCGCTGCGTCCGGCTTCCTCCGGGCCGCCGTGAGCTCGGGCCACGGGCTTTGCGGACAGCAACCGGGTGAACCGTCTTTCGGTGGGATGTTCCTCAACCGAGGCTCCAGGGAGGCAAGTTGACCACGTTATGGATGCTTATGGCCGCCACTGTTACCCGCTTGGCACCATTCGCTCTGGTGTCGTCGCACAGGCCCCCGCTAGCGTGTTGGTGCCCCTTCGCACCCCACGCCGCACAGGAGTCTGCCGTGAACCGCCGTTCCCGCCTGCTTGCCACAGCCGCTGTCGGAGCGTCAGCCGTGCTGCTTTTGACCGCGTGCGGCGGGGGTGGTGAGAAGCCGAAGGCCAACGACAAGATCGCCGGCGCGGACACCGGGGACAAGACCTCGGCTTCACCCAGCGCGAGCACGCCCCGATCGACGGGACGACCGAAGATCGAGCTGCCATCGGACCTCACGCTGACCTTCGAGGGAGCGAAGACCGGCGACGACACGAAGGATGCCGTCCTCGCCGACAGCGCAGAGCGCATGCGGGCCGTGGACGCGGCGATCACCGGGACCGACCCCAAGGGCGAGGCGATCGGGTACTACAACACCGGCAAGGCCCTTGAGGCCGCCCTGACCTGGGTCAATCAGTTCAAGGAGGCGGGCTCCACCCTCACCGGTGCGGCGCGGTACTACGACCGGACCGTGACTCTCGACGGCAAGACCTCTGCCTCACTCGTGTTCTGCGCAGACGAGAGCAAGGGCTACAGCAAGGACAAGAAGACCAACAAGATCAACAAGACGCCGGTCACCAAGAACAGCTACGTCCTTTACAACACGCGCTTGGACAAGAACTCGGAAGGTGTCTGGCAGACATCGCAGATCATTTCCACTAGGGGGGCGGCTCAGTGCCAGCCGTAACGAGAAACACCGTTCGCGCCGCTCTGCTGGCGGGCGTTCTGGTAGTCGGGAGTGCCCCGGACGCTTGGGCGGACTTCGTCCCGGGCGGCAAGGGTTCTGGTTCCGAAACGCAGGTGAACGGAGGGCAGAAGGACCGCAAGGTCACCGCCACAGCAGGTGCCGTCGTGTTCGATCGGTCCAAGAACGGGTCGGGGGACTCCTCCGGGCCGGTGACCTCGGCGTCGGGGAACTGGACCCCGCCCGCCTGCTACTACGCCCCGAGGTACACGCCGGACGAGCTGCAGAAGTACTTGGAGCCCATCTGGAACGCCGAGTCCACCGGTTCCCAGTGGGACCAGGAACAGCGTGACAGGTACGTCAACGGCGGCGAGGCCGAGGATTTCAACAAGGCCAAGACCGGCAAGGGCTACTGGTGGGACTCGTACGTCACGCCGGGCCGTGAGGGCGACCCCGGCGCGCTGAAGTGCGACAAGCCCATCTTCTGGGTGGACACGGGTGACGCCCCGCCGGCGGACGTTCCCGAGGCGATCACCCCGGAGATGCTGGCGCAGCTCGCGTACGCGGAGATACGCGTGCCGTCGACGAAGGTGGACCTGGCCCCGGCGGGGACGACGAAGGTGAACCTGCCGACGTGGGCGTGGCTGGACACGGCGAAGTTCAAGCCGGTGTCGGTGACGGCGTCGGTGCCCCTGCTGAGAGTGACGGCGACGACGACGGCGGAGCCGGTCGCGCTGAAGATCGAGCCGGGGACGGCGGACGCGCAGACGTACCCGGCGTCGGGCGTCTGCGAGATCACGGGCGATCGCATCGGCGAGGCGTACGCGAAGGGCAAGGCCGGGAAGACTCCCCCGTGCGGAGTGAAGTACCTGCGCTCCTCGGGCGACGGCTCGTACAAGCTGAGGGCCACCATCACCTGGAAGATTCACTGGACGGGCACCGGCGTCCCCGACGCGCAGGACCTGCCGGACGGCACCTTCGGAGCCGACCAGGACGTCGTCGTACAGGAGATCCAGTCCATCAACCGCTGAGAGACGGGTGTGCCCCGGTGAGGGGCGGAACGGGAGCGAGTGGGAAGTGACGTCACCCCGGTCTGCCGGCAGCGACACCGTGTTCGGCTTGATCACGCCCGAGGACTGGTACCGCATCCCGCTCCGGTCGCGGGAGCAGCGCGAGGCATCCGTGGGCGCACTGATCCGGCGCCGGTTCGCAGGTGTCGACGACCAGCCCGTTCTGCGTCGACAGGCCGAGGAACAGCTGAAGGGCGCTGCTCTCGCGGGTTTCGACCAGGGCGGCGTGGTGCTTTACCTGTCTTTCCTGGAGGCGGCCGGTATCCCGTTGTCCGCCTCCCTTCTTGTTTCCCGTGTTCACCGACGGTTCGACAGCCTTGATGCCATTGCCGCACTTGCCGGACAGGGGGAAGTGGCGCCTGTGACCCTGCCGGCGGTAGGAAGGGCCGCTCGGCGCCGTCGTACCGAACGAACGCGCGAGTCGCGGAAATTGGGATCGGAATTCGACGACACGATCGTCGAGTATTTTGTTCCCGCGCCTCGGAACGACGAGACCTTGATGCTCACGTTCAGCACTCCGATGGAGCCGATCGCGGACGCGATGGTCGAGCTGTTCGACGCGATCGCGGGCACGTTGCGCTGGCGGACACGGACCACCGGTGGGGAAGAGGGCCCGCATGAGTGAACGTCTCAGAGTCTCCACCGACGACTTGCGCGTGGTCGGAACCGGACTGAGAACGGTGGCGACGGAGTTCGAGGGGCTCGACAGGCTCATGGAGTCCTACGACCGGCGGGCAGTCGGGCACAGGCTGCTGCACGAGAGGCTCCAGGACTTCTCCGACGACTGGGACGACAACCGCGAGAAGATGATCAAGGACATCGAGGCGCTCGGAACCGTCGCCAAGGAAGCGTCCAAGGCGTACGTCGAACTCGACAACGCGCTCTACGGCGCTCTGGTCGGAAGGAAGCCGAAGACGTGAGCCGTCCGGCCGATCACCGCTGGGAGGTGCTGGACGAGAGCGGTGACCCCGTTCCCGGAGATGTGCACGATCTCAAGGCGCTGGCACGGCGGTTCACGGCTACGGCCAAGACGATCTCCGACACCGCGGCCGCGCTGCGTCGGGTCGGAGACCAGAAGAGCTGGGATTCGAAGGCGGGACGGGAGTTCGCCGACAAGGCGGACGAGACCGCCAGGACGGTGAGCAGGGCACACGGCCGTTACGAAGAGGCCGGGGCTGCGCTCAAGGAGTACTGCACCGATCTCGAGACGATCCAGAAGGAGGCGGACAGCCTCCTCGGGAAGGCCGAGACGCAGGCCGCGGACCTGGCGGCCGCGAGGTCCCGGGCGGACAGCCCGCCCGAAGGAGCGGACGACGACAGTCAGGGCGAGCTCGACAAGAAGGTGACCGACCTGCGGGACGGTCTGGACGGGCTGCGCGGCAAGTTGGCGGCTTTGAAGTCTCGTCACAAGAGCGCGGGCGACACCGCAGCGAGACGCATCCACGACGTGGCGGAGGGCGACGGTCTCAACGACAGCTGGCTGGACGACCTGCGTGACTCGCTGGACTTGATCAGCAAAGTCGCCGGGGCCGTCGCTGCCGTGTGCGGAGTGATATCGCTCCTGGTCGGATGGATCCCCGTCATCGGACAGGCGATCGCCGGTGTCCTCGGCACGATCGCGCTCCTCATGACGGTCCTGTCGCTCATCTGCCATGCGCTCCTCCTGATCAACGGCGACGGATCGTGGCAGGACGTGGCTCTGGACGTTCTGGGGCTGGCGACATTCGGCATCGGGCGGGTCTTCTCGTCGGGAGCGAAGCTCGCGGCCACGGTCGGACGCAGCAAGGTCTGGACAGCCGCGACGCAGTACGTGCGCGGCTGGAATCCGGGGCTCGGTTCGGCGGCACGCCGGACCCTCGTCCAGGAGATGGTGGGCGCGCGTGCCGGTGCCGTCTCCCGCCCGGCGCGACCGGACGTCAGCCTCGGGGCCGCCTTCAAGGGGCTGCCGGGTTCCCTGGCGGACGACCTCGGCACGATCCGGGGCAACTGGCGGGACCTCTTCAACGTGAGTGACAACGTCTCGGCGGTCCGGAACGCCTGGAACGTCGGTGGGGTCCGCGGGCTGGCCAGTATGTACGTCGGGCCAGGCATGGTGGACGAGCTCGGCCGTATGAGGAACGTCAGCTCGGCCGATCTCGACTTCATCGGAACTCCTGACGCGTTCAGGCAGGCGATGCGCTACAACACCTGGGCGCTTGCCGCCACCGGCACCGGAGCGAGTTCCGACTCGTACAGCTTCCAGGGCATCTTCGAGGGCGAACCGGAGATCGACGTCACGGGCCCCGACGCCTCTCTGGCCGGAAGGTGACTTCCATGGCGCTCGGTGCGGAGGCCCCTCGGCACGGCTGGAGTGAGTGCAGGATCGAACTTCCGGCTCCCGAAAGCTGGTTGGTCCTTGACCTTGCCGCAGACCGGCCGCGGCTCTGGGCCCGTACGGTCGTGGAGGACCACGCCGGCGCAGATGCCTCCGCGGACCGACGTGACGCCCTCGTCGAGGACGTGCTGTGGTACCGGGGTGCCGCGATTCGGCAGCGAGCGATCTGCGCGGCGCTGTTGGCTCCCGTGGGCGGCCCCGTTCTGGCGAGCTACACGGTGAGAGAAGTGCCGGTCTCCCCGGAGCTGATGAGCCTGGAATCCCTTCACCGCGAGGCCGGGCTGGCCGAAGGACCCTTCTTCGGGAGCCCGTCGGTCTCGGAGGTGGACCTCCCGGTGGGATCCGCGGTACGGGTCCATCGTATGGAGCCGACCGCGCCTGAATCCTCCGGCGGGGAAGTGATCGAAGGCGTCGCCCACTACGTCCTGCCCCGCCTGTACCCGGTGGTGCTGGAGGCCCGGTTGCTCTGGTCCTCCCTCGGCCTCGGTGATGAGCTGGCGACGGTGGCCGACGCCCTGGCCGAATCAATCAGGCTCGTGTGAGTCCGGCCTGACGCCTGGGCCGAGCCGCACACCTGTGACGGTGAGCCCGAACCTCTCCCACGGGATCAGGGCCAAGGGCATCCAGCTGAATCCGATGGCGAAGACACTCAGGAGTACGGTCAAGCCCTCCGGGAGGATCCTCCCCGATTGGGCCACGACCACCGAGACGGCCAGCAGATACACGTCGAAGGCGAGAAGGGCCAGAACCTTGGTGAAAGCCTCGGCCGGACGGAGCCGGGGCCTCTTCTCGGTCCCCTTCACGAGACCCGCGAGGATCAGGGGGACGAGCAGCCCGGTCAGGCCGCCCACGCCGATGCCGCCGATCACCAGGCTGCCGCGACCCTCCGCCGGTACGGCGTCCGAGAGGACGGAATCGTCCGCGAGGCCGGTCGCGAGGGAAACGCCCGCGAAGGCTCCGAGGGTCATGGTGGCCAGGACGCCGATGACTCCCGCGGCGAACGCGGCACCGTGAGCCTTCGAGCGCCGCGGGTTCCTCGCCTCAGGCCGTCCGGGCCCGGATCCAGCGGACATGAAGGCTCCCGTTCATCGAGGTGCGATCGACGATAGTGGGCGCCGCGGAGGGAGGTCCACGACGGCGACCGTGTCCGGTGAGGCCCGCGGCCTTGCCGCCCGCCCCTCCCGGAACCCGCCCCGGCCCCACCCCCCACCCCCGTCCTCACCGTCAGGTCCCCGGCCGGGTGAGAGCAACGTTCCCTTCAGGTCACTCACAGCCACAGGGCGGAAACGCGACCTCCCTACCTTCGGGAAACAGCAGGTCGGTAAGCCCGGAGAACCAATGGAGGCGTGAGATGACTGCCCCAGCCACGAGTACGGCCCCCGCGCGGGGCGGTCGCTGGATCGAGGAGTGGGATCCGGAGGACGAGGTCTTCTGGGCGGAGAAGGGTGAGAAGGTCGCCCGGCGCAATCTGTTCTTCTCCGTGCTGTCCGAGCACATCGGGTTCTCCGTCTGGACCATGTGGTCGGTGCTGGTCCTGTTCATGGGACCGGAGTACGGGCTCACCCCGGCCGACAAGTTCCTGCTCACCTCGATGGTGACGCTGGTCGGCGCGGTGGTGCGGGTGCCCTACACCTTCGCCGTCGCGATCTTCGGCGGCCGGAACTGGACCATCGTCTCCGCGGCGCTCCTGCTCGTGCCGACCGTCGCCGCGTTCGTGGTGATGGAGCCCGGCACCTCGTTCAACACGTTCCTCGTGGTGGGTCTGCTGGCCGGCGTCGGCGGCGGCAACTTCGCCTCCAGCATGACCAACATCAACGCCTTCTTCCCGCTGCGGAAGAAGGGGTGGGCGCTCGGCCTCAACGCCGGCGGCGGCAACATCGGCGTCCCCGTCATCCAGCTCGTGGCGCTCGCCGTCATCGGGGCGACCGGCGGGCCCCGGGTGCTCCTCGGTATCTACATCCCGCTCGTCGTCGTGGCCGCCGTCCTCGCCGGCCTCTTCATGGACAACCTCACCACCGTGAAGAACGACACCGGCGCGGCCCTGGACGCCGCGAAGGACGCGCACACCTGGATCATGGCGTTCCTCTACATCGGGACCTTCGGCTCGTTCATCGGCTACGCCTTCGCCTTCGGGCAGGTGCTCCAGGTCGAGTTCGGGCGCACGCCGCTCCAGGCCGCCTACCTCACCTTCATCGGCCCGCTGCTCGGCTCGCTGATCCGGCCCGTCGGCGGCTGGCTCGCCGACCGCTACGGCGGCGCCAGGATCACCCTGTGGAACTTCGTCGCCATGGCCGCCGCGACCGGGGTCCTGGTGTTCGCCAGCAGTGAGAAGTCGCTGTCCCTGTTCGTCTCGGTCTTCGTGGTGCTGTTCGTGCTCAGCGGCCTCGGCAACGGGTCGACGTACAAGATGATCCCCGGCATCTTCCAGCGCAAGGCCCTGGAGGCGGGGCTCGAAGGGGAGGAGGCGGCCCGCCACGGACGGCGCCTGTCCGGTGCCGCGATGGGACTCATCGGCGCGGTGGGCGCGCTCGGCGGCGTCGGCATCAACCTCGCCTTCCGGCAGTCGTTCCTGGAGTCCGGCTCCGGGACCGGCGCCTTCGTCACCTTCCTCGTCTTCTACGCGGCCGCCTTCGCGGTCACCTGGGCCGTATACCTTCGCCGCCCGGCCGCCGACACCGGGGCGAGCGCCACCGCAGAAGCGAAGCCCCAGCTCAGCTACGTCGAGGTGTGACGTAACACGCCCGACATCACCTTGATCCGAGCCTGTCACGCTCCATTGACAGGCTCGGATCAGCCACGACGTACGACAGCACAGACCCGTACGACGACTCGACGAGCGCGAGACGAGAACCCATGTACGACGAACAGCAGCGACCCGAGCACGGGCCTCTCTCCGGGTTCACCGTGGGGGTGACCGCCGCGCGGCGGGCCGACGAACTGATCGCACTGCTCCAGCGGCGCGGGGCCACCGTCGTGCACGCGCCGGCCCTGCGGATCGTGCCCCTCGCCGACGACGGTGAACTCCTCAACGCGACCAAGGAGTTGATCGACAACGCCCCGGACGTGGTGGTGGCCACCACCGCCATCGGATTCCGCGGCTGGGTCGAGGCCGCCGACGGCTGGGGCCTGGGCGAGGAACTGCTCGCGCGGCTGCGGAGCGTGGAACTGCTCGCCCGCGGGCCCAAGGTCAAGGGTGCGGTCCGGGCCCAGGGGCTGACGGAGGAGTGGTCGCCGTCCTCCGAGTCGATGGCCGAGGTGCTCGACCGGCTGCTGGAGGAGGGCGTGGACGGCCGCCGCATCGCCGTGCAGCTGCACGGGGAACCGCTGCCCGGTTTCGTCGAGTCGCTGCGGGCCGCCGGGGCCGAGGTCGTCCTCGTCCCCGTGTACCGGTGGATGCCGCCGGAGGACATCGGCCCCGTCGACCGGCTGCTCGACGCGGCCCTCACCCGCGGCCTGGACGCGCTCACCTTCACCAGCGCCCCCGCCGCGGCCTCCCTGCTGTCCAGGGCCGAGGAGCGGGGTGTGCACGAGGAGTTCCTCGCCGCGCTGCGCCACGACCTCCTGTCCGCCTGCGTCGGCCCGGTCACCGCCCTGCCGCTGCAGGCGCTCGGCATCGACACCGTCCAGCCCGAACGGTTCAGGCTCGGCCCCCTCGTACAGCTGCTCTGCAAGGAACTGCCCGGCCGGGCGCGGGCGTTGCCCGTCGCCGGGCACCAGGTGGAGATCCGGGGTCACGCGGTGCTGGTGGACGGAACGCTGCGGCCCGTCCCGCCGGCCGGGATGTCACTGCTGCGGGCCCTCGCGCGGCGGCCCGGCTGGGTGGTGGCACGTGCCGAACTGCTGCGCGCGCTGCCGGGATCCGGCCGCGACGAGCACGCCGTGGAGACCGCGATGGCCCGGCTGCGTACGGCACTCGGCGCGCCCAGGCTGATCCAGACGGTCGTCAAGCGGGGCTACCGCCTGGCGCTGGACCCGGCCGCGGACGCCAAGTACGCCGACGCCTGAGGCCGCCGGTGCCGCAGCAGGGCACCGGCGAGGCAGGCCAGCGCGAGCGTCGACAGCAGTGTCCGTACGACGTTCCAGGCCACCCAGGCGTCCTCGAACCGGTCGCGCACCGCGGCCGGGTCGGCGATCCGCGCGGGGGCGCCCGCGTCCGCGAGACCGTTGTTGAGCGGGACGTTGAAGACCGCGGTGACCGTGAACGCGAGCGCGTGCGCGGCGAGCGCGGCCAGCACCCACCACCGCTCCGGCCCGCCGCGCGACCACCGGGCGGCGACCGCGGTCAGCAACGGCGCGCCCAGGAAGCACAGGAGGAAGACGGGGTTCTGGATCACCTCGTCGATGTTCCGCATGACCTCGATGAAGACGCGGTCGTCGCTGCGTGCCAGCGCCGGCATCACGGCGCAGGCGAAGACGTAGAAGGTCCCGGCGATCAGGCCGGTGGCGACCGTGGCCGCGCCCAGTACCCAGGAGGCGGCGTCACGCCGCTTCGTGCTGTCGTCCGTCATGTCCCCCAGTCAACCGGCGGCCCGGAGCGGGTGACATGGCCGAGGGTCGCGGGCACATGCGCGGGCGTCCACGGCGCGCCCGGCCGCGCGTCGGACAGGCGTCCGGCAGGTGTCCGGTACGGGACCGGTGCCGAGTCTTCCGGCGGGGCGCCGGGGCGTGCACTGTAGGAGGGACAGCGGCGGGTGACCCCAAGGCGGTGACAGGCGCATGGCATCGGGCATGGCCACAGCCTCGTACGAGCTGCGGTTCGACTCCGGGCGGATCTGCCTGGACCTGACGGCGACCACCCACCCCGAGGAACGCCTCGACTCGGCCGCCCGGTTGGGCGCCTGGGTCGTCGCCTCGGGGCTGGTGCCCGTGGGCACCGCGCCGGCCGTGGACGCCTCCTGGCTGCTCGGCTTCCGGGAACTGCGCGGACATATCACCCAGTTGGTACGAGGGGAACTGGACGGACGGCCCGCGGACGGCGCGCTCGCCCGTGTCAACGCCGCCGCCCTCGCCGCTCCGCCCGCGCCCTGGGCCGTCCGCGCCGACGACGGATCGCTGTGCCGGAGGCTGCGCACCCCGCCGTACTGCGGTGAACTCCTGTCCGTGGTGGCCCGGGACGCACTGGACCTGCTCACCGATCCGAGCGCCCGTGCGAGTCTGAGAGAGTGTGCGGGTGACAACTGCCCGATCGTCTACCTCGACACCTCGCGCGGCCGGCGCCGCCGTTGGTGCTCCAGCGAGGTGTGCGGCAATCGGGAGAGGGTGGCCCGCCACCGACGACGGGCGGCCCTGTCACGCGCCTGATCACACCCGTCCGTGATGTTCCAGTGACGTGAGGTGATCGGTATCCATTCTTTTCGCTGTCTACACATCTTCACCAGAAAAAATCCTGAACACTTTGAACACCCGAGTACCAGCACACGTACCCGGTGTTGAGCGACCGACTGGGGGAACCCCCGGACACCGGAGGTAGGCGTGCGCAAGGATTCAGCCGTGGCTGATGAACACAGGCCAAGAGCCCGACATCGCATGTCTCAGCAGTCCTCGTCGACCGAACCCGACGAGGAGCTGATGCGTGCGCTGTACCGGGAACACGCGGGGCCCCTGCTGGCCTACGTGCTGCGACTGGTCGCCGGAGACCGGCAGCGTGCCGAGGACGTCGTGCAGGAAACCCTCATCCGTGCCTGGAAGAACGCCGGCCAGCTCAATCGAGCGACCGGTTCGGTACGCCCCTGGCTGGTGACGGTCGCCCGGCGCATCGTCATCGACGGCCACCGCAGCCGGCAGGCCCGGCCGCAGGAGGTCGACCCGTCGCCGCTGGAGGTCATCCCCGCGGAGGACGAGATCGACAAGGCGTTGTGGCTGATGACACTGTCGGACGCGCTGGACGACCTGACCCCTGCTCACAGGGAAGTACTGGTCGAAACTTACTTCAAAGGGCGTACCGTCAATGAGGCGGCCGAAACGCTCGGCATACCCAGCGGAACCGTGCGCTCACGGGTGTTCTACGCCCTGCGGTCGATGAAGCTGGCGCTTGAGGAACGGGGGGTGACGGCATGAACACGTACGGGGGTTACGGAACAGGTGGTCCGGGAGCCATGCAAGGTCCGCGAGGGCAGCAAGGATCCGGGGACAACGTTCACGAGACTGTCGGCGCCTACGCGCTCGGCATCCTCGACGACAGCGAGGCGACGGCCTTCGAGGAGCACCTCGCCTCCTGCGAGTGGTGCGCCCAGCAGCTCGACGAGCTCGCCGGCATGGAACCGATGCTCGCGGCACTCGCCGACCTGCCCGCCTCGCAGGGCAGCCCGGCCATCGCGGAGTCCCTCTCGGCCCGCCCGAGCCCGCGGCTCGCGGAGCGGCTGGTGGACGAGGTCTCGGCGCGCCGCGCCCAGAAGCGCCGGCGCGGCATGTACCTGGTGGCGGCCGCGGCCGCGCTGATCATCGGCGGCCCGCTGACCGTCCTGGCGGTCAACGGCGGCAGTGACAGCGGCGCGAACCCGCCGCAGGCGCACGAGACCAGCCCGGCCAAGGCCGCCTTCCAGGTCATGAACGACAAGGCGTCGGCCACGGACCCGAAGACCAAGGTCAACGCCGTCGTCGCGGTCGAGCCGAAGGACTGGGGCACCCACGCGGTCCTCCAGCTCAAGAACGTCAGCGGTCCCGAGAAGTGCTCCCTGATCGCCGTCGGCAAGAACGGCCAGCGCGAGACGGTCACGTCCTGGTCGGTCCCCGAGTGGGGTTACGGCACGCCCAACGCCAAGACCGAGGAGGCCAAGCAGCCCCTCTACGTCCACGGCGGCGCGGCCTTCGAGCCGAACGAGATCGACCACTTCGAGGTCATGACCTTCTCGGGGAAGCGCCTCGTCGAGGTGAAGGCGTGAGCGGACTCCGGGCACGCACGTAGCCCGGCGGGCCTCCCTTCGCGTACGGTTGACGGCTGCCCAGCACGTCAGAAGGGGGCGCCCGGTGGCCGCTCAGGCTCAGCAGGAAACCGCGCTCGGCTCGGTCCGCGCATCCGTAACGGACGAATCCGTCAAGGACGACTCCGTACGGGAGCGTGAGATCGCCGTCGAACAGGAACATCTGGACCGGGTCTACCGGCGCCTCGAAGAGAAGATCGACGAGGCCGAGTTCCTCATGCACGACGCCGCCCAGCGCGGTCACGTCGGCACACCGGGGGCGCTCGCGGAGCGGGACGCCCAGGTGTTCCGCGCGGGAATCCATCTGAACCGTCTCAACAACGAGTTCGAGGACTTCCTCTTCGGCCGGATCGACCTGCTCCGCGGCAAGGACGGCGTGAAGGGGCCCGACGGCGCCTACACCGCGGTGGAACCCGCCGAGGGCGCGGTGCGCGAGGACAACACCGCCGACATCGCGGAGACGCTCCACATCGGACGCATCGGCGTCCTGGACGCCGAGTACGCGCCGCTGGTGATCGACTGGCGGGCGCCGGCCGCGGCCCCGTTCTACCGCTCCACCCCGGTCGACCCCGGCCGGGTCGTCCGCCGCCGGGTCGTCCGCTCCAAGGGCCGCAGGGTCCTCGGGGTCGAGGACGACCTGATGCGTCCGCAGGTGAAGGCGTCCCTCGACGGCCGTGAACTGCCCGTCGTCGGCGACGGCGCGCTCATGGCCGCGCTCGGGCAGGCCCGCAGCCACACCATGCGGGACATCGTCGCCTCCATCCAGGCCGAACAGGACATGGTGATCCGCGCCCCCGCCGCGTCCGTGACCTACGTCGAGGGCGGCCCCGGCACCGGCAAGACGGCCGTCGCCCTGCACCGGGCCGCCTACCTCCTCTACCAGGACCGACGCCGGTACGCGGGCGGCATCCTGATCGTCTCCCCGACCCCGCTGCTCGTCGCCTACACCGAGGGCGTGCTGCCCTCGCTCGGCGAGGAGGGGCAGGTCGCGATCCGGGCGATCGGCTCCCTCGTCGACGGCGTGGCCGCCACGCTGTACGACTCCCCGGCCGTGGCCCGCGCCAAGGGCTCGTACCGGATGCTGAAGGTGCTGCGGAAGGCGGCGCGCGGGGCGCTGGAGACCCCGGCCGGCCCGGCGGGCGGCGGCGACGGCCAGCTCACCCTCGGCGAACCGGACCAGGCCCCCGCGGGCACTCCCACCCGGCTGCGGGTCGTCGCCTTCGGGCGCCGGCTGGAGCTGGAGTCCGCCGAGCTGGACCGGATCAAGCACAACGCGCTCGGCGGGACCGCGCCGGTCAACCTGCTGCGTCCGCGGGCCCGCAGGCTGCTGCTGGACGCGCTGTGGGCGAAGTCCGGGGCGGCGGGCCGGCACTCGGACCCGGAACTGGCCGCCGAACTGCGGTCCTCGTTCGACGAGGACGTCACCTCCGAGGACAGCTTCACGGCGTTCCTGGACGCCTGGTGGCCGGAGCTGACCCCGCGCGGGGTGCTGGCCGCGATGGCCGACGAGCGGCGCCTCGGGCGCTGGGCGCGCCGGATCCTCAACCCCGGCGAGGTCCGCCGGGTGGCCCGCTCGCTCAAGCGGGACGGGTTCTCCGTGCACGACGTGGCGATGCTCGACGAACTGGAGGCGATCGTCGGGACGCCCGCAAGGCCCCGCAAGCGCCGCGACCTGGACCCGCTGGACCAGCTCACCGGTCTGGAGGAGCTCATGCCGGTGCGCGAGGAGACCCAGCGCGAGCGCGCCGAGCGGCTGGCGCAGGAGCGGACCGAGTACGCGCACGTCATCGTCGACGAGGCGCAGGACCTCACGCCCATGCAGTGGCGGATGGTCGGCCGGCGCGGCCGCCACGCCACCTGGACGGTCGTGGGCGACCCGGCCCAGTCCTCGTGGTCCGACCCCGACGAGGCGGCCGAGGCCCGTGACGAGGCGCTCGGCACCCGCCCCCGGCGCCGCTTCACCCTCACCGTCAACTACCGCAACCCCGCGGAGATCGCCGAGCTGGCCTCCAAGGTCCTCGCGCTCGCCATGCCGGGCTCGCCGTCGCCGTCGGCCGTACGGTCCACGGGCGTCGAGCCCCGGTTCGCGGTCGTACGGGACTCCCTCGCGCAGACCGTGCGCGCCGAGGCCGCCCACCTCCTCGACCGGGTCGAGGGCACGGTCGGCGTGGTCGTCGCCATGAACCGGCGCGAGGAGGCCGCCCGCTGGCTCGCCGGGCTCGGGGACCGGGTGGTGGCCCTGGGGAGCCTGGAGGCCAAGGGCCTGGAGTACGACGCGACGGTGGTCGTGTCGCCCGCGGAGATCGCCGACGAGTCGCCCGCCGGACTGCGTGTCCTGTACGTGGCCCTGACCCGGGCCACCCAGCAGCTCACCATCGTCTCCAGCGACCGCGACGAGCCCGACGCGGACGGGGTCCCCGACCTCCTGCGGGACTGACGCCCTCCGCGTCGCCCGCCCGGCCCACGGGCGGGCGTCCCCCGTCCGGGCCCCTGCCGGGCCGCCGTCCGGCTCCCGTGCGCCCCGCGTCCCGTCCCGGCCGAAAAGATCTCCCGGGACGGGAATTGCTCCACGGGAATCCTTTGTTACCTTTGACGTGGCACCGGCCCGATCCAAGCCCCCGGGCCCAACCTTCGTCGCTACGAGCGACCACTTGCCGCGAGGCGAGCATGGCGGGTCGGTGTCATTGAACGTCGTCCTTCACCGAAGGACCCGAAGAGGCCCACGTCACCTGTGACGTGGGCCTCTTCCGTCGTCCGGACCCCCGCGGGGGGGCGGATCGCGCTCTCGTGGAGTGGAATCCGTTTTCCGGTGACGCGAACCCCCGGCGAACAAAACGTTCGCAATCCGGGGCGACTACCGCGTACTCAGGGGTAGGTGCGACGATCGGACGGCACAAAGCAGTGTCTCGGTGAAAGCAGAGGAAGTCGGCCATGGCAACGGCGCCCAGCGTCTCCTACTCGATGACGGTCCGGCTGGAGGTGCCCGCGAGCGGAACCGCGGTCTCCCAGCTCACGACGGCCGTGGAGTCCAGCGGAGGCTCGGTGACCGGCCTCGACGTGACCGCGTCCGGCCACGAGAAGCTCCGGATCGACGTCACCATCGCGGCGTCCTCCACCGCGCACGCCGACGAGATCGTCGAGCAGCTGAGGCACATCGAGGGCGTGACCCTCGGCAAGGTCTCCGACCGTACGTTCCTCATGCACCTCGGCGGCAAGATCGAGATGCAGTCCAAGCACCCGATCCGCAACCGTGACGACCTCTCCATGATCTACACCCCGGGCGTGGCCCGGGTGTGCATGGCGATCGCCGAGAACCCCGAGGACGCCCGCCGCCTCACCATCAAGCGCAATTCCGTTGCGGTCGTGACGGACGGCTCCGCGGTGCTGGGCCTCGGCAACATCGGCCCGAAGGCCGCGCTGCCCGTCATGGAGGGCAAGGCGGCCCTCTTCAAGCGCTTCGCCGGCATCGACGCCTGGCCGCTGTGCCTGGACACCCAGGACACCGACGCGATCGTCGAGATCGTCAAGGCGATCGCCCCCGGCTTCGCGGGCATCAACCTGGAGGACATCTCCGCGCCGCGCTGCTTCGAGATCGAGGCCCGGCTGCGCGAGGCCCTCGACATCCCCGTCTTCCACGACGACCAGCACGGCACCGCGATCGTCGTCCTCGCCGCCCTGACCAACGCACTTCGCGTCGCGGGCAAGGCGATCGGCGACATCCGGGTCGTCATGTCCGGCGCCGGAGCGGCCGGTACGGCCATCCTCAAGCTACTGATCGCCGCGGGCGTGAAGAACGCCGTCGTCGCCGACATCCACGGCGTCGTGCACGCGGACCGCACCGACCTCGTCGACGCCGCCGCGGACTCGCCGCTGCGCTGGATCGCCGACAACACCAACCTCGAAGGGCTGACGGGCACGTTGAAGGAGGCGGTGCAGGGCGCCGACGTGTTCATCGGTGTCTCCGCCCCGAACGTGATCGACGGCGCCGACGTGGCCTCGATGGCGAAGGACGCCATCGTGTTCGCGCTCGCGAACCCCGACCCCGAGGTCGACCCGGCGATCGCCCGCCAGACGGCGGCAGTTGTGGCCACCGGCCGCTCCGACTTCCCCAACCAGATCAACAACGTCCTGGTGTTCCCGGGCGTCTTCCGTGGCCTCCTGGACGCCCAGTCGCGTACCGTCAACACGGACATGATGCTGGCCGCCGCGGCCGCGCTCGCGAGCGTGGTGACCGAGGACGAGCTCAACCCGAACTACATCATCCCGAGCGTCTTCAACGACAAGGTCGCGGGCGCGGTCGCCGGAGCGGTGCGTGACGCGGCGAAGGCGGCGGGGGCGACGGCGGGCGCGGCCAACGCGAGCGTGTAGCACGGGCCGAGCCGGGCCGCACGCCCGTGCCGTACCGGCTGACGCCCCGTCTGTGACGGGCGCCACGACCGCCCGGAGCCCGGCGCGTCGCGGAACGCGGGGCCGGTGCCGCCTCTAGGGTGGCGGCCAGGTTCAGGCCTCGCAGGGGCCTCTTCGTGTGACCCCCAAGGGTGTTCGTGTGACTCCCAGGGGTGCCGGATTGGCTTTCCCGCCGCAGGTGGGGGCAGGATGCGTCTTTGGGCGCGACGGTCCGGCTACGGACCCGGGTCCAGGAGCCGACCGAGGACCCTGGCAGCATCGGCTTCACTGTGCCCGATATGCGGCTTCGCCGCGTGGCACGCCTCAACAGCAAGAAGAACACGGGAGTAACAACATGAACCGCAGTGAGCTGGTGGCCGCGCTGGCCGACCGCGCCGAGGTGACCCGCAAGGACGCCGACGCCGTTCTGGCCGCTTTCGCCGAGACCGTCGGCGAGATCGTCGCCAAGGGCGACGAGAAGGTGACCATTCCCGGCTTCCTGACCTTCGAGCGCACCCACCGTGCCGCTCGCACCGCCCGCAACCCGCAGACCGGCGACCCGATCCAGATCCCGGCCGGCTTCAGCGTGAAGGTCTCCGCGGGCAGCAAGCTCAAGGAAGCCGCCAAGGGCAACTAGTCCCGGCGCCGGTACGTTCCCCTCGGACGCGGGACGCGGGACGCGTACAAGGCCCAGCAACGCCAATGGGGCGGCCCTTTCAGGGGGCCGCCCCATCGGCGTACGCGGATCGGTGTACCCGGACGAGTCCGCAGAGGTACGCGGCGGGTCCGCGGAAGTGCTAGCCGAGCGCCTTGCCCGGCAGCTCGACCTTCGCGCCCAGCTCGACGAGCTTCTCCATGAAGTTCTCGTAGCCGCGGTTGATCAGGTCGATGCCGTGGACGCGGGACGTGCCCTGGGCCGCCAGCGCCGCGATCAGGTACGAGAACCCGCCGCGCAGGTCGGGGATGACCAGGTCGGCGCCCTGGAGCTTGGTCGGGCCCGAAACGACCGCGGAGTGCAGGAAGTTGCGCTGGCCGAAGCGGCAGTTCGAGCCGCCGAGGCACTCGCGGTAGAGCTGGATGTGCGCGCCCATCTGGTTCAGCGCGGACGTGAAGCCCAGCCGGGACTCGTACACCGTCTCGTGGATGATCGACAGGCCGGTGGCCTGCGTCAGGGCCACGACCAGCGGCTGCTGCCAGTCCGTCTGGAAGCCGGGGTGGACGTCCGTCTCCAGCGCGATGGACTTGAGCTGCGAGCCCGGGTGCCAGAAGCGGATGCCCTCGTCGTCGATCTCGAAGGCGCCGCCCACCTTGCGGTAGGTGTTCAGGAACGTCATCATCGACCGCTGCTGGGCGCCGCGGACGTAGATGTTGCCCTCGGTCGCCAGCGCCGCGGAAGCCCAGGAGGCGGCCTCCAGGCGGTCCGGGAGCGCCGCGTGGGTGTAGCCGCCGAGCGAGTCCACACCGGTGATGCGGATCGTCCGGTCGGTGTCCATCGCGATGATGGCGCCCATCTTCTGCAGGACGCAGATCAGGTCCTCGATCTCCGGCTCCACGGCCGCGTTCGAGAGCTCCGTGACGCCCTCCGCGAGGACGGCGGTCAGCAGCACCTGCTCGGTCGCGCCCACGGACGGGTACGGCAGCTGGATCTTGGTGCCGCGCAGCCGCTGCGGGGCCTCCAGGTACTGGCCGTCCTCCCGCTTCTCGATCTTCGCGCCGAACTGCCGCAGCACCTCGAAGTGGAAGTCGATCGGCCGGCCGCCGATGTCGCAGCCGCCGAGGCCCGGGATGAACGCGTGGCCGAGACGGTGCAGCAGCGGGCCGCAGAAGAGGATCGGGATGCGCGACGAGCCCGCGTGGGCGTCGATGTCGGCGACGTTCGCGCTCTCGACGTGCGAGGGATCCATGATCAGCTCACCGGGCTCGTCACCCGGGCGTACGGTCACACCGTGCAACTGCAGCAGCCCGCGTACGACACGTACGTCGCGGATGTCGGGGACGTTGCGCAGTCGGCTCGGCCCGCTCCCCAGCAGGGCGGCGACCATGGCCTTCGGTACGAGGTTCTTCGCACCGCGGACACGGATCTCGCCCTCAAGCGGGGTTCCGCCGTGGACAAGCAGGACATCGTCGTTGACGGTCATGTATCTCGCGTTCCGATGAGTTGGGCTGGTGTGGGTCGGCAGGCCGGTCGTACGGGAGCCGAACAGCAAGGGTAATGGCCGCCCACCCCGGCGCAGTAAGCCCGAGCAGGACTCAGCTGGGTCATAGCTTGGCCACAACACGAGCCGTTCCGTACCGGGCACGCGGGGTCACCGCCGGGGGTGTGCGCGGGCAACGCTTCGTTGCGCCCTGAGCTGCATTCACTCCCGTACGCGTATTGGCTCCCCACATGAAGGGAATGTGCGGGATCATGTCTGGCATGACCGAGGTGTCCTCGCTCACAGGGCGGCTGCTCGTGGCCACGCCCGCCCTGGCGGACCCGAACTTCGACCGCGCGGTGGTGCTGCTCCTCGACCACGACGAGGAGGGCTCCCTCGGTGTCGTCCTCAACCGCCCGACCCCGGTGGGCGTCGGCGACATCCTGGAGAACTGGGCCGGGCTGGCCGGGGAGCCGGGCGTCGTCTTCCAGGGCGGTCCCGTCTCGCTGGACTCCGCGCTGGGGGTGGCGGTCATCCCGGGCGGCGCGGCGGGGGAGCGGGCGCCGCTCGGCTGGCGGCGGGTGCACGGCGCGATCGGGCTGGTGGACCTGGAGGCCCCGCCCGAGCTCCTCGCCTCCGCCCTCGGCTCCCTGCGCATCTTCGCGGGGTACGCGGGCTGGGGGCCGGGCCAGCTGGAGAACGAACTGGCCGACGGCGCCTGGTACGTCGTCGAGTCCGAGCCCGGTGACGTCTCCTCCCCGTCGCCGGAACGCCTGTGGCGCGAGGTCCTGCGCCGCCAGCGCAGCGAGCTGGCGATGGTCGCGACGTACCCGGACGACCCCTCCCTGAACTGACCGGCGCACCGGCCCCGGGGCTTCCGCCGGAGGCGCGCGGACCTTCCCTCAACTGATGGGCGCGAGCCCCAGTACCCTTGGCTTCATGAGCACTCTTGAGCCTGAGACCCAGCCCCAGCGAGGCACGGGGACGGGGACCCTCGTGGAGCCGACGCCGCAGGTGTCGCACGGCGACGGGGACCACGAGCGCTTCGCCCATTACGTCCAGAAGGACAAGATCATGGCGAGCGCGCTGGACGGCACGCCCGTGGTGGCGCTGTGCGGCAAGGTGTGGGTGCCGGGCCGCGATCCGAAGAAGTACCCCGTGTGTCCCATGTGCAAGGAGATCTTCGAGTCCATGGGCGCCGGCGGCGACCAGGGCAAGGGCGGCGACAAGAAGTAGCCCCGGGACTCCGGTCCCGGCGCGGTGCCGCGCGCACGGACCACGGCCGCGACGCCCCCGGCGAGGGGCGCCGCGGCCGTGTCGTGTCCGGAGACGTGCCGTGCCCGGGGCGGGGCGGGGCCGGGAGTCGGGGGGTCCGTTCGGGGCCGGGAGCCGGGCCGGGGCGGTGCCCGCGGCCGGATTCGGGGCGGTGTCGTCCTCGGGGCCGGGCCGCCTGG
Source organism: Streptomyces sp. NPDC058751 (assembly GCF_042746485.1). Classification (NCBI taxonomy): domain Bacteria; kingdom Bacillati; phylum Actinomycetota; class Actinomycetes; order Kitasatosporales; family Streptomycetaceae; genus Streptomyces; species Streptomyces sp. NPDC058751. The sequence goes on along the minus strand of NZ_JBHYPZ010000001.1, from coordinate 429,402 downwards.
GGTGCCGGGCCGTTTTTCGCGGTGCCCCGCGATCACAGAGTGGTGTAGACCTCTTGTGGACAGGTCCCCGCAGTCCTTAGCCTCCGCAGTGTTGTGCCATGCGAAACCGTCATTGCGCGTACCGCAACACGCTCCGCTGGAGGACGCCCTTGAAGTCCAGTGCCCCCCGACCGCCATGGTCCGGGCGGTGACCACCGCGCCACAGGCCGGGGCCCGGCGTCCTGGAGCCGTCCGCCTGCCGGAGGTCCGGCGCCTTTCGGTCGCACGCCTGGCGGGGGCCTGGCGCCCTTCGGCTGTCGTCCGCCCGTCGGGGGTCCGGCGCCCTTCGGTCGTCCGCCTGCCGGGAGCCTGGCGCCCTTCGGTCGTCCGCCCGTCAAGGGCCCGGCGCCTTCGGGCCGTCCGCCCGTCGGGGACCCCGCGTCCACCGGCCGTCCGTCCGCCCGGGGTCCGTGGCGCCCCCGCCCCGGCGGCCGGGGCCTTTCCGCGGGCCTTCCCGGAGCGTCCCGGGGCGGCGGGAATTCGTCCACCGGTCCTTCGGACGCGTTCTCGCGTCCGACCGCTCCGCGGCCGTCCCCGCGTTCGCCGGATTTCCCCCGACGGCACCGGCGAGGCGATTCCGCTTCCGATTCCGGGCCGCCCCGCCGGTCGTGTTCCCGGCCGCCCGGAAGATCCCCGGGAAGGCCCCGACGGACATCTCCCGTGCTTCCCGCGGGACTTCGGCGGGGCGAAGTCGACGGCTTCGAGGCCCCTCCCGCGCGCGGCCTTCTCACGGCCCTTCGAGGCCCGGACGCCGTGCCCTTTCGGCGAGGCCGCCGCGGAGGCGCGGAAGGCGGCGGTGAACCCGGGGGAGCGCGCCGCACGCGATTTCCCCGGCCGGTCCCTTTCCCGCCCGTCTTCCCCCGGCGCGCGGCCGCCGGGAGGTTTTCCCGCGCCGGCCCGCCGGGAAGGGTTCCGCTTTTCCCGGGCCCTTCTCCCCGCTTCTCCCCGGCGTCCTCGGGCGCGGTCCGCGCGAAGGTCCTCGCCCCTCGGGAGCGGGCCCGGGAGCCCGACCGGACGGTATGGCGACCGTCTTCGCGGTGAGGGCCATTCACGGCCATTCACGTGCCGGTCCTCCCCGTGTGATCTTCCGGGTGCCGATCTCCCGCACGCCGATTTCCCGCGTGCCGATCTTTCACGTGCCGGTCTTCTTCGTACACGAACCCCGGCGACTCGTCTCCGCCCCCGCGGCGGCAAAGGACCGAAGGACGGATGGACATGATGGACACGGGCCTGATTCCCGCCCCCCTCGTCGTCGAAGGCGCCGCCCACGGGCGCTTCACGCTGGACGCGGACACCGTCCTGTGGGCCGCGCCGGGCACGGACGCCACGGGGCGCTGGCTGTGCTCGACGCTCGGCGCCGCCCTCGGACTGCCCCTGCGGCCCGGGCCGCCGGACACCCCGCGGGCGCTGCGCCTGCTCCTCGACGACACCCTGGGGCCGGAGGCGTACCGGCTCGAGGTCGGCGACGACGGCGTCGAGGTCCGCGGCGGCGACGCGGCCGGGGTCTTCTGGGGCGCCCAGACCCTGCGTCAGCTGCTCGGCCCCGAGGCTTTCCGCCGCGCTCCCGTGCGTCCGCGGGCGGCGTACGAAATCGCGCACGGCGTCATCGAGGACGCGCCCCGATTCCGCTGGCGCGGTCTGATGCTCGACGTCTCACGCCACTTCATGCCCAAGGAAGGCGTCCTGCGCTATCTCGATCTGCTGGCCGCGCACAAACTCAACGTCTTCCACTTCCACCTCACCGACGATCAAGGGTGGCGTGTCCAGATCAATCGCTACCCGAAGCTGACGGAGACCGGTTCCTGGCGGGCGCGCACCAAATTCGGCCACCGGGCCTCGACGCTGTGGGAGGAGAAGCCGCACGGGGGCTTCTACACCCAGGACGACATCCGGGAGATCGTCGCGTACGCGGCCGAGCGGCATATCGCCGTCGTCCCCGAAATCGACATCCCCGGACACTCGCAGGCGGCCATCGCCGCGTATCCGGAACTGGGCAACACCGACGTCATCGACACGGCCTCCCTGACGGTCTGGGACGACTGGGGCGTCTCCAAAAACGTACTCGCCCCCACCGACAACACCCTGCGCTTCTACGAGGGGGTCTTCGAGGAACTCCTCGACCTGTTCCCGGCGGACCCCGGCCGCTTCCCGGAGTTCTCCCGCTTCTTCCACATCGGGGGCGACGAGTGCGCCAAGGACCAGTGGCGGGAGTCGGCGACCGCGCAGGCGCGCATCGGGGAACTCGGGCTCGACGGCGAGGACGCGCTGCAGGCCTGGTTCATCCGGCACTTCGACACCTGGCTGTCCGCGCGCGGACGCCGCCTGATCGGCTGGGACGAGATCCTGGAGGGCGGTCTCGCCCCCGGCGCCGCGGTGTCCTCGTGGCGCGGCTACCGGGGCGGTGTCACGGCCGCGCGCGCGGGCCACGACGTCGTCATGTGCCCCGAGCAGCACGTGTACCTGGACTACCGGCAGGCCGCGGGCCAGGACGAGCCCGTGCCGATCGCCTACGTGCGCACCCTGGAGGACGTCTACCGCTTCGAGCCGGTTCCGCCGCAGCTCACCGAGGCGGAGGCGCGGCACGTGCTGGGCACCCAGGCCAACCTGTGGACCGAGGTGGCGGAGGACCAGGCGCGCGTGGACTACCAGGCGTTCCCGAGGCTCGCCGCCTTCGCCGAGGTCGCCTGGAGCCGTCTGCCGGCCCCCGGGGAACGGGACTTCGCCGGCTTCGAACGGCGGATGAACGCCCACTACGGGCGGCTCGACGCCCTCGGAGTGGCCTACCGCGCGCCCTCGGGTCCGCGGCCCTGGCAGCGGCGCCCCGGCGTGCTCGGACGCCCGCTCGAGGGAGCGCCCCCGAACGTGTGAGACCGCTCACGGTCGCCCGGTGCCGCCCCCGGTGCCCCGGAGCCGTTGCACCGCAAGGAAAAAAGGCCCCCAAGGGGCACCGAAGAGCGATAATCGGCTCTCACCGGTGATGCCGTGCGAAAACCGGCCATCTCCCTGGTGAGGCGGGCGAATGCCTCCTAGCGGACCCCTGCGCCGAGGGCCCGGGAAGATGTGCCAGAGTTGCCACGTCCGCCCTGTCAGCACGTACCGTACGGCAGCACAGGTGGGACCAGGTGGGGCAGCGGGAAGGGGCAACCGGTTTGACCACGCACGCACCGCAGACGGCGCAGGCCGTGACGCTGCCCGTCTCGCTGGACGAGGCGGTGGCGGCGCTGTCCGCCATGCCGACGGCCGTTCCGGTGGCGGGCGGCACGGATCTGATGGCCGCGGTGAACTCCGGCCAGCTCAGGCCGTCCGCGCTCGTCGGCCTCGGCCGGATCACCGAGATCCGCGGCTGGCAGTACCAGGACGGCCACGCGCTGCTCGGCGCCGGACTCACGCACGCCCGCATGGGCCGCCCCGACTTCGCCGCCCTCATCCCGGCGCTCGCCGCCGCCGCGCGGGCGGCCGGACCGCCGCAGATCCGCAACGCGGGCACCCTCGGCGGCAACATCGCGTCGGCCGCCCCCACCGGGGACGCGCTGCCCGTGCTGGCCGCGCTGGAAGCCACGCTGATCATCGCGGGACCGGGCGGAGCCCGCCGCGAGATCCCCGTGTCGCACCTGCTCGCCGGCGTGGACATGCTCCGCGGCGGAGAGCTCATCGGCTACGTGCGCGTGCCGCTGCTGCACGCCCCGCAGGTCTTCCTGAAGGCCACCGGCCGCACCGGACCCGGGCGCGCCATCGCCTCCGTCGCGGTCGTCCTCGACCCGGCCCGGCGCGGCGTGCGCTGCGCCGTGGGCGCCATAGCCCCGATGCCGCTGCGACCGCTGGACGCCGAGGCATGGGTGGCCCAGCTCATCGACTGGGACAACAACCGCACGATCGTCCCCGAGGCGCTGCACGCGTTCGGCGAGTACGTGGCCGCGGCCTGCATCCCGGACCCCGTCCCCGCCGAGGACGGAACCCTCACCCCGCTTCCGCCCGCCGTACTGCACCTGCGGCGTACCGTCGCCGCGCTGGCCCGACGAGCACTTGGAAGGGCACTGTCGTGACCGACGACCAGCACGAAGAGGGCGCTTCCCGCGGCGTGAGCCGCTGGGACCCCCTGCCCCAGGGTGACTACGACGACGGGGCCACCGCCTTCGTCAAGCTCCCCGAGGGGGGCATCGACGCCCTCCTCGCCGCCCGGGAACCGCTCGCCGCGCCCGGACAGGGCTACGTGCCCCCGCAGATCGCCGTGACGCCCGCCCCGCCGGAGACGGCGGACCCGGCCGCCGGCGGACCCTGGACGGGGCAGGACGGCGCCGCGCAGTGGCCGGATCCCGGCATCGCGCAGCCGCAGGCCGGCACCCACGACGACCGGTTCGCGTACCACCCCGGGTCCACCGGGCAGTGGCAGTTCGACGACGGCACCGGCCACGGCCAGGCGCAGGGCCCCGGACACGACGTGACCGGCCAGTGGTCGATCCCGGTGGCCGGAGGCGACCTCCCGGACGAGTCGGGCGAGTTCACCACCTCCGCGCTCGTCGAGCAGTGGGGCGGCACACCGCCCGCCACGCTCCCCGGCGGCGCCGCCGCACCCTGGGCCGGCGAGATCGGCCAGCCGTGGACCGCCGAAGCGCCCGGAACGGCCGCTGAGGCCCCCGCGGAGCACGCGGGGCAGTCCGGAGCCGAAACGCTCCCGCAGGCCGCCCAGGCCCCCGTCGGACCCGCTCACGAGGCCCCCGGGCCCGCCGCCGACCCCGAACCGGTGACGGCGGGGGCGCACGAGGCGGCCGAGCCGGATCCGGCGCACGAGCCCGCCGTGACGGGCGAGGCGGCGCCGGACGCGGGCCTCCTGGCCCCGGACGCGGACCTCCTGACCCCGGCCGTGCACGACGACCACCCCCTCGCGTCCTACGTCCTGCGCGTCAACGGCACCGACCGGCCGGTCACCGACGCCTGGGTCGGCGAGTCGCTGCTCTACGTGCTGCGCGAGCGGCTCGGCCTCGCGGGCGCCAAGGACGGCTGCTCGCAGGGCGAGTGCGGCGCCTGCAACGTCCAGGTGGACGGCCGGCTCGTGGCGTCCTGCCTGGTGCCCGGCGTCACCGCCGCGGGCAGCGACGTACGCACCGTCGAGGGCCTGGCCACCGACGGACAGCCCTCCGACATCCAGCGGGCGCTGGCCAGGTGCGGTGCCGTGCAGTGCGGTTTCTGCGTACCCGGCATGGCGATGACCCTGCACGACCTGCTGGAGGGCAACCCCGCGCCGACCGAGCTGGAGACCCGCCAGGCGCTGTGCGGCAACCTGTGCCGCTGCTCCGGCTACCGCGGTGTCCTGGACGCCGTGCGCGAGGTCGTCGTCGAACGCGAGGCGCACTCCGCCGCCGAGGCCGAGGCCGCCTCCGGGGCGGACGAGGCCCGCATCCCGCACCAGGCCGGTCCCGGCGCGGGCGGCGTCCACCCGTCCGCGTACGAGGACGGTGCCGCCTACGGCGCACCGGCGCAGCACGAACAGCCGTACGGCCAGGACGGAGGCCAGGCGTGACCAACCCCGCCGCGACCGCGACACCGGCGGCGCCCGAGACGGGTCCCGAGCCCCTGCCGCACGGGCTCGGCGTCTCGCTGCCCGCCGCCGAGGACCGTGCCAAGACCGAGGGCACGTTCCCCTACGCCGCCGACCTGTGGGCCGAGGGCCTGCTGTGGGCCGCCGTGCTCCGCTCGCCGCACCCGCACGCCCGGATCCTGTCCATCGACACCAGCCACGCGCGCGAGATGCCCGGCGTACGCGCGGTCATCACCCACGAGGACGTGCCCGGCACCCCGCTGCACGGCCGCGGCAGAGCCGACCGCCCGGTGTTCGCCTCCGACGTCGTGCGCCACCACGGCGAGCCCATCGCGGCCGTCGCCGCCGACCACCCGGACACCGCCCGGCTGGCCGCCGCCGCCGTCATCGTCGAGTACGAGGTGCTCGAACCGGTCACCGACCCGGAGCACGCCTTCGAGGCCGAACCGCTGCACCCCGACGGCAACCTGATCCGGCACATCCCGCTGAGCCACGGCGACCCGGACGCGGTCGGCGAGGTCGTCGTCGAGGGCCAGTACCGCATCGGCCGCCAGGACCCCGCCCCCATCGGCGCCGAGGCCGGACTCGCCGTGCCCCGCCCCGACGGCGGCGTCGAGCTCTACATCGCCTCCACCGACCCGCACAGCGACCGCGACGCGGCCGCCGCCTGCTACGGCCTCGAACCCGCGCGCGTGAAGGTCGTCGTCACCGGCGTCCCCGGAGCCACCGCCGACCGCGAGGACCAGGGCTTCCAGCTCGCCCTCGGCCTGCTCGCCCTGAAGACCGGCTGCCCGGTGAAACTCAACGCCACGCGCGAGGAGTCCTTCCTCGGCCACGCCCACCGGCACCCGACCCTGCTGCGCTACCGGCACCACGCCGATGCCGAGGGCAACCTGGTCAAGGTCGAGGCGCAGATCCTGCTCGACGCGGGCGCCTACGCCGACACCTCCGGCGAGTCACTGGCCGCGGCCGTCTCCTTCGCCTGCGGCCCCTACGTCGTCCCGAACGCCTTCATCGAGGGCTGGGCCGTGCGCACCAACAACCCGCCCTCGGGCCACGTGCGAGGCGAGGGCGCCCTCCAGGTCTGCGCCGCCTACGAGGCCCAGATGGACAAGCTGGCGAAGAAGCTCGGCGTCGACCCCGCCGAACTGCGCCTGCGCAACGTCATGGCCACCGGCGACGTCCTGCCCACCGGCCAGACGGTGACCTGCCCGGCGCCCGTCGCCGAACTGCTCCAGGCCGTACGCGACTTCCCGCTGCCCGCCCTCCCCAAGGACACCCCCGAGGACGAGTGGCTGCTGCCGGGCGGCCCCGAGGGCGCGGGCGAACCCGGTGCCGTACGCCGCGGTGTCGGCTACGGACTCGGCATGGTCCACATGCTCGGCGCCGAGGGCACCGACGAGGTCTCGACGGCCACGGTCAAGGTCCACGACGGCGTCGCCACCGTGCTCTGCGCCGCCGTGGAGACGGGCCAGGGCTTCACCACGCTGGCCCGCCAGATCGTCCAGGAGACCCTCGGCATCGACGAGGTGCACGTGGCCCCCGTCGACACCGACCAGCCGTCGGCCGGTCCGAGCTGCCGGGGACGGCACACCTGGGTGTCCGGCGGAGCGGTGGAGCGCGCGGCCAAGATGGTCCGTACGCAGCTGCTGCAGCCCCTGGCGCACAAGTTCGGCATGTCCACCGAGCTGCTCCAGATCACCGACGGCAAGATCACCTCGTACGACGGGATGCTGTCGACGACGGTCAGCGAGGCGATGGACGGCAAGGAGCTGTGGGCGACCGCGCAGTGCCGCCCGCACCCGACCGAACCGCTGGACGAGCACGGTCAGGGCGACGCCTTCGTGGGCCTCGCCTTCTGCGCGGTCCGCGCCGTGGTGGACGTCGACATCGAACTGGGCTCGGTACGGGTCGTGGAGCTGGCACTCGCCCAGGACGTCGGCCGGATCCTCAACCCGGCACAGCTCAGGGCCCGCATCGAGGCCGGAGTCACCCAGGGCGTGGGCGCCGCGCTGACCGAGAACCTGCGGACCAACCGCGGTCTGGTCCGCCACCCCGACCTCACCGGCTACGCCCTGCCGACCGCCCTGGACGCGCCCGACATCCGCATCGTCAAGCTCGTCGAGGAGCGCGACGTCGTCGCCCCCTTCGGCGCCAAGGCGGCCAGCGCGGTGCCGGTCGTGACCTCGCCCGCGGCCATCGCCTCCGCCGTGCGGGCGGCCACCGGCCGTCCGGTCAACCGTCTGCCGATCCGCCCGCAGGCGGCCGTGGTGACCTCCGTCTGACCCGGCGGGAGCGGCCGGCCGGCCCCCGCCGGGCGCGTCCGCTCTCCCGGCCCCCGGGGCCGGCGCGGTCTCGCGCGAACGTCTTCCCGACCGTGTCCGGCCGGTCCCGGCGCGTCCCTGGCGTTGTCAGTGGGGCGGCGTATCGTTCTGGCTCGTGGGGAACCGCCGTGCCACGTCCGGTCGTTCCCTTCCGGGGGAGCACGGAGCGTTCACATGCGCGGGGGAGCCATGAGTACGACTGACACCGAGGTCGGCGGCACGATCACACTGACCGTCGACGAGCTGGATCCGTTCGTCACGCACACGGGGACCCGGGACCGGCTCACCGGCCCGGGGCTGCCCCACGACGGCGCGCTGCTCGGGTTCGGCGCCCTGCGGGAGCACGGCCTGCGCACGGTCGCCGACCTCGCGGGCGACGCCGACAAGCTCGCCGGGGAACTGCGCGACCGGCTCGTCATAGGGACGCTGCGCAACCTCGACCGGGACCTGGAGTCGATCCTGCTCGACGGGACGACGGGCGCGGTCTGCTCCGCCCACGTCCTGCGGAACCCCGCCCACCTGGACCTCTCGCCCCTGGCGCCCTCCCTGGACGCCCTGCTGAGCTTCGCGGCGGCCACCGAGGAACTGACCCTGTCCCGGGGCCGTTCCGGCCCGTTCGGCCCGAAGGCGGTCGCGCAGGCGGCGGACCGGCTGAGCGCCGTCTTCGAGGACGCCACCGGCGAGGACGTGCCGCCGTACTGGCGGATGGCCGCGCTGATCCGCCCGCTCGCCCGGATCGCCGGACCCGGTGACGGGCTCGTCCTCGGCCTGCCGGGACGGCTGCTGGACGAGGAGTTCGGGGCGGGCGGGATCATGCGCTTCGAGGACGTCGACTTCCCGCCCGCCCTGACGCACGAGCCGACCCGCCGCTTCCTGCGGGAGTCGGGCCTGCCCGAGGACGGGTTCCTCTTCCAGCTCGACACCGAGATGCCGCTCGCGGTCCTCACCGAGTACTACGCGGACGAGCGCCCCGACGTGTTCCCCGCCGCCCTGCTCCCGGCCGGGGCCGACGGCCTGATACGCCTCGGCCACCTCCTGGAGGACACGAGCCTGGTGGTGGACGGCGCCACGGGCGCCGTGCTCGCCTGGAGCGAGCCGGACCTCACGCTGCGCCCGCTCAACGCGGACGTCTCCACGCTGGCGTTCACCCTCTGGCTCCTGCACCGCGAGAGGACCGTCGACGCGGCCCACCACCTCAGCGACTCCTACGAGCAGCTCGCCGCCACCCTGACCCAGACACTCGCCACCGTCGATCCCGGCGCCTGCGACCGGACCCCGGCCCTCCCGGGCGACGACGGCCGGCGCCACTGGCCGGAGATATTCGAGGACCGCTCGGCCGGCACGCTGTACGCGTAGCGGCCCCGACCGCCCCGTGGAGGGCGGAAAACAGGCCGGCCGCCCCGATCGGGACGGCCGGCCTTCGCACGGAGACCGTGGCGGGATTCGAACCCACGTAACTCGAGTTGCAGTCGAGCCCCTGAACCACTCGGGCACACGGTCGTCATCAGATGCGGCACGGCTCACTCGTTCCGAACCTGATGAGAAGACCGTAGGCGGGGCGCGGGAAGGGGATCAAGGGTTCCGGGGCGGCCGCAACGCGACTGCCACACGCCGTTCACGAACGGCCGCGCGGCCCGCCGGGACGGGGTCCCGCGACCGTCCGGGGAGCGGTCCCGGGGCCACCCGGGGAAGTGGTCCTAGGTCCAAAGGACCGCCTGATCACCACCCCTCGACAGGAGTCAACGAAAGGCGAGCACCTTACGCTGGCCGGCATGACAGCAGTGCGGGCCAGCGAGACCACGACGACTCCCTCCGGGAGCGAGGGCGAGGACGACGGCGGAGTGCTCGGCCGGGCCTACCGGGCGCTCACCGTCGGGATCGTCTCCGTGGTCCTGGTGATCGCGTTCGAGGCGACGGCCGTGGGGACGGCGATGCCCGTCGCCGCCCGGGAACTCGACGGGGTCGCCCTGTACGCGTTCGCGTTCTCCTCCTACTTCACGACCAGCCTGCTCGGGATGGTGCTCGCCGGGCAGTGGTCCGACCGCGACGGACCGCTGACCTCGCTGGCCTCGGGCATCGGCGCGTTCGCCGGAGGGCTGCTGCTGTCCGGGACGGCCGGCGGGATGTGGACGTTCGTCCTCGGACGGGCCGTCCAGGGACTCGGCGGCGGGCTCGTCATCGTCGCCCTGTACGTCGTCGTCGGACGGGCCTACCCGCAGCGGCTGCGCCCCGCGATCATGGCGGCGTTCGCGGCGGCCTGGGTGGTGCCGTCCGTGGTCGGGCCCCTCGCCGCGGGCGCGGTCACCGAGCACATCGGCTGGCGCTGGGTGTTCATCGGGATCCCGGCACTGGTCGGCGTCCCCCTCGCGCTCGCGCTGCCGCAGATACGGCGCCGGGCCTCCGGGCCCGCGGGAGCGGGCGACCGGGCCCCGCTGGACCGGCGGCGCGTCCGGCTCGCGTTCGGGATCGCCCTGGGCGCGGGGCTGCTCCAGTACGCCGCGCAGGACCTGCGCCCGCTCTCCCTCCTGCCCGCCGCGGCCGGTGCCGCGCTGGTCGTCCCCGCCGTGCGCGGGCTGCTGCCCCGCGGAACCTTCCGGGCCGCCCGCGGACTGCCGTCCGTGGTGCTGCTGCGCGGAGTCTCCGCCGGTGCCTTCATCGCCGCCGAGTCCTTCGTGCCGCTGATGCTCGTCACCCAGAGGGGACTGTCGCCGACGCTCGCCGGGCTCTCGCTCGCGGCCGGCGGCGGGACCTGGGCCCTGGGCTCCTGGGTGCAGGCACGGCCGCGCGTGGAGCCGTACCGCGAGCGCCTGATGTTCCTCGGCATGCTGCTGGTCGCGGCGGCCGTCGCCGCCGCACCGAGTGTGCTCGTCCCCGCCGTGCCGGTGTGGACCGTCGCCGTGGCCTGGGCCTTCGGCTGCTTCGGGATGGGCCTCGTGATCGCCTCGACCAGCGTGCTGCTGCTCCACCTCTCGGCCCCCGAGGAGGCCGGCGCCAACTCGGCCGCCCTGCAGATCTCCGACGCCCTGTCCAACGTGCTGCTGCTCGCCGCGGGCGGAGCCGCCTTCGCGGCCCTGGGCGGTGGCGCGGTGGCCGACGTGGCCACCGCGGCGGTCCCCGGCGCCCACCCCTCCCACCCGGCCGCCTTCGCCGCGGTGTTCCTGCCGATGGCGGGAGTGGCGCTGGCCGGGGCATGGGTCACGACCCGCCTGCGGGAGGTCCCGGACCCGGCCTGACGCGGCCGCGGAGGAGGCTCGCCGGGAGGCCGGAGGGGGGTGCCCGTGGTGCGGGCGGGTGATCTGTGACGTCAGTCCCATCCGCCGCCGCCCCGGCCTCGTCCGCACATCGTCGTGAGCCGGGCGCCGGTAGGGTGGCCCGGTTGTCATAAGAAGCAGCCCGCCCGCGCGCCTCCCGTCAGGCCCCGCCCGACGCGCCGCGCACGGACACGGGGCGTTCCCGTTCGACACCCAGACCGGAGACCGTGACTACCACCGCCGCCAGCACCTCCTCGCACACCCACCACCTCTCGCCCGCCTTCCCCGGACGGGCCCCCTGGGGCACCGCCAACAAGCTGCGCGCCTGGCAGCAGGGGGCGATGGACAGGTACATCCAGGAGCAGCCGCGCGACTTCCTCGCCGTAGCCACCCCCGGCGCCGGAAAGACGACGTTCGCACTGACCCTCGCGTCCTGGCTGCTGCACCACCACGTCGTGCAGCAGGTGACCGTCGTCGCGCCGACCGAGCACCTGAAGAAGCAGTGGGCCGAGGCGGCCGCGCGGGTGGGGATCAAGCTCGATCCCGAGTACAGCGCCGGACCCCTCAGCAAGGAGTACCAGGGCGTCGCCGTCACCTACGCCGGAGTCGGTGTGCGGCCGATGCTCCACCGCAACCGCTCCGAGCAGCGCAAGACCCTCGTCATCCTCGACGAGATCCACCACGCCGGTGACAGCAAGTCCTGGGGCGAGGCGTGCCTGGAGGCGTTCGAGCCCGCCACCCGCCGGCTCGCGCTCACCGGTACTCCCTTCCGGTCCGACACCAACCCCATCCCCTTCGTGACGTACGAGGAGGGCAACGACGGGATCCGGCGGTCCTCCGCCGACTACACGTACGGTTACGGCCACGCGCTGGCCGACCACGTCGTGCGGCCCGTCATCTTCCTCTCCTACAGCGGCAACATGCGCTGGCGCACCAAGGCCGGCGACGAGATCGCCGCCCGGCTCGGCGAGCCGATGACCAAGGACGCCGTCAGCCAGGCATGGCGCACCGCGCTCGACCCGCGCGGCGAGTGGATGCCGAGCGTGCTGCGCGCCGCCGACCAGCGCCTCACCGAGGTGCGCAAGGGCATCCCGGACGCCGGGGCGCTCGTCATCGCCTCGGACCAGGACTCCGCGCGCGCGTACGCCAAGCTGATCCGCGAGATCACCGGCACCAAGGCGACCCTCGTGCTGTCCGACGACACCGGCGCCTCGAAGCGGATCGACGACTTCTCGGCGAGCAACGACCGGTGGATGGTCGCCGTCCGCATGGTGTCCGAGGGCGTCGACGTGCCGCGCCTGGCCGTCGGCGTGTACGCCACCACCATCTCGACCCCCCTCTTCTTCGCCCAGGCCGTCGGCCGCTTCGTGCGGTCCCGCAGGCGCGGCGAGACGGCGTCCGTGTTCCTGCCGACCGTCCCCGACCTGCTCACCTTCGCCAACGAGATGGAGGTCGAGCGCGACCACGCCCTCGACCGGCCCAAGAAGGAGGGCGAGGAGGACCCGTACGCCGAGTCCGAGAAGGAGATGGAGGAGGCGAACAAGGAGCAGGACGAGGACACCGGCGAGCAGGAGCAGTTCTCCTTCGAGGCGCTGGAGTCCGAGGCCGTCTTCGACCGGGTCCTCTACGACGGCGCCGAGTTCGGCATGCAGGCCCACCCGGGAAGCGCGGAGGAGCAGGACTACCTCGGCATCCCCGGGCTCCTCGAACCCGACCAGGTGCAGCTGCTGCTCCAGAAGCGGCAGGCCCGGCAGATCGCGCACAGCCGCAAGAAGCCGGACACCGAGGCCGACCTCCTCGAACTCCCCGCCGAGCGGCGGCCCGTGGTCTCCCACAAGGAGATGCTGGAACTGCGCAAGCAGCTCAACACCATGGTCGGCGCGTACGTCCACCAGAGCGGCAAGCCGCACGGCGTGATCCACACCGAGCTGCGCCGGACCTGCGGTGGCCCGCCGAGCGCGGAGGCCACGGCCGGACAGCTCCGGCAGCGGATCGCCAAGGTCCAGGAGTGGGCCACCCGGATGAGGTGACGTCCCGGCGCCATCCGGAACCCGTGGCGCGGGGCGGGAGAGCCGTGCCACGGGGGCGTGCCGCGCCGGGGCAGGCGTGCGCCACGGCCCGTGCGCTGCGTACGAGGGCGGTGCACGCCGAGTGGCGCGCGCCCCGCGTTCCGGGACAAACGGAAGCACTTCGCGCCGGACGGTGCCCGGATTCTGGACGGAGGCTTCCGCTGAGCGGACCGGCTCGCTACTGTCCGGCTACGCACACGCCCCGTGGCAGCGCCGCCGCGGAGCGCAGCCGTGAAGCGACTGCGGCCCGGGAAGAAGCCCGGGGCGCCGGCCGACCGGCGGCCTCTGAAGCGCGTCGCCGACGGGACTCGGTGCCGTATCCGCCGTACGGGGGCCGTCGACCTCACCACTAAGGAGTGGGCGTCGTGACCGCGGAGACCTCTCAGACGCTCGACCGGGGACTGCGGGTCCTCAAACTGCTCGCCGACACCGATCACGGGCTGACCGTCACCGAGCTCTCGAGCAAACTGGGCGTCAACCGGACCGTGGTGTACCGGTTGCTCGCCACCCTGGAGCAGCACGCTCTCGTACGCCGTGACCTGGGCGGCCGTGCCCGGGTCGGGCTCGGCGTCCTGCGCCTGGGCCGCCAGGTGCATCCGCTGGTCCGGGAGGCCGCGCTGCCCGCGCTGCGGGCACTGGCCGAGGACATAGGCGCGACGGCGCACCTGACCCTGGTCGACGGGACGGAGGCGCTCGCCGTCGCGGTCGTCGAGCCGACCTGGACGGACTACCACGTGGCCTACCGCGCCGGTTTCCGGCACGCCCTGGACCGGGGGGCCGCGGGCCGCGCGATCCTCTCCGCCCGGCAGGCGCCGGTGGGCGAGCCCGGATACACGCTCACCCACGGAGAGCTGGAGGCGGGCGCGTGCGGAGCCGCGGCGCCGCTGATCGGGGTGACGGGCGTCGAGGGCAGCGTGGGCGTGGTCATGCTGGCGGACGCCGTGCCGGAGCGGGTCGGCCCGCGCGTGGTCGACGCGGCCCGCGAGGTGGCGGACGCCCTGCGCTGACCGGCTGCCGACGCCCTGCGCCGACCGGCTCCCGGGGTCCCCGCGCGGGCCTTGGGACCTGTCCGGAGGCTCCGAGGGGGCGTGACGTTAGATTGACTCCGTGCTCTCTCGCCTCACGCGCCCCCAGGCCGTCGCCGTCTGCGCCCTTCCCTTCGTGGCCCTGCTCGCCACGGCGGTGTTCGCGCCGCTGCCGTTCTCCCTCGCGCAGCCGGGCCTGACGGCGAACGTCCTCGGCGAGAACAAGGGCGAGCAGGTGATCACCATCAGCGGGGCGCCCACCCGGAAGACCAGCGGCGAACTGCGGATGACGACGATCGAGGCCACCGGCCCGGACGCGAAGGTGTCCCTCGGCGACGTGCTCGGCGCCTGGTTCGCCACGGACAAGGCCGTGATGCCCCGCGACTCGGTGTACCCGAGCGGCGGCAGCGTGAAGGAGATCGAGCAGCACAACGCGAACGAGATGAAGGAGTCCCAGGACGACGCCACCGAGGCGGCCCTGGGGTACCTGCACGAGAAGGGTGACGTGAAGGTCACGCTCAAGCTCGCCGACGTCGGCGGACCGAGCGCCGGACTGCTCTTCTCGCTCGGGATCGTCGACAAGCTGGACGGCGACGGCAGCGGCGGCGACCTCACCGGCGGCCGTGTCGTCGCGGGTACGGGGACGATCGACGCCGACGGCAAGGTCGGCGCGGTCGGCGGTGTCAGCCTCAAGACCCAGGCGGCCCGCCGCGACGGCGCGACCGTGTTCCTGGTCCCGAAGGCGGAGTGCTCGGACGCGAAGGCGGAGCTGCCGGAGGGGCTCCGGCTGATCCCGGTGAGCGACCTCGACGGAGCGGTGGACGCCCTGGTGGCCCTGGAGAGGAACAAGGGCTCGGTCCCGGCCTGCTGACCCCGGTTCAGCGCTCGGTCGCCGCCTGTTCCACGAGCGGGATGATCCGCAGCGGAACCGGGTTCTCCATGACGATCGCCGTGGACGCCCGGACGATGCCGTCGAACCCGACGACCCGGTCGATCACGCGCTGGAGATCGGCGTTCGAGCGGGCCACGAGCCGGCACAGCATGTCCCCGCTGCCCGTCGTCGTGTGCAGCTCCAGCACCTCGGGCACGGTCGTCAGGTGGGCGCGCACGTCCGCGCCCTGTCCCTGGCGGATCTGGAGCGTGGCGAACGCCGTGACCGGATAGCCGAGCGCCGCCGGGTCGACCTGCGGACCGAAGCCCCGGATGACCCCGTTCGACTGGAGCCGGTCCAGCCTGGCCTGCACCGTTCCCCGCGCGACCCCGAGCCGCCGCGACATCTCCAGGACCCCGATGCGCGGCTCCCTGGCCAGCAGCACGAGCAGCCGCCCGTCCAGATGATCGATCGCCATGGGAGCCTCCGTGATGGTCATCATGTACAGAAAGCCCGGCGTTCTGGGCTGCCAGCTGAACATATTGCACAGCCGACGGGCGAACTATTGCGCACCTTGCGGAACGGAGGGAGCCTGCGGCCATGACGCAGACCACACACGACACTCCCGACACCGCCCGGCAGGCCGATCCCTTCCCGGTCAAGGGAATGGACGCGGTCGTCTTCGCCGTCGGCAACGCCAAGCAGGCCGCCCACTACTACTCCACGGCCTTCGGCATGCGGCTCGTCGCGTACTCCGGACCGGAGAACGGCAGCCGCGAGACGGCGTCGTACGTCCTCGAGAACGGCTCGGCGCGCTTCGTGTTCACCTCGGTGATCAAGCCCGCCACCCCCTGGGGCCACTTCCTGGCCGAACACGTGGCGGAGCACGGCGACGGCGTCGTCGACCTCGCCATCGAGGTCCCGGACGCCCGCGCCGCGTATGCCTACGCCGTCGAGCACGGCGCCCGCTCGATCGCCGAGCCCTACGAGCTGAAGGACGAGAACGGCACGGTCGTCCTCGCCGCGATCGCCACGTACGGCAAGACCCGCCACACGCTCGTCGAGCGACGCGGTTACGAGGGCCCCTACCTGCCCGGGTACGTGGCCGCCGCCCCGATCGTCGAGCCGCCCGCCCACCGCACCTTCCAGGCCATCGACCACTGCGTGGGCAACGTCGAGCTCGGCCGGATGAACGAGTGGGTCGGCTTCTACAACAAGGTCATGGGCTTCACGAACATGAAGGAGTTCGTGGGCGACGACATCGCGACCGAGTACAGCGCGCTGATGTCGAAGGTCGTGGCCGACGGCACGCTCAAGGTCAAGTTCCCGATCAACGAGCCCGCCATCGCCAAGAAGAAGTCCCAGATCGACGAGTACCTGGAGTTCTACGGCGGCGCCGGCGTCCAGCACATCGCGCTGAACACCAACGACATCGTGCGCACGGTGCGCACCATGCGCGCGGCCGGCGTCCAGTTCCTGGACACCCCGGACTCGTACTACGACACGCTCGGCGAGTGGGTCGGCGACACCCGCGTCCCCGTCGAGACCCTGCGCGAGCTGAAGATCCTCGCCGACCGCGACGAGGACGGCTACCTGCTCCAGATCTTCACCAAGCCGGTCCAGGACCGTCCGACCGTCTTCTTCGAGATCATCGAGCGGCACGGTTCGATGGGCTTCGGCAAGGGCAACTTCAAGGCCCTCTTCGAGGCGATCGAGCGCGAGCAGGAGAAGCGCGGCAACCTCTGACGACCCGTGCGGCGGGCCCTCCCCGAAGGCCCGCCGGCCGGTCCTCATCTGCCCGGCCGCATCTGTCCGGTCTCCATCTGTCCGGCCTCATCCGTCAGGCGGACGCCAGGACGGCGTCCGCCGGTCAGGTCCGTTCCGGCACGCACCGGTCACGCCCCTCCAGGCGTCCGCCGTACACGCTCGCGCGGGTGCTCAGCGCGCCGTCGGCTGCCCCGGCACGGCCGGTGCGGCTGGTGCGACCGACGGGTCCGACGGCGCGGACCGCTCCTCGTCACCCGACGCACCCGACTCACCCGACCCACCCGCCCCACCCGACTCCCCCGACTCCCCCGACTCCCCCGACTCCTCCGGCGGGCCCCCCGCGGGCGGCTCGCCCAGCGTCCTCAGGGCTTCCTGGGCCGCGGGCGCCAGCAGCGGCGAGAAGTACGGATTGATCCGCAACGCCTCCGTGAGGTGCCGGCGGGCCGGACCTGCCAGCCCCAGATCACGCTCGATCTGCCCCCGGTGGTACGCGTACAGCGCACTGCGCACACCGCCCCCGCGCTCCTTGTCCGTCGCCCGCAGGGCGAAGCCGAGCGCCTCCCGGTCCTCCCCGGCACGGTGCAGCGCCCATCCCAGCGCGTCCGCCACCGCGATGCCGGGCTGCCGCCGCCACTCCGCGCGCAGCCCCCGCACCGCGGCCCGCGGGTCGCCGTGGTCCGCCTCCAGGAGCCCGAGGACCAGCGCGTCGTCCACCCCCTCGGCGCTCTCCCGCCGCACCAGCTCCCGCAGCAGGTCGTACTGCACGCGCGCCGCCCCGACGAGCCCGAGACTCTCGTACAGCTCGCCCAGCTCCAGCGCGTGACGCGGCACGGGCCGCTCGGCGAGCGCCTCCCGGTACGTGCTCAGCGCCTCCGACGTGCGCCCCAGCGCCACCAGCGCGCGCCCCTGCCCGGCCAGCGCGCCGTCCGCGTCCGCGTCGGTCCTCAGCGCCGCCCGGTAGTGCTCCAGGGACTCCTCGCGGTCACCGCGCTCCCACGCGAGGTCACCGGCCTGCGCCAGCAGGGCCGCCCGTCCGGACGGGGTGGCCGTGCCCGCCGCCGCGTCCGAGACCGCCGCCGCGGCGTCCTCGCGCTGCCCGCGGTCCCGGTACACCCGCGCGGCGATGCCCCGCCCCGCGGGCCCGGGGCGCAGCGCGAGCAGCTTGCCGAGGGCCCCGTCCACGGCCTTGTGGTCGCCGAGCCCGGTGTACGCGTCGATGAGCGCCGGATACGCCGTCCACCGCTTCGGCGCCAGCTTCACCGCGGCCTCGCCCCACCGCTTCGCCGTCCGGAAGTCGCCCCGCGCCCCCGCGAGCGAGGCCAGCCCCTCCAGCGCCGCCACGTTGCCGCCGGAGCGCAGGTCCAGCGAGGTCCGCAGCGCCTTCTCGGCCTTCGGGTAGTACGCGGGCGCGGCCGTCCGCCGCCCCCGCTCCGTGTACGCGGCGCCCAGCACCGCCCACGACACGTCGTCGCGCGGACGCGCCCGCACCCGGGACTCGTGGTCGTCGATGAGCGCGGCCAGATCGGGCAGCGCCGCGGGCGTCCCGGCCCCCACCGCGCTCGCCGCCCGCGCCACCGGACCCGCGGCGGGCCGCGGCGCTCCGCCCCCGTCCAAGGAGGGCAGCAGCACCAGCACGCCGCCGAGCACGGCACAGCCGGCCACCGCTCCGATCAGCGAGCGCCGGGCGAGCGGGGAGCGGCGCGGGCCGGAAGCCCCCCGGGACCGCTCGCCGACGGGCTCGTCGGACCGCGCGCCGGCGGACACCGGGCCTTCGGACCCGGCCGGCACCGGCCGTCCCTCTTCGATCTCCATGCCGCTCACTGTGCGTCAATACGAAGACCGCACCCGGGCACGCGAAGCCCCGCGCGAATGGGTTCACACCGATGGCCCCGGGTGCGACCCTGTGATCATGAGCCGTACCGAAGCCCCGCGCGACGAGGACACGGCAGCCGCCGGCGGCCTCACCGGCCGTCTGCTGAGCGGACTGCCGGCCGACGCCGTCCTCACAGACCCGGACGTCACGGCCTCCTACGCCAACGACATGGCGAGCTTCTGCGAGGCGGGCGCACCCGCCGTGGTCGTCCTGCCGCGCACGGTCGAACAGGTCCAGCACGTCATGCGCGTCGCGACCGAACTGCGCGTCCCCGTCGTCCCGCAGGGCGCCCGCACCGGTCTGTCCGGGGCGGCCAACGCCACCGACGGCTGCGTGGTGCTGTCCCTGGTGAAGATGGACCGCATCCTGGAGATCAACCCGGTCGACCGCGTCGCCGTCGTCGAACCCGGCGTCGTCAACGCCGCGCTCTCCCGCGCCGTGGGCGAACACGGCCTGTACTACCCGCCGGACCCCTCCAGCTGGGAGACGTGCACCATCGGCGGCAACATCGGCACGGCCTCCGGCGGCCTGTGCTGCGTGAAGTACGGGGTGACCGCCGAGTACGTCCTCGGCCTGGACGTCGTCCTCGCCGACGGGCGGCTGATGTCCACCGGGCGCAGGACCGCCAAGGGCGTCGCCGGCTACGACCTCACCCGCCTCTTCGTGGGCTCCGAGGGATCCCTCGGCATCGTCGTACGGGCGGTCCTCGCGCTGAGGCCGCAGCCGCCCCGACAGCTCGTCCTGGCCGCCGAGTTCGCCTCGGCGCGGGCCGCGTGCGACGCCGTGTGCAGGATCATGGAGGGCGGTCACGTCCCCTCCCTGCTCGAACTGATGGACCGTACGACCGTCAAGGCCGTCAACGACCTCGCGCACATGGGCCTCCCGGAGACCACCGAGGCGCTGCTGCTCGCCGCCTTCGACACCCACGACCCGGCGGCCGACCTCGCCCTGGTGGGCGCCCTCTGCGAGGCCGCCGGCGCGACCCAGGTGGTCCCCGCCGAGGACGCCGCCGAATCCGAACTCCTGCTCCAGGCGCGGCGGTTGTCGCTCACCGCGCTCGAAGCGGTCAAGGGCACCACGATGATCGACGACGTGTGCGTCCCGCGCTCCCGGCTCGGCGACATGCTCGACGGCATCGAGCGCGTGGCGGAGAAGTACGCGCTGACCATCGGCGTCTGCGCGCACGCGGGCGACGGCAACACGCACCCCACCGTCTGCTTCGACGCAACCGATCCCGACGAGTCCCGGCGCGCCCGCGAGTCCTTCGACGAGATCATGGCCCTCGGCCTGGAACTCGGCGGCACGATCACCGGCGAGCACGGCGTGGGCGTGCTGAAGAAGGAGTGGCTGGCCCGCGAGCTCGGCCCGGTGGGCATGGAGATGCAGCGGGCGGTCAAGGCGGCCTTCGACCCGCTGGGCCTGCTGAACCCCGGCAAGCTGTTCTGAGGACCCGGTGCCGGCCGTCCGCCGGTCCGTCAGGACCGCTCGTCGTCCGCCGACTCGTCGGAGGGCCAGGGGTCGCGCAGCCACAGGTCGTCGGGGGACGGCGCTCCCGTCCGGTCGAGCGGGGCCGGGAGCCGCGGGGACGGCGCGAGCAGTTCGGCCAGACCGGCGTCCATGCCGAGCTGCCCGGCCTCGGTGCCCGGCGGGACCGCCCTGAGGGTGCGCTCCAGCCAGGCGGTGATCTGCGCGGCGGGCGCTTCGAGCAGCGCTTCTCCGTGCGGCGAGCTCAGCGCCATCAGGACGACGCCGCGGCCGCCGACCTTCGTCGGCCACACCCGTACGTCGCCGTGACCGCACGGCCGGAACACCCCCTCGACGAGCAGCTCGCGGGCGAAGGTCCAGTTGACGGGACGGTCGGAGTGGACGTGGAAGGAGATGCGGACGGCGTACGGGTCGTCGGCGCGGTAACTCAGGCGCGCCGGAACCGGGATGCTGTGTTCGGGCGACAGGACGAGATGAAGTTCCAGTTCGCGTTCCACCACGGTGTGCATGTCGATGCCCTTCCCTTCGTCGTACGGGCTCCTGCGGACGGGCCCGTACGAGTGGAGAGCGCCCCGCGCCGCGACCATTACGCGGGTTCGGAGAATTCTTTCGGGCCGTTCCCGCGTCCCTTCGGGCACACCGCGGTACGGCCCCGGGCGTCCGGCCGGGAGAGGGGGCGCAACGTTGCCCGAAAGGAGTGGGTACGGCCGGACCGGCCGTGAC
Organism: Streptomyces sp. NPDC058751; assembly: GCF_042746485.1. Lineage (NCBI taxonomy): Bacteria > Bacillati > Actinomycetota > Actinomycetes > Kitasatosporales > Streptomycetaceae > Streptomyces > Streptomyces sp. NPDC058751. Next base: position 408,439 of record NZ_JBHYPZ010000001.1, on the reverse strand, counting down.
GCGTGCGCGGGTCTGGTAGATGTGGACGTCCCACACGACCCCCGAGCAGATACGGGACGACGGACATGAGCGCCCCAACCCCGGCCCCCGGTGAAGACAGGCCCCGCGAAGGGTATTACCCGGACCCCTCCATCCCTGGATACGTCCGGTACTGGAACGGTGCCGCCTGGGTGCCGGGCACGAGCCGCCCGGCGCCGTCGGGCGGCGAGGCGCTCTCCCCGCCGCCCGGCGCGCGTCCCGCGCACGTGCCCGCTCCGGCGTCGTCCCCCGAACTCCCGGACCCGCGCGGGCAGTCGGGCGCCCCCGCCGTGGAGGAGACGGGTCCGCACTTCTTCGACGAGGACCCGCAGCCCCGGCGCGCCGCTTCCGCCGACTCCCAGCACGGCAGCCGGCCCGGACCCGCCGCCTCGTGGGGCGCCGACCGTTCCCGGCAGTCCGGTTTCGGCGGCGGCCAGGACCGCCGGGTGTCCTGGGGCTCGCCCGGGACGTCCGAGACCCGTGACCCGCGTGTCGCGGGACCCGCCGACGCGGTGAGCCAGCCGGAGGGGGCGTCGGCCCGCGCGGACGGCACGACGACGATCCCGCCCGCCGACTCCGGCACCGCCTCCCCGCCTCCGGCGTCCGCGGGGCCCGTGGTCTTCCGCAGACCGAACAGGCCGGTGCCGTCCGGGGGGCCGAAGGACGCGGGGGGCGGTACGAGCCGTACCGGTGAGGCCGGTCCGGACCCCGCGTCCGCCGCCGACGCCCCGGTGTTCCGCGCGCCCTCCCCGCGTACGGAGGGGCAGGCCGGGGGCACGGCCCCGACGGGTGTGCCGGACGTGTCCACCACGCCCGGCCCCTCCACGGCACCGGCCGCCTCCGGGTCGTCCACCGCCCCCGGCCCTGGGGCGCCCGAGTGGCCCGCGGCACCTGCCGCGTCGGGGCCGTCGGCCGCGTCCGGACCGGCTGCCGGGGCCGGTCCGTCCGCCGTACCGGGGGCCGACCCCTCCGGCGCACGCACGGGAGGCCCGACGGCCGGCCCGTCGGCCGCCTCCACCGCGTCGCCCGGAGCCGGCCAGGGTGCCGTTCCCCCGGGCGCCGGTGCCCAGGCCGCCGCCTCCGCCCCCGTCGTTCCCCAACAGCCCGGCGGATCCACCCCCATGGCCTCCGGGGCCGGGGGCGGTCAGCCCTCCTGGGCCCAGCAGGTGCACCAGCTCGCGGGCGACCCCGCCGACGAGGGACAGCGCGTCGCGCCGTGGAAGCCGCCGGTCGAGGACCCCTTCCAGGCCGCCGCGCGCCGGCAGGCGGCGGCCCGCCCGGCCGGTCTCGGCCGGCGGCTGGCCGCCCGGCTGCTGGACACCGTCGTCATCGCGGGCGTCACCGCGGCGGCGGCCGTACCGCTGGGCACCATGGCCGTCGACCACATCGACGAGAAGATCGAGACGGCCAAGCTGTCCGGCGAGAAGGTCACCGTCTGGCTCCTCGACGCCACGACCGCCTCCTGCCTCGGCGCCGTCCTCGCCGTGCTGCTCGTCTTCGGCGTCCTCTACGAAGTCCTGCCCACCGTCAGGTGGGGCCGTACCCTCGGCAAGAAGCTGTGCGGCATCGAGGTGCGCGACATAGAGGGTCACGAACCGCCCGCCTTCGGAAGGGCGCTCGGCCGCTGGCTCGTCCTCAGCGTGCCGTCCCTGCTGGTCGTCGGTCTCTTCGGCGTCGTGTGGTGTCTGTTCGACAAGCCCTGGAACCAGGGCTGGCACGACAAGGCGGCGCACACCTTCGTGGCGGGCCCCGCCCGGTGATCCGGTACTCCGGACGGCCCTTCGCCGGATGCGGAGCCGGGGGGTTCGCGGTCGACTCGGGCCATGAGCAGCGAACCGCCGCCCCCGGGCCCCGGCAGGCCACCGGACGACGACCCGTTCAAGAAGCAGCCGCCGCCCGGTGAGGGCACGGGTTCCCCGTACGACCCGCCGCCCCCGTCCGGCGACCGCACTCCGCCCTACGGCAGCGAGCCGCCCCCGTTCGGCGGCGGACCCTACGGCGGGGGCGACGGCCCGCCCCCGGGGAGCGGCGCCCCCTATGGCGGCGGGGGGCCCTACGGAGGCGACCCGCTCGCCGGGATGCCGCCGCTCGCGGACAGCGGGAAGCGGGTGCTGGCCAGGATCCTGGACATGATCCTGGTGGGCCTCGTGGTGTGGCTGCTGTCCTGGGCGATCGGGGTCACCGAGTACGACGTGGACTCGAACCGGATCGACTACGGCAAGTCGCTCGGGCAGTCCCTGGTGGCCGCGGTGCTCTACGTGACCTACGACACCGTCATGATCAGCAAGACGGGGCAGACCTTCGGCAAGCGGCTGTTCAACCACCGGGTCGCCGACCTCGACAACGGCTCCACGCCCTCCGTGCAGACCTCGCTGGTCCGCGCCCTGGTGCTGTGGATCCCGTTCGCGTTCTGCTGCTTCTGCGTCTGGACGGCGATCGCGGGCGGCTGGAGCTTCTTCGACAAGCCTTACAAGCAGGGCCTGCACGACAAGGCGGCCAAGACGGTGGTGGTCGACACCGGCTGACGGACGCCGGACAGGGCGCGGGGCGCACACCGGAACGGCGGTTCCGCGGACCACGGAACCGCCGTTCGGGTACGGGACCGAGGCGCCCGGGGCGTCGCCGGTCCGCAGGAGAACGGGTGTGCCGGCGCCTACGCGGCTTCGGGCCCCGCGGGTTCGCGCACCGGCTCGGGCGCGGAGGACACGGAGGAGACGGAGGACACGGAGGCGGACACGGACGCGGTCTCGCGCCGCGCCGGCACTCGCTCGTGGACGACGGCCTCGGCTCCGGGCTTCGGCAGCGGGACCGTCATGGCCACCAGCAGTCCGAGAGCGAGCGCCGAGAGGGTGATCAGCACGATCCCCAGACTCGAACTCGTCTGTGACAGCAGCAGCATGGCGAGGGTGGAGAAGATCACGGTGCAGGAACCGTAGGCGAGCTGTGCGGCGGTCGGACGAGGCATGGCAATCGTGTCCTCGGATGGGGGTTCTCCCCCCGGTGCCTCTCGCGGTGGGGGAGGGGGCGGATGGATGTCGGGGTGGGACAACGGTGTCGACGCGGCTGTCCGCCGGTTCCCGACGCTTCGCCGATCGACTCTATTCGCCTGCATGCCCGAGTGGAACGTCCGGTAAGCGTGACCTTACCCACGGTGCCGGTGCACGGGGGGCGCACGGATTCACCGACCCTCTCAAGTAGGCCTGAAGGCGCGCCTGTCGAGAGGTTTCGGAGCCGTCCGGATACCGAACTGGTGCTCCGCATAATGCACTTGCCAGGTTCAAGTCAAGATCTGTTTTTTCTTCTGTAACTCCGGTCAAATGTCGTCACTTGAATCGCGTAGACGCGCGCGGACCTCCATGACCCGGAACCCCCTCCGCGCGAACGTGCGCGGGGGAGGACATCAAGTGACCAACAGACCATGGACGTTCAGAGCGGCCGCGGTGGGCGTCGCCCTCGCGGCGGCCACCGCCACGTTCTCGACGTACGCCGTGGCGCAGGCCGACTCGGCCGCCGCGTCACCCGTCGTGGACCGCCACGACCCCCAGCCGGTCAGGAACACGGTCGACCACGACCTCGAGGGCCCGCTGAGCAAGACCCAGGACGCCCAGCGCCAGGAGGCGCTGAACCAGGTGATATCCGGCGACGCCAAGGTGCAGAAGCGCAACGGCTCGCAGGTCGTCCAGCTCAAGAGCAAGAAGGGCGACAGCAAGTACGTCGAACTCGGCCGCGAGAAGACCGACAAGATCTTCACGATCCTGGTCGAGTTCGGCGACAAGACGGACCCGAAGTACGGCGGCACCGCCGGTCCGCTGCACAACACGATCGCCAAGCCGGACCGCAAGAAGGACAACAGCACGGCCTGGCGGGCGGACTACGACCAGAAGTACTTCCAGGACCTCTACTTCGGCACCGGCAAGAACGTCGAGTCGATGAAGAAGTTCTACGAGGCGCAGTCCTCGGGCCGCTACTCGGTGGACGGCAAGGTCGCCGACTGGGTCAAGGTCCCCTACAACGAGGCGCGTTACGGCAACAACGCCTGCGGCGACACGAACTGCCCGAGCGTGTGGAACGTCGTCGGCGACGGTGTCACCGCCTGGGTCGCCCAGCAGAAGGCGGCCGGCAAGTCCGACGCCGCCATCAAGACGGAGCTGGCCGGCTTCGACCAGTGGGACCGCTACGACTTCGACGCCGACGGCAACTTCAACGAGCCCGACGGCTACATCGACCACTTCCAGATCGTGCACGCCGGTGAGGACGAGTCCGCCGGGGGCGGCGTCCAGGGCACCGACGCGATCTGGGCCCACCGCTGGTACGCCTTCGGCACCGACGCGGGCGCCACGGGTCCCGCGGACAACAAGCTCGGCGGCGCGCAGATCGGCGACACCGGCATCTGGGTCGGCGACTACACCGTCCAGCCGGAGAACGGCGGACTCGGCGTCTTCGCCCACGAGTACGGCCACGACCTCGGTCTGCCGGACCACTACGACACCGCCGGCGGCGACAACTCCACCGGTTTCTGGACCCTGATGTCCTCCGGTTCGTGGCTCGGTACCGGCAAGGACTCCATCGGTGACCTCCCCGGCGACTTCAACGCCTGGGACAAGCTCCAGCTCGGCTGGCTGAACTACGACACCGCCAAGGCCGGCAAGCAGTCCACGCACAAGCTGGGCGTCGCCGAGTACAACACCTGGAACAAGCAGGCGCTCGTCGTCGACCTGCCGAACAAGGCGGTCACGACCACGGTCGTCAACCCCGCCCAGGGCTCGTCCCAGTGGTGGAGCGGCAGCGCCAACAACCTGAAGAACACGCTGACCCGTTCCGTGGACCTCACGGGCAAGTCGTCGGCGAAGCTGACCCTCGACGGCTGGTACGACATCGAGGCGAACTACGACTACCTCTACACCGAGGTCTCGACCGACGGCGGCGCCAACTGGACCGCCCTGGACGGCACGGTGGACGGCGCCGCCATCCCGCGTGACGGCAGCGACAAGCCCGTCCTCACCGGCACGGTCGACGCGTACAAGAAGCTGGTGTACCCGCTCGACGCCTACGCGGGCAAGAAGTTCGACCTCCGCTTCCGCTACACGAGCGACGGCGGTGTGGCGCAGAAGGGCTTCGCGGCCGACGAGATCACCGTCACCGCCGACGGCGCCACGCTCTTCTCGGACAACGCCGAGACGGCCGACGCCGCCTGGACCGCCGCCGGCTTCTCCCGCATCGGCGCCTCGTTCACCAAGGACTACGCGCAGTACTACCTCGCGGAGAACCGCCAGTACGTCTCGTACGACAAGACCCTCAAGGTCGGCCCGTACAACTTCGGCTTCTCGACGACCCGTCCGGACTGGGTGGAGCACTACGCGTACCAGACCGGCCTGATGATCTGGAAGTGGGACACCTCGCAGGCGGACAACAACACCAGCCAGCACCCGGGTGTCGGCCTCGCGCTTCCGGTCGACTCGCACCCGAAGGCGCTGTGGTGGGAGAACGGCAAGCTGATGCGCAACCGCATCCAGGCCTACGACTCGCCGTTCAGCCTGTACCGCACGAGCGGTATGACGCTGCACAGCGCGGACGTCGCCACGAAGATCCCGTCGTCGAAGGGCGTGTCGGTCTTCAACGACCACACCAGCGACTACTACGACAACCGGAACCCGACCGGTGGCGTCGAGGTCACTGACACCAACACCAAGATCGAGATCGTGAAGCAGGCCAAGGACGGCTCGACGATCTCCCTCAAGGTCGGCCCCGCGGTGAAGTAAACAGCATTTCCGCAGGTCAGAAGCGTATCGGCGGCAACCCCTGGCGGGTTGCCGCCGATCGTGTTTAGGTGCCTCCTGTGCCTGGCTTATTGACACCGACATCGACATCCACACACACGGGGGTGTGACCGCATGGCCGCAGGAGGTTTCTGCAGACTGCCCAACGGCAGCGTCGTGGTGGCGCTGAACCTGCCCAGCCCGGCGGGTCCGGCGGGCGGCTGCGTGCGCTTCCTGGTCCTCGCCCCGAACCGCGCCCGAGCCCTGACCAGGCTGCGCAACCTGGGCCTGCGCGCCGTCTACCTCCGGGGCAACGCGGCCCCGCCCACCCCCGACGAGATCACCGCGGTCCTGCACCATCCCGACGGGCTCATATGGCGCACGGCCCCCGAGAGCGGTGTCCCCGGGCTCACCCAGGAGCTGTGGCACCCGGCCAGGACCCTGCTCAGGCGCCCGGCACCCCAGCCGTGACCACGGGGGAGCGCCCCGGTCCCGCGGGGCCGGGCGGCCCGGTCACACCACGGGCTTGCCCGTGAGCTCGACCCCCGCGGCGCGCATCTCCTCCAGCGCCCGCTGGGTGGTCTCCTCCGCCACCCCGGCCGTCAGGTCCAGCAGGACGGTCGTGCGGAAGCCCTGCCGCGCCGCGTCCAGGGCGGTGGCCTTCACACAGTGGTCGGTCGCGATGCCGACCACGTCCACCTCCCCGATACCGCGGGCGCGCAGCCAGTCACCCAGCGGCAGCCCGTTCTCGTCGGCGCCCTCGAAGCCGCTGTACGCCGCCGCGTAGGCGCCCTTGTCGAAGACCGCGTCGATCGCGCCGGAGGCCACGGCGGGGGCGAAGTTCGGGTGGAAGCCCACCCCCTCGGTGCCGGCCACGCAGTGCGCGGGCCAGGAGTGCACGTAGTCGGGGTTGTCGGCGAAGTGGCCCCCGGGAGCGATGTGCAGGTCGCGGGTGGCGACCACGTGCCGGTAGCCGGCCGGGGCCTGCCCGATCAGCTCCGTGACGGCGGCGGCCACGTCGGCGCCCCCGGCCACCGCGAGGCTGCCTCCCTCGCAGAAGTCGTTCTGCACGTCTACGACGATCAAGGCGCGGCGCATGGGTTGTGTCCTTCGGCTATGGGTGCGGCAGACAAGGGTGCGGGCCCGGCCGTTGAACTTCCGAGCCTAGAGAGTTCCGGGGTGGAGCGGGAGGGGGCGTTCGGCTTCGGCGGCGCGCTCGGGCACGCTGCCGTTGCATTCCCGCTCACCGAGGGTTCATGCGCGGTGCCACTCCGGTAACGCCCGCACCACCCGTCCCGGGCGTCCCAGAGGTGTCCGGGGCGGACGCATGCAGATCCGGGGCGGACGTATTCGGAGGTGTCCGGGTCAGACGTACTCGGTGGGGATCACCGGCTCGCCGCGCGAGAGCTGGGTCGCCGACAGCGGCAGCCGGGCGAGGGCCTCCGCGTGCCGGTCGCGCACGACGTCCAGCGGCTCGCGGGAGCGGACCTGTCCGCCCTCGACCAGCCGGACCAGGAGCTGCCGGTCGGCCAGCTCGGCGGGCACCGGTCCGACGCCGATCACCTCGGCCTCCGCGACCCCCTGCTCGTCCAGGCGGCGCGCGGCCCACTTGCGGCCGCCGATGGACGTCTTGCCGCCCGTGGACTTCTTGGCCACCGGCTCCAGCGGCGCCTGCGGGTCGGCCGACCCGGCGCGGGCGACCAGCTTGTAGACCATCGAGCACGTCGGATGGCCGGATCCCGTCACCAGCTGGGTGCCGACGCCGTACGCGTCCACGGGGGCCGCCGCGAGCGAGGCGATGGCGTACTCGTCGAGGTCGGAGGTCACGACGATCTTCGTCTCGGTCGCGCCCAGCTCGTCGAGCTGCCGGCGCACCCGGTGGGCGACGAGCAGCAGGTCGCCGGAGTCGATGCGCACCGCGCCGAGTCCGGTCCCGGCGACCTCGACGGCCGTGCGGACCGCCTCGGCGACGTCGTAGGTGTCCACGAGCAGGGTGGTGCCGCGGCCCAGCGAGTCCACCTGGGCGCGGAAGGCGTCCCGCTCGTGGTCGTGCAGGAGGGTGAAGGCGTGCGCGGAGGTGCCCACGGTCGGGATGCCGTAGCGGAAACCGGCGGCCAGGTCGGAGGTGCTGGTGAACCCGCCGACGTACGCGGCCCGTGAGGCGGCCACCGCGGCCAGCTCGTGGGTGCGCCGGGCGCCCATCTCGATCAGCGGCCGGGTGCCCGCGGCGGAGGACATGCGGGAGGCGGCCGCCGCGATGGCGGAGTCGTGGTTGAGGATCGAGAGGATCACCGTCTCCAGGAGCACGCACTCCGCGAAGCTGCCCTCGACCCGCAGGATCGGGGAGCCCGGGAAGTACACCTCGCCCTCGGGGTAGCCCCAGACGTCCCCGCCGAAGCGGTAGGAGGCGAGCCACTCCAGGGTCGGCTCGTCCACGATCCCGCGTTCGCGCAGGAAGCCGAGGACGTCCGGGTCGAACCGGAAGTTCTCGACGGCGTCCAGGACGCGTCCGGTGCCCGCGACCACTCCGTAGCGCCGCCCCTCGGGCAGACGGCGGGTGAAGACCTCGAAGACCGAGCGCCGCTCGGCGGTCCCGGCCGCGAGCGCGGCCCGCAGCATCGTCAGCTCGTACTGGTCGGTGAAGAGCGCCGTAGACGGAACAGCCACCGGCAACCCAAGGTCCGCTGTGTTCATGGCGGGATCGTACCCCCATTTCGTCAGTCTGACGATTTCTGTCGGGAGCGGCGGTTCCCGGGCGTCCGGACCCCGGTCGCCGGGGTCGTTTATGCGACTGGCCCCCTGTGGTGGGAGCATGGGCGGTGTGACGGCTCCCGCACCTCTAGAGATCGAGAAGACCGAGTCGGCGGAGGAGGTCTTCGCCGTACCCGAGCCGGACGTCCCCTGGGTCACGATCGTCCACAACGACCCGGTCAACCTCATGAGCTACGTGACGTATGTCTTCCAGACGTACTTCGGCTACTCCAAGGACAAGGCCAACAAGCTGATGATGGACGTCCACCACAAGGGCCGGGCCGTCGTCTCCAGCGGTACGCGCGAGGAGATGGAGCGCGACGTGCAGGCCATGCACGGCTACGGTCTGTGGGCCACCCTCCAGCAGGACCGGAAGTAGCCGGCCCCCTGTCAACCGACCGCCCGCAGGACCGGAAGTAGCGAACTCACTCCATGCCAGGACACTTCGAACCGCTCCCCGGCGGCGGCGCGGCCGTCGCGCTCGACGAGGTCGAGATCTCCATCATCCGCTCCCTCGCCGTCCAGCTCCTGGAGCTCATCGGTCCCGGCCCCGCGGAGGACGCCTCCGCCGATCCGCTCGCCGAGCTGTTCGCCGAGGGCCCCAGCGAGCCCCCCAGTGACCCGGTGCTCAGGCGTCTGTTCCCCGACGCCTACAGCGGCCCCGGCGTCACGGCCGACACGCCCGAGCGGGCCGAGGAGCAGCGGGCGCACTCCGCCGAGTTCCGCCGCTTCACCGAGAACGACCTGCGCGCGGGCAAGCGGGAGAACGCCCTCGCGGTGATCCGCTCGCTGGACGCGCTGACGCCCGGCGGTGACGGCGGGGCGGTCCTGGAGCTGACCCCCGCGCAGTCCGAGCAGTGGCTGCGCGCCCTGAACGACCTGCGCCTGGCCATCGGTTCGCGGCTCGACGTCGTCGACGAGGACGACACGGACCGTCTCTACCGCCTCCCCGACGAGGACCCGCGCAAGCCGATGGTGATGGCGTACCTGTGGCTGGGCGGCCTCCAGGAGACCCTGGTCGCCACCCTCGTGCCCTGATCCGGCAGGGCCCCTCACCAGGCACGACAACCTGAGTGTTCGCTCAGAGGACGCTCAAATCCGAATAACGATCGCGTCACCGAAACCGCACCCTTTGGGGTGCGGTTCATCGTTTTGTCCGGTTCTTCCTGTGTTCTGCGCGACATCACCCGTAGCCGATCAACGCCGCCGCCGTGATAAATCTTCACGACCGCCCGGCAGGACACCACCCACGTCCCGCCGGGTGCGCCACCAGCCGGCGGATCGCCGGCCAGGCAGCAGGCTCCACCTGTCCGGGGGGATCGGAAGCCGATTCGAAGCCGAGGGACTGGCTCGTACCGGTATGGAGAAAGGCGCACCAGACATGACCTCATCGCAGGTCGACAAGCAGTACGACGGCAGTGAGGCCGTGAACGGCGACGCCCCCGAAGAGGGGTACGAGCGCGGGCTCGGCAGCCGTCAGGTCCAGATGATCGCGATCGGCGGCGCCATCGGCGTCGGCCTCTTCCTGGGAGCCGGGGCGAACATCGCCAAGGCCGGCCCCAGCCTCATCCTGATGTACGCCCTCGCGGGCGCCATCGTCTTCTTCATCATGCGGGCGCTCGGCGAGCTCCTGCTCTACCGCCCGGTCTCGGGATCCTTCGCGGAGTACTCCCGCGAGTTCCTCGGCCCGTTCTTCGGCTACTTCACCGGCTGGACGTACTGGCTGATGTGGGTGGTCACCGGCATGGCCGAGCTCACGGCCGCCGCCATCTACGTCCACTACTGGTTCCCGGACGTCCCCCAGTGGGTGACCGCGCTGGTCTTCCTGGTCGTCCTGTTCGTGGCGAACCTGATCTCCGTGAAGCTCTTCGGAGAGATCGAGTTCTGGTTCTCGATGGTCAAGGTCACCGCCCTGATCGGCATGATCGTGATCGGCCTCGGCGTCCTGACCTTCGGTTTCAGCTCCGCCGGTGACACCGCCGCCGTCAGCAACCTCTGGGCGTTCGACGGCTTCTTCCCCAAGGGCATCGGCTCGTCGCTCATGACCCTCCAGGGTGTCATGTTCGCCTACCTCGCCGTGGAGCTCGTCGGCGTCACCGCGGGCGAGTCCGAGGACCCCGAGAAGACCCTCCCGAAGGCCATCAACACCCTCCCGTGGCGCATCGCCCTCTTCTACGTCGGTGCCCTCACGGTCATCCTCTGCGTCGTGAAGTGGACGGAGTTCGCCCCGGGCGTCAGCCCCTTCGTCGCGGCCTTCGCCAAGATCGGCATCCCGGCCGGCGCCGGCATCGTCAACTTCGTGGTCCTCACCGCCGCCCTGTCCTCCTGCAACTCGGGCATGTACTCCACGGGCCGCATGCTGCGGAACCTGGCCGAGAGCGGCGAGGCCCCCAAGGTCTTCAGCAAGCTGTCCTCCACCAAGACCCCCGCGTTCGGCATCACGATCTCCGTGCTCTTCATGGGCATCGGCGTGATCCTGAACTACGTCGTCCCGGAGAAGGCCTTCGGCTACGTCATGTCCATCGCCACCGCGGCCGGCATCTGGACCTGGCTGATGATCCTGATCAGCCACGTCCTCTACCGCCGCGCGGTCGTCGCGGGCCGGCTGCCCGCCTCGTCCTTCCCGGCGCCGGGCGGCTCGGTGTGCAGCTGGATCGCCATCGTGTTCCTGCTCTTCGTCACCGGCCTGATCGCCTACGACGCGGACTCCCGCGTCTGCCTGTACGTCATGGCCGGCTGGGCCGCCGCCCTGGGCGTCGGCTGGATGGTCCTCAAGGCACGCAACCCCCAGGTCACCGAACGCCGCGAGCCGGAGCTCGAGAAGGTCGGCTGACCGCCACCACGGACGCCCGGCCCCCCGGGCCACCGCTCAGGACGTCCGGCATACGGGCCGTCTCGTACCACGCCTCGGTACGGGACGGCCCTTCTGTCTATCCTGACCAGCATGCTGACCATCACCGAGGCCCTGTTCGACCAGATCGTCGCCCACGCGCGCCAGGACCACCCCGACGAGGCGTGCGGCGTCGTCGCGGGCCCCGCCGGCACCGGCCGCCCCGAGCGCTTCATCCCCATGCTCAACGCGGCCCGCTCGCCCACGTTCTACGAGTTCGACTCCGGCGATCTGCTGAAGCTCTACCGCGAGATGGACGACCGGGACGAGGAGCCCGTCGTCATCTACCACTCGCACACCGCGACCGAGGCCTACCCCTCCCGCACCGACCTCTCCTACGCCAACGAGCCCGGCGCGCACTACGTCCTGGTCTCCACGGCGGACACCGACGACGCCGGCCCCTTCCAGTTCCGCTCCTACCGGATCGTGGACGGCGAGGTCACCGAGGAGGAGGTCAAGGTCGTGGAGAGCTACTGATCTCATCCATCGACCCAAAAGCGTCCAGCATGCGAGATCACACTCCGGAGTCCGTACCGGGAATCGATACGATGAGCCCATGGTTCTGAACGACGTGAGCGAGAAGACGCCGGGCACACTGCTCGTGGCGCGGCTGCACGTCGACCTCTGCAGGCTGCAGAGCGCCATCTGTACGCACTGACCTGCCGCCGTACGGCCGGAGAGCCGCGGCCCCGCAACCGGTGTACCCCTGCCCTGCCCGCGCTGCCGCGCGTCGTCCGACCTGACTTTCCTTCCGACAGGAGCCCGCAACCATGGCCATCGAGGTCCGCATCCCCACCATCCTCCGCACCTACACCGACGGCGAGAAGGCCGTCGAGGGCGGCGGGGAGACCCTCGCCGAGCTGTTCACCGACCTCGACACCCGTCACACGGGCATCCGGGACCGGATCGTGGACAACGGCGAGCTGCGCCGTTTCGTCAACGTCTACCTCAACGACGAGGACGTCCGCTTCCTCGACGGCATCAACACCAAGCTCACCGACGGCGACAGCGTCACCATCCTGCCGGCCGTGGCCGGCGGCATGGCCTGATCGGACCCTGGTCACCGATGCGCTACGACTCCCCGCTCGCCGCGGTGGGCAACACCCCCTTGGTGCGCCTGCCGCGGCTGTCGCCGTCCGCGGACGTCCGTATCTGGGCGAAGCTGGAGGACCGCAACCCGACCGGTTCCGTCAAGGACCGGCCGGCCCTCCACATGATCGAGCAGGCAGAGAAGGACGGCCGTCTGACACCGGGCTGCACGATCCTGGAGCCGACCAGCGGCAACACCGGCATCTCCCTGGCCATGGCGGCGAAGCTCAAGGGCTACCGCATGGTCTGCGTGATGCCCGAGAACACCTCCCAGGAACGCCGTGACCTGCTCGGCATGTGGGGCGCCGAGATCATCTCCAGCCCGGCCGCAGGCGGCTCCAACACCGCCGTGCGCGTCGCCAAGGAACTCTCCGCGCAGCACCCCGACTGGGTGATGCTCTACCAGTACGGCAACCCGGACAACGCCGGAGCCCACTACGCCACGACGGGCCCGGAGATCCTCGCCGACCTCCCGTCCATCACCCACTTCGTGGCGGGCCTCGGCACCACCGGCACCCTCATGGGTGTCGGCCGCTACCTGCGCGAGCAGAAGCCGGACGTCAAGATCGTCGCAGCGGAGCCGCGCTACGACGACCTGGTCTACGGCCTCAGGAACCTGGACGAGGGCTTCGTGCCGGAGCTGTACGACGCCTCGGTCCTCACCACCCGCTTCTCCGTCGGCTCGGCGGACGCGGTCACCCGCACCCGGGAACTCCTCCAGCAGGAGGGCATCTTCGCGGGCGTCTCCACCGGGGCCGCGCTGCACGCCGCGATCGGCGTCGGCAACAAGGCCGTCAGGGCCGGGGAGTCCGCCGACATCGCCTTCGTGGTCGCCGACGGCGGCTGGAAGTACCTGTCGACGGGCGTCTACACGGCGGCCACGACCGAAGAGGCCATCGAGACGCTGCAGGGCCAGCTCTGGGCCTAGGTCCGGACAGGTCCTGGGGCACACAGGACGAACCCAGGGGCGCGCGGACCGGTCGACGGTTCCCGCGCCCCTCGGCGTCTCCGCGGAACCGCCGGAGCGCCCCGGCCCGCCGGGCGGCCGAAGCCTCAGCCCGCCAGATAACGGACCTGGTCCCACAGGACCGGGTCCACCACGCCGACCCGCCGCCGGAAATCGCCGACGGGCACCTCCCGCAGCTCGTCCGTCTCCAGGAAACTCGGCCGCCCCTGCGCGTCCCCCACGGCCCCCGGCGGCAGCGGGATCACCCCGGGCCGCTCGTCGTGGTACTTGCTGGTGATCTTCGCGACGGTCACCCGTTTGCCGCGCACCACCAGCACCAGGCACGGCCGGTCCTTGGCCCCCGGGCCGTCCTCGTAGGGAACGTTCGCCCACCAGATCTCCGCCGCCCGCGGCAGCGGCCCGTCCCGCCGGGTCCCGCCCGGTCGGGGTCCCCGCCCCCGCCCCGGCGGACGCGTCCGCCCGGACGGCCGGCGCCCGCGGCGCCCCCAGCCGTCCACCAGCGCCGCCACCAGCGCGAGCAGAACCACCGCCGCCAACGCGAGCCACCAGGACGTGTCCACAGCACAGAAGGTACCGGCGCTCGTGTGCCCCCGCCCGCCCTGCGGTCACCCGGCATCCGCGGGGGCGGCGTCCGAACTGATCCAAACACCGCCCCTCACGTCCATCCGAACCGGTGACAGCACAGGTGAGTTCGCCCACAACAGCCCCTGGCGGAGGAGCGACCGGCCGTTTCGCGCCTTACGCTCGACGGACCGCACGACCCCCGTCCTCCCCCTTTCCAGCCGCTACCCGCCAGCGGAGGTTTCTGCTTTATGAAGCTCACCGTCGTCGGCTGCTCGGGGTCGTTCCCGTCCGCGGAATCGGCCTGCTCGAGCTACCTCGTCGAGGCCGACGGCTTCCGGCTGCTTCTCGACCTGGGCAACGGTGCCCTGGGAGAGCTGCAGCGTCACTGCGGTCTCTACGACCTCGACGCGATCTTCCTGAGCCATCTGCACGCCGACCACTGCATCGACATGTGCGCCTACTTCGTCGCGCGCTACTACCGGCACGACGGCGGCCGCTGCGACCCCCTCCCGGTCTACGGTCCCGAAGGCACCGAGCACCGTCTCACCACGGCCTACGCCGACACCCCCACCGCCTCGTCCATGAGCGAGGTCTTCGACTTCCACACGGTCAAGCCGTCCACGTTCGAGGTCGGCCCCTTCACCGTGCACACCGAACGGGTGGCGCACCCGGTGGAGGCGTACGGCATCCGGGTGGAGCACGGCGGACGGTCGTTGACGTACTCCGGTGACACCGGGGTGACCGAGACCCTGGACGAACTCGCCCGCGACACGGACCTGTTCCTGTGCGAGGCCGCGTTCACCCACGGCAAGGAGAACATCCCCGGCCTCCACCTCAACGGCCTCGAGGCCGGCGAGACCGCGGCCCGCGCGGGTGCCCGCCGCCTGGTCCTCACCCACATCCCCCCGTGGACGGACGCCGGCACCAACCTGGCGGACGCCCGCTCGGCGTACGACGGCCCGGCGGAACTGGCGGTGCCGGGGGCCACGTACGAGGTCTGAGGCCCCGCGGAGCGCGCGAAGGCCCCCGGAACCATCGGGTTCCGGGGGCCTTCCGCCGTGCTGGGGGAGGGCTCACGCCTTGGTGAGGTCCTCGATCTCCTCCTCGGGCTCACGGCCCGGGGTGGGGAGGTTGAACTTGGTGATCGCGAAGCGGAAGACCGCGTAGTAGATCGCCGCGAAGACCAGGCCGATCGGGATGATCATCCAGGGCTTGGTGGCCAGGTTCCAGTTGAGCGCGTAGTCGATGAAGCCCGCGGAGAAGGTGAAGCCCGCGTGGACACCGAGTGCCCAGGTGATCGCCAGGGACAGGGCGGTCAGCACCGCGTGGATCACGTAGAGCAGCGGCGCGATGAACATGAACGCGAACTCGATCGGCTCGGTCACGCCCGTCACGAAGGAGGTCAGCGCCAGCGAGATCATCATGCCCGTCACGGCCTTGCGGCGCTCGGGGCGGGCGGAGTGCGCGATGGCGATCGCGGCGGCCGGCAGACCGAACATCATGATGGGGAAGAAGCCCGACATGAACTGTCCGGCGGTCGGGTCGCCGGCGAAGAACCGGTTGAGGTCACCGTGGACGACGTCACCGGCGGAGTTCGTGAAGTCACCGATCTGGAACCAGGACACGGTGTTGACGAACTGGTGCATGCCGACCGGGATCAGCGCGCGGTTGATGAGGCCGAACAGACCCGCGCCGACGGCGCCCAGGCCGGTGATCCACTCACCGAAGTTCGAGATGCCCTCGCCGATCGGCTCCCAGACCAGACCGAAGAAGACGCCCATGGCCGTGCCGACGAACGCCATGATGATCGGCACCAGGCGGCGGCCGTTGAAGAAGCCGAGCCAGTCCACCAGCTGCTTGCGGTGGTAGCGCTGCCACAGCACGGCGGACAGCAGACCCATGACGATGCCGCCGAGGACACCGGGGTTGTTGTAGGTGGCCGCTATGTCCGCGCCCGCCTGGACCTTCGCCTCGGTGACGGGGAACGCCTTGAGGACGTTGCTGTAGACCAGGAAGCCGACCAGGGCCGCGAGGGCGGTGGAACCGTCCGACTTCTTGGCGAAGCCGATCGCGACACCGACGCAGAACAGCAGCGACAGGTTGTCGAAGATCGCACCGCCGGCCGTGGCGAAGACCGCCGAGACCTTGTCGGGCAGGTTCAGCTTGTCGTGGACGTCCTGCTGACCGAGTCGCAGCAGGAGACCCGCCGCCGGAAGGACGGCGATCGGCAGCTGCAGGCTGCGGCCGACCTTCTGCAGGCCCTGGAACAGGCTGGTTCCCCGCTTCTTCGCGGGTGCCGCCGATGCGGTGGCGGTGCTCATAGTTCCTCCATGCAATGGCGCTGCCGGGGCGACAGGAAGGTAGGGCAGGGGTCGGCAGCGACCATGTGGTCTACACCAGCAGTGGTGTAGACCTGTTTCTAGCATGGTGAAGGCTGGATAAGGAAGGCTTGATTTTTATCTACCGGCCGTAACCGGAATAACTTGCTCCGGTCGAGGGGCGGGACATGCCGGAGGCCCCCGGACCAGCAGGTCCAAGGGCCTTCCGTGCGAGGGGTCTTCCGGGGAAGCGGCGGGCGCGGCGGCTACGCCTTCGTCGTGTCCTCGACCTCCTCCTCCGGCTCGCGCCCCGGAGTCTTCAGGTCGAACTTCGTGATCGCGAACCGGAAGATCACGTAGTACACCACCGCGAAGCACAGCCCGATCGGAATGATCAGCCACGGTTTCGTCGCCAGGTTCCAGTTGATGATGTAGTCGATCAGGCCTGCCGAGAAGCTGAACCCGTCGTGCACCCCGAGCCCCCATGTCACCGCCATCGACACGCCCGTGAGCACCGCGTGCACCGCGTACAGCAGCGGGGCGATGAACAGGAACGAGTACTCGATCGGTTCGGTGATGCCCGTGACGAACGACGTCAGCGCCACCGACAGCATCAGGCCGCCCACCTCCTTGCGGCGGTGCGGCTTCGCGGTGTGCGTCATCGCGAGCGCCGCCGCCGGCAGCGCGAACATCATGATCGGGAAGAAGCCCGTGAGGAACTGCCCCGCGTCCGGGTCGCCCGCCAGGAACATGTTGATGTCGCCGTGCACCTCCGTGCCGTCCGGCTTGACGTAGGTGCCGAACTGGAACCAGATGGGCACGTTCAGGAACTGGTGCAGACCGATCACCAGCAGCGCCCGGTTCGCCAGGCCGAACACGCCCGATCCCCACGCCCCCAGGCCCACCAGCCAGTCGCTGAAGTTCTCCAGCCCGTCACCGATCGGCGGCCAGACCCACAGGCACAGGACCGCGAACGCCATGGACACGAACGCCATGATGATCGGCACCAGACGGCGGCCGTTGAAGAAGCCCAGCCAGTCCACCAGCTTCGTACGGTGGTAACGCTGCCAGAAGAACGCCGACATCAGCCCGATGATGATGCCGCCGAACACCCCGGGGTTCTGGTAGGTGAACGAGACGACCGAGTTGTCCTCCAGCTGGCACCCCAGCGCGATCTTGACGCTTCCGCCCGGGCAGGTCTCCGGGAACGCGCGCATCACGTTGTAGTAGACGAGGAAGCCCACGACCGCCGCCAGCGCCGTCGAGCCGTCCGCCTTCTTCGCCATGCCGATGGCCACGCCGACGCAGAACAGCATCGGCAGCCCGAGGTTGCCGTCCAGCAGCGCGCCACCCGCCGCGCCGATCACCTTGGACAGGTTGTCCCAACCGAGCCCGTCCGCGCCGAACACGTCCGGCTGGCCGAGCCGGTTGAGGATGCCCGCGGCCGGCAGCACCGCGATCGGCAACTGCAGGCTGCGGCCCATCTTCTGCAGACCCTGGAAAGCCTTGTGCCAGCGTGCGCGTGCTGGCGAAACGTCACTTACGGCGCTCATGGGAGTCCTCCGGGCGGGCCGGTTTGGCGACGGCCCGCCGACTGGTGTAGACCAGTCGGCGACGGGTCGCTCTGTCGTGATCGCCATCTTTCGGCACCTACGACACGACCGCTCGCGAAGTTGGGCCAATTGTGGGTTACTGCGACAAAGCGGTTCTGATCAGGGAGTAGGACATGGCCACCAAGGCTGAGAAGATCGTCGCCGGACTCGGCGGCATCGAGAACATCGAAGAGGTCGAAGGCTGCATCACCCGCCTGCGCACCGAGGTCAACGACCCCTCGCTCGTCAACGAGGCCGCCCTGAAGGCCGCCGGCGCCCACGGCGTCGTCAAGATGGGCAGCGCCATCCAGGTCGTCATCGGAACCGACGCCGACCCCATCGCCGCCGAGATCGAAGACATGATGTGACCTGCACGACCCGCTGAAGCCACCCGCCCCCGCGAGCCGCACACCGCTCCAGGAGCCGCACCGGCTTCGGGGCCGCACCGCTTCAGGAGCCGCACCGGCTCACCCGTGAGGGGCTGTTTCCGCCACCGGCGGACAGCCCCTCACCCGTGTGCGGATAGGCTCGGCGCCATGTCTCGCATCGACGGCCGCACCCCCGAACAGCTGCGCCCCATCACCATCCAGCGTGGCTGGAGCAAGCATGCCGAGGGCTCCGTCCTCGTCTCCTTCGGCGACACCAAGGTCTTCTGCACGGCCTCCGTCACCGAAGGCGTCCCCCGCTGGCGCAAGGGCAGCGGCGAGGGCTGGGTCACCGCCGAGTACTCCATGCTGCCCCGCGCCACCAACACCCGCGGCGACCGCGAGTCCGTCCGCGGCAAGATCGGCGGCCGCACCCACGAGATCAGCCGCCTCATCGGCCGCTCCCTGCGCGCCGTCATCGACTACAAGGCGCTCGGCGAGAACACCATCGTCCTCGACTGCGACGTCCTCCAGGCCGACGGCGGCACCCGCACCGCCGCCATCACCGGCGCGTACGTCGCCCTCGCCGACGCCGTCACCTGGGCCCAGGGCAGGAAGCTCGTCAAGCCCGGCCGCAAGCCGCTCACCGGCACGGTCTCCGCGGTCTCCGTCGGCATCGTCGGCGGCGTCCCGCTCCTCGACCTCCGCTACGAGGAGGACGTCAAGGCCGACACCGACATGAACGTCGTGTGCACCGGCGACGGCCGCTTCGTCGAGGTCCAGGGCACCGCCGAGGCCGAGCCCTTCGACCGCAAGGAGCTCAACGCCCTGCTGGACCTCGCCGTCGCGGGCTGCGGCGAACTCGCCGCCATCCAGCGCGCGGTACTCGAAGAGGCGTCGGAAGCAACCGCGGGTTAACCCTTAGCGTTCTTATGGGTACGGGCGTACGGTCCAGCCGTGCGCCCACCGGCCCCTCCGGGCGGATCGGGCCGACCGCACTGCGGACCGGTGCGATGCGGTCGGTGTGGCCGCACCACACCACGCCCACGGGGAGGGACCGTTCCATGGCCGCGCGCCACCGCAATCGCCGCCGTACCGCCGTACTCGCCGCCGTCGCCGCACTCGTCGTCCTGCCGGCGGCCGTCGGCTGTGACGCCGTCAGCAAGGCGCTCGACTGCGTGCAGACCGCCGACGCGATAGCCGACAGCGTCACCGATCTCCAGCAGGCCGTCGAGAGCGCGGCGAACGACCCGTCGCAGACCGACGAGTCCCTCGACGCCATCGAGAACAACCTCGACAAGATCGGCGACCAGACCGACAACGCCGACGTCGACAAGGCGGTCGACGAGTTGAGCAAGGCCGTCGCGAACGTCCGCACGGCCGTCAAGAACGGCGACGCGACACCCGACATCAGCCCCGTCACGGCCGCGGCGGGCGAACTGACGAAGGTGTGCACGCCGTAACGCCTCCCGGCTGACCGGACACGTCCGGGCCCGGCCGGAACCCGGCCCCGGACGTCTCCGGGGCCGGGAGCCGCGGGTCATCGGGAATCCGACCCCAGCCGGTCTGCGGGCCGTCGGAAACCGGTGCCGGGGCGGACTCGGCGATACTGGCGGGCATGACCCGCCTGATCCTCGCCACCCGCAACGCCGGAAAAATCACCGAGTTGAGGGCGATCCTCGCCGACGCAGGACTCACCCACGACCTCGTCGGCGCGGACGCCTACCCCGACATCCCCGACGTCAAGGAAACCGGCGTCACCTTCGCCGAGAACGCCCTGCTGAAGGCCCACGCCCTCGCCCGGGCCACCGGTCTGCCCGCCGTCGCCGACGACTCCGGCCTGTGCGTCGACGTCCTGAACGGCGCCCCCGGCATCTTCTCCGCCCGCTGGGCAGGCCGCCACGGCGACGACCGTGCCAACCTGGACCTGCTCCTCGCCCAGCTCTCCGACATCGACGCCCCGCACCGGGGCGCCCACTTCGCCTGCGCGGCGGCGCTCGCCCTGCCCGACGGCACGGAACGCGTCGTGGAGGGCCGCCTGCTCGGCACCCTCCGCCACACCCCCGCCGGCACGAACGGCTTCGGCTACGACCCGATCCTCCAGCCGGAGAACGAGTCCCGCACGTGCGCGGAACTGACACCGGAGGAGAAGAACGCGATCAGCCACCGCGGCAAGGCGTTCCGGGCATTGGTACCGGTGGTACGGGAGCTGTTGGGCTGAGGCTCTGGGTGACGAAGGGTCGGCTCGCAGATTCTGCGAGCCGCCCCTTCGATTGGAGGCGTGCGGCCGGTGGGACTCGAACCCACATGGGATTGCTCCCAGGTGCCCCTAAAACACCCGCTTATGCCAATTCAGCAACGACCGCCAGTTGCCAGCCATGGTAGCGGGCTGACGGTCATGGCGCTGCTGCGCCTTCACCGCCTACGTCGCCGATCGCCTCCGCGGCACCAGGTGTTGGTTATCGCATGACAGTTGGGGCACAGCAGCCGCAGATTCTCGCGCCGGTTGTCACGCCAGTCGCCGTTGATGTGATCGACTTCCAACGTCATGGGTTTCCCGAGCCATACGGGGCCGACGCCGCACGTGGCGCACTGCTCGGGGACGCCCGCTGCGCAGAGGGCACGCCGCAAACGGGGGGTCTTGATCCGATGCATGCCGTCGTGGTGTACGAGAACATCCTCAACGGGGCGTGCGGTCGGGCTCGGCTTTCCTCGCTGATGGGCCTGGCCGAGAAAGTGCGCGGTCGTGAGGGCGTCCTCGGCGATCCACTTGCGCAGCTTCGCGCGCTGAGAACCGTTGTCCGCGCGCCCGAGGCGGCGCAGCGCTTCCGCGATCGAGAACGATTCGGTGATCGCCACTCGCAACTCGTCGTGCGTGGGTCGGGCGCGCCTGGTGCTCATCAGGCACAGCCTTTGACGTGGTGCTTGCCCCGTCCTCGGTAAGTATCCGTTGTGGAGTGGCAGTTGGGGCAAAGGAGGCGCAGATTCTCGATCCGGTTGTCGCGCCAGTTGCCGTCGATGTGGTCGACCTCGAAGGGGAGTGGTTCCCCCATCCAGAACGGTTCGATATCGCACAAGGCGCAGCGTTCCTCGATGCCTAGTTCCCGCATGGCTCTCTTGAGTCGTTGTCCCGGGATGCGCCTGGCGTCTGCCGACTCGTCCTCGACGAGGATCTCTTCGGCGCTCCGGCGGCGCTGGTTGTGCCTCATCCGTTCGGTTTGGACCCGCGCTGCGAAGTGAGAGGTGTCAATCCCGCAGGCCTTGATGCGTCTGGCGATGTTGACCTGGTGGCCGCCGACCGAGGCAAGTCCGAGTCGGCGTACGACTTCGCTGACGCTTACGGACACGGCGACCACGGGTTCAAGGACCTCCCGCGTCCACTTGACCCCCTCCCGTTCGAAGTGGGAAGTGTCCACCCCCAGCTTCTTCATCCGTTCCCGGATGTAGTTCCGCCTGGAACTCCCTGGATCCACCCCCAACTTCCCCAGTGCCTCGGACAGTGTTCGCGACGTCCGAGCCGCCGCTGTCAGGCGTTCCTTGGTGTACGGGCTGACCGGCATTGCCCCCTCCGTTCCGATCGCGCGTTCGCGATCTCGTACGGGCTAACGAACCGTTTATCGGACGGTTACGCCCGGTGAGGGGGTGGTTCGGGGAGGGTCAGTGGCCCGAGGTGGCCTTCAGGCCCACCACCGAGGCCAGGAGCAGGCAGATGAAGAAGATGCGGGCCGCTGTCGCGGGCTCGTCCAGGAGGGTCATGCCGAGGATCGCGGCGCCCGCCGCGCCGATGCCGACCCAGACGCCGTAGGCGGTGCCGATGGGGAGCGTCCTGGCCGCCTGCGACAGCAGGACCATGCTCGCGACGATGGCCGCGCCGGTCAGGACGCTGGGGAGCGGGCGGGTGAATCCGTCGGTGTACTTCATCCCGACCGACCAGCCGACTTCGAGCAGACCGGCGACGATCAGCAGGATCCAGGCCATGACGGGTACCTCCGGGAGACGACGGCTCGGCAGGGGTGCGTCGTCTTTGCGGACCCGGTACGGCGCGTCTCGTCGGGGTCCTTCCACCGTAGCAAGGAACGGCGGAAGGGGCCGGTGACCATGGTCACCGGCCCCTTCCGGAGGCGTGTGTCCTACAGGTAGAGGCCGGTCGAGTCCTCGGACCCCTCGAAGCGGTCCGCGGCCACGGCGTGCAGGTCCCGCTCGCGCATCAGCACGTAGGCGATCCCGCGCACCTCGACCTCGGCCCGGTCCTCGGGGTCGTACAGGACCCGGTCGCCCGGCTCCACCGTACGGACGTTCTGCCCGACCGCGACGACGTCGGCCCAGGCGAGGCGGCGGCCGACGGCGGCCGTAGCCGGGATCAGGATGCCGCCGCCGGAGCGCCGCTCGCCCTCGGTGGCGTCCTGCCGTACCAGCACGCGGTCGTGCAGCATCCGGATGGGCAGCTTGTCGTCATGGGTGCTGTGCGTTTCACGGTTGGTGCTCACGCCCCGAACCTACCTGTCCCGGCCGGTTTCGTACGCGGGCGGGTCAGCCCTTGCGCCGCCGCGTCCCGAGGACGAGCAGCCCGACGAGTCCCACCGCGACGAGGGCCACCGGCACGATGCGCTCCAGCCGGGGCGCGCCGTCCTCCGAGACGAACTGGCCCTTCACGTCGCCGACGACGCGGTTGACGCCGACGTAGGCGCGTCCCAGGGTGTGGTCGATGTTCGAGGCGACCCTCGCCTTGGCGTCCCCGACGATCGTCTTCGGGTGCACCCGTACGCCGATCTCGTCGAGCGTGTCGGCGAGCGTTGTGCGGCGGTGCTTGATGTCCGCCTCGATCTGCGCCGGAGTCCTGGTATCCGGCGTTCTCGACGTATCCGACACCGCGCTGCCTCCGTGGTCGTGTAGTGACTCCCTGATTCGGACAGTCTGTCAGTTCGTACCGGACCGCACCCCCCGGCACCCCCCATTACGCTCGTTCCGTATCCATTCCGTCCCCCTGGTCACGTGAGGTTCCGATGAGCGAGCGACTCCAGCCCGGCGACACCGCCCCCGCCTTCACCCTGCCCGATGCCGACGGCAACGAGGTCTCCCTCGCCGGCCACAAGGGCCGCAAGGTCATCGTCTACTTCTACCCGGCGGCCCTCACTCCCGGATGCACGAAGCAGGCCTGCGACTTCACGGACAACCTGGAGCTGCTGGCGGACGCCGGTTACGACGTGATCGGTGTCTCCCCGGACAAGCCCGAGAAGCTCGCCAAGTTCCGTGAGAAGGAGTCGCTGAAGGTCACGCTGGTCGGTGACCCCGACAAGACGGTCCTGGAGGCGTACGGGGCCTTCGGCGAGAAGAAGCTGTACGGCAAGACGGTCGTCGGGGTCATCCGTTCCACGGTGGTCGTGGACGAGGAGGGCAAGGTCGAGCGGGCGCTGTACAACGTGAAGGCGACCGGACACGTGGCGAAGATCATCAAGGACCTGGGGATCTGACCCCGGTACCTGTCGTGGCGTCTCCGCCGCCCGTGGAGCCGCCGGTGGCGCCCGTGGTGCCGCTCGTGACGCCGCCGGTGGTGGTTCCGGCGGTTCCCGTGGTTCCGGCGGTGCCCCCGCCCGTGGGGGTGCCGCCGGTGGTGGCGGCCGTGGTCCCGCCGCCGGTGTCGGTGCCTCCGTCGGTCCGGCCCTGGGGCCGTCCTTCGGGCCGGCCCGGGGTCCGGCTCTGTCCCGGGGTCCGGCCGTTCGCCGTCGCCGGTGCGCTGCCGCCCGTCCCGCCCTGGGTGACGCCCGTGTCCTCGTGGTCGCCCGTGGTGGTGCCGTCCGTGGTGGTGCCGTCCTGGTCGCCGGTGGTGTCCGGGTCGTCGGTGTCCTCGTCGTCCGGCTCGTACGTCTCCTCGGCGCCCGGCTGGAGCCGGAGGTCGAAGTCCGACACCTCGGTCCCCTCCAGGGCGTCCCGGGTGAACTGGGCCCAGACCTGTGCCGGGCAGCCCCCGCCGTTGATGCGGGACTGTCCGAGGGCGCCGTACAGGGACTTGTGGGCGCCGGTGTCGGGGTCCTGGCCCATCACGGCGACGACGGTGGCGAGTTCGGGGGTGTAGCCCGCGAACCAGGCGGCCGTGTCCTCCTCCGCCGTGCCGGTCTTGCCCGCGGCGGGCCGGCCCGCGCTCTGGGCGGCCTGTCCGGTGCCGCCGTCGACGACGCTCTGGAGCATGGAGGTCGTCGTGTCGGCGGCCTCGCGGCTCACGGCCTGCCGGACCGCGTGCCTGGCGGGCAGCTCCACGGTCTCCGCGCCGCCCTTGGTGATCTTCTCGACGAGTGTGTACGTGCCGTGCCTGCCGTGGTTGGCGAGCGTGGCGTACGCCTCCGCCATGTCGAGGACGCTGGCGGTGGCTGGGCCGAGCGCGATGGAGGGGGAGGCGGTCAGGTCGGGGGTGTCGGC
Source organism: Streptomyces sp. NPDC058751 (assembly GCF_042746485.1). Taxonomy (NCBI): domain Bacteria; kingdom Bacillati; phylum Actinomycetota; class Actinomycetes; order Kitasatosporales; family Streptomycetaceae; genus Streptomyces; species Streptomyces sp. NPDC058751. The sequence goes on along the minus strand of NZ_JBHYPZ010000001.1, from coordinate 383,715 downwards.
GGGCAGGCCGAGCGCCACGGCGGTCTTCTCCACGCGGGCGGGGCCGACGTCGACGGCCATCTGCGCGTACACCGAGTTGACGGACCTGTCGGTGGCGGTGCGCACGGAGATGTCCCCGTACGATCCGCCGTCCTCGTTCTCGGGCGCGTAGGCGGCGCCGTTCCAGCCCTGCACGGGGCGCTGGTCGGTGCCGTCGTAGACGGTGTTCGGGGTGATGTCGCGGCCGTCCTGGGTCTGTGAGCCGTTCTGGACGGCCGCGGCGAAGACGAACGGCTTGAAGGTGGAGCCGACCTGGTAGTCGCGGCGGGTGGCGTTGTTGACGTACTGCTTGGTGTAGTCGATGCCGCCGTACATCGCGAGGACCTTGCCGCTGGCGGGGTCGATGGCGACGCCGCCGGCGCGGACGTAGGTGTCCACCTTGCGGTCCGCCTTGTCGAGGCGGGCCGTCACCTGGTCGTTCACGGCCCGCACGAAGGCGTCCTGCTTGGGCTTCTGGAGGGTGGTGGTGATGCGGTAGCCGCCGCGGGTGAGCGTGTCCTCGTCGAGGATCCCGTTCGAGGTCAGGTAGGCGGTCACGGCCTGGACGAGGTAGCCGCGCTGGCCGGACAGGCCCGCCGAGACCCTGGCCTGCCCGGGGACCGGGAAGGTGACGCGGTCGCGGGCGGCCCGGGTCAGCCACTTCTGCTCGACCATGCCGTCGAGGACGTAGTTCCAGCGGGCGAGGACGCTCGCCCTGTTCTCGGGGTGCGCGATGACGTCGTACTCGCTGGGCGCGTTGAGCAGGGCGGCGAGGTAGGCGCCCTGGCCGACGGTGAGGTCCCTGGCGTTCACGTCGTAGTAGGCCTGGGCGGCGGCCTGGATGCCGTAGGCGTTGCGGCCGTAGTAGCTGGTGTTGAGGTAGCCCTCCAGGATGTCGTCCTTGCTCTTCTCCCGGTCGAGCTTGACGGAGATGAAGAACTCCTTGACCTTCCGGGTGACGGTCTGTTCCTGGCCGAGGTAGTAGTTCTTGACGTACTGCTGGGTGATGGTCGAACCGGACTGCCGGCCCTTGCCGGTGACGGTGTTCCAGCCGGCGCGGAGCATCGCCCCGGGGTCGACGGCGGACTCGCTGTAGAAGTCGCGGTCCTCGGCGGCGAGGGTGGCGTGCTGGGCGTCCTTGGAGATGTGCTCCAGCGCGACGTTCTCGCGGTTGACGTCGCCGTCGCGGGCGAGCCCGCTGCCGTCGGCGTACAGGAAGACGTTGCTCTGCTTGACCGCGGCGGCGTTGGCGGAGGGGATCTTGACGAGGACGTAGCCGAGTGCGAAGAGGCCGGCCAGGAGCAGTGCCGTGCCGAGGACGGTGCCGAGCAGCATGCGCCAGGTCGGGACGATTCTGCGCAGGCCGGTGCGCTTCGGCCGCGGCTTCCGCCCGGGCCTCGTCCTCTGCTGCGTGCCCGGTCCGCCCCGCCCGTTCCGTCCGCCCGGCCCCGGGCCCGCCTCCGGTTCCCTGGGTGCCCAGCCCTGGCTGCGCTGCTGCGGATCGTCGCTCATCTGTTCGCCGGACTCCTGTTTCGCGTCGTACGTCGCCGTACGCCCTCGTACGCCTGGTTCGCCCCGTACGAAGACTCTCGCACCATGTGTTCCGATCCCCGATCCCGGCACGCGTCGCGCCGGAAAATGCCTGGCGGACCGGGACGGGCCGGGGCTAGGCTCCTGCGCTTTGGCTCGGCGCAGGGGAAAGGGACGGGTTGTGGGCACGGCGCGGTTGTACGCGGCTGTCGCGGGCAGCGGGTTCCGGCGGTACGCCACCTATCGGGTCGCGACCGCGGCCGGCGTCTTCACCAACACCGTCTTCGGGCTGATCCTGGCGTACCTGTTCACCGCGCTGTGGGACAGCGAGCCGCACCTCGGCGGCTACGACCGGGCGCAGGCGCTCAGTTACGTGTGGCTCAGCCAGGGGCTGTTGATGGTGGTCGCGATGATGGGCGGCGGCTTCGAGGACGAACTGATCGAACGAATCCGTACGGGTGACATCGCGATCGACCTCTACCGGCCGGCCGACCTCCAGATGTGGTGGCTCGCCCAGGACATGGGCCGGGCGCTGTTCCACCTGCTGGGCCGCGGTGTGGTGCCGCTCCTGTTCGGCGCGCTGGTCTTCGATCTGGCGCTGCCCTCGGATCCGCTGGCCTGGCTCGCCTTCCTGGTCGCGGTCGCGCTCGGGGTGGTCGTCGGGTTCGCGATCCGTTTCCTGGTGGCGCTGTCCGCGTTCTGGCTGCTCGACGGCGCGGGGGTGGCCCAGCTGACCTCCATCGCGGGGATCTTCTGCTCGGGGATGCTGCTGCCGCTGAACGTCTTTCCCGGCGCGCTGGGCGAGGTCGTACGGGCGCTGCCCTGGTCGTCGCTGATCCAGGCGCCCGTGGACGTCCTGCTCGGCACGGCGGATCCGCTGGGCACGTACGCGGTGCAGGGCGCCTGGGCGGTCGGGCTGCTGGCGGCCGGGCGGCTGCTCCAGTCGGTGGCGACACGGAGGGTGGTGGTGCAGGGTGGCTGACCCGGCGGAGGAGCGGGGTGCGGGGGTCGCGACGGGTCCGGCGGGGGAGCGGGCCGGGACGGGTGCGGCGGGCGTGCCGGAACCGGGGCGGGCGCGGACGGCGCGGGCCGGGGCCGGGCCGCTCCGTGAGCCGGTGGTCCGGGAGGTGGACCTCCGGCCGTTCGAGCGGCAGGGCGCGTCCGAGCGGCTGTGGGACGGGCTGCGGGCCTACCGGCTGATCGCCGCGATGTGGATCCGCTCGACGATGGCCTACCGGGCCTCCTTCGCGATGACCGCCTTCGGGAACTTCGCGGCGACCGCGCTCGACTTCGTGGCGATCCTGCTGATGTTCTCGCGGGTCGACCGGCTGGGCGGCTACAGCCTGCCCGAGGTCGCCCTGCTCTACGGGGTGTCCGGTGTCGCGTTCGGGTTCGCGGACCTCGCGCTCGGCTCGATGGACCGGCTGGGGCGCCGGGTGCGCGACGGCACGCTGGACACCCTGCTGGTGCGTCCCGTGCCGGTGCTCGCCCAGGTCGCCGCGGACCGTTTCGCGCTGCGCCGCCTCGGCCGGATCACGCAGGGACTGCTCGTCCTCGGGTACGCCCTCGCCGTCCTGGACATCCACTGGACGCCGCTCAAGGTGCTGATGATGCCGGTGATGCTGCTCAGCGGCGCGGCGATCTTCTCGGCGGTGTTCGTGGCCGGAGGGGCGTTCCAGTTCCTCGCGCAGGACGCCTCCGAGGTGCAGAACTCCTTCACGTACGGCGGCAACACGCTCCTGCAGTACCCGCCGACCGTGTTCGCCAAGGACATGCTGCGCGGGGTGACGTTCGTCCTCCCGCTCGCCTTCGTCAACTGGCTGCCCGCGCTGTACGTGCTGGGGCGGCCCTATCCGCTCGACCTGCCGACGTGGGTCGCGTTCGCACCACCGGCCGTGGCGGCGCTGTGCTGCGCGCTGGCCGGGATCGCCTGGCGCGCGGGGCTGCGCGCCTACCGGAGCACGGGAAGTTAGGGGAACGGTCGTGGCCGACGCCGCAGACAGGGAGCAGGCCGGTCCGGTCCGGGAGGCGGGCCGGCGGGACGGGTTCATCGAGCTGGAGGGGGTCGAGAAGGTCTTCGACGTGCGCAGGAGGACGGGGTTCCTGCGCGGCGAGCGGCGGCAGGTACGGGCCGTCGACTCGATCTCGTTCACCGTGGGGCGCGGCGAGATGGTCGGCTACATCGGGCCGAACGGCGCCGGCAAGTCGACGACGATCAAGATGCTGACCGGCATCCTCACCCCGTCCGGCGGCCGGCTGCGGGTCGCCGGTCTCGACCCGGCGCGCGAGCGGACCCGGGTCGCGCGCCGGATCGGGGTCGTGTTCGGACAGCGTACGACGCTGTGGTGGGACCTCCCGCTGATCGACTCCTACCGGCTGATGCGCCGGATGTACCGGGTGCCGGACGCGCGGTTCCGGGAGAACCTCGACCGCTGTGTCGAACTCCTGGAGCTGGGAGCCCTGTTGGACGTGCCGGTGCGGCAGCTGTCGCTGGGGCAGCGGATGCGCGGCGACATCGCGGCGGCCCTGCTGCACGATCCCGAGGTGCTGTACCTCGACGAGCCGACGATCGGGCTCGACGTGGTCAGCAAGGTGCGGGTCCGGGAGTTCCTGCGGGACCTGAACGCCGAGCGGGGCACGACCGTCCTGCTCACCACGCACGACCTCACCGACATCGAGCAGCTGTGCCGCCGGGTGATGGTCATCGACCACGGGCGGCTGATGTACGACGGCGCGCTGAGCGGGCTGCACGAGGTGGGGGAGAGCGAGCGGACCCTCGTCGTGGACCTGGAGCGGGAACTGCCGCCGATCGAGCTGGAGTCGGCACGGGTGGTGAAGGTGGAGGGGCCCCGCCAGTGGCTCGCCTTCCCCGCCGCGATGTCGGCCGCTCCGCTGGTGGCGCGGATCGCGGCGGAGTATCCGCTGATGGACCTTTCGGTGCGGGAGCCGGACATCGAGGCGGTCATCAGCCGTATGTACGCCGGCAAGACGGCGGGATAGCGGGGCTTCCGCGGGGGCGGGCAGGATGGCCCGCGGGCGGGGGACCTCGTAGGCTGGCGCCCATGACCGACGAACTCCCGGAGCTGCGCGCCTCCGACGCCGATCGTGAACGAGTCGCCGAACAGCTCAGGGACGCCCTCGCGGAGGGCCGCCTCGACATGGAGGAGTTCGAGGAGCGGCTGGAGGCGACGTACGCGGCCCGTACCTACGGGGAGTTGACGCCGATCACCCGCGATCTGCCGGGGGCGGCGACGGCTCCTCGCGTCTCCATGGTCAAGCAGCCCGTGGACGACGGGAGTTGGGGATCGCGGATCGTCGGCGGCGAGGGCTCTTCCTCGTGGGCCGTGGCGGTCCTGTCCGGTTTCGAGCGCAAGGGCCGCTGGACGGTGCCGAAGCGCTTCAACTCCTTCGCCTTCATGGGCGGCGGGGAGATAGACCTGCGCGAGGCGAACTTCGCGGACCGTGAGGTCGTCGTCAACTGTGTCGCGGTCATGGGCGGGTTGAACGTCATCGTGCCGCCGGGCGTCGAGGTCGTGGTCCGCGGCATCGGCATCATGGGCGGCTTCGACCACCGCGAGGAGGGTCGGCCGGGTGACCCCGGCGCGCCCCGGGTGATCGTCACCGGGTTCGCCTTCTGGGGCGGCGTCGGGGTGGAGCGCAAGCTCACCCGTGCCGAGCGCCAGCGCCTGAAGGAGGAGCGACGGCAGGAGAAGCTGGAGCGCCGGGAGGCCCGCAAGGAGCTGCACGGCTCCGGGAACAGCGGTCTCGACCACATGCTCGACGCGCTCGACGAGGCCCATGACCTGATGCGCGAGCACCAGGAGGAGCGCCGCGAGCGCCACGAGGAGCGCCGTCTGCGGCACGAGGAGCGCAGGGAGGACCGCCGGCGGCGGCGCGACGGCGACTACTGAGCCGCGGGGGTGCTGCCGGGGCCGCGGACGTTCGGCCCGCGCCGCCCGCGCCACTCGCGCGACCCGGGCCGTCGGCCTCCGGCGGGTCACAGCTCCGCCGGAACCGGGCCCTTCAGTTCCTTCAGGTCGAACACCTCGGCCATGCGCGCGAACCCCTTGTCGCTGGGGTGCAGATGATCGCCCGAGTCGTAGTCGGGCAGCAGCCGGCGCGGGTTGTGCGGGTCCCGCAGCGCCGCGTCGAAGTCGACGACGGCGTCGTACACCTTCCCGGCCCGGATCTCCGCGTTCACGGCCCGGCGCACGGCGTCCCGCGCGTCGGTGTATCCGCGGTGTCCCTGGAAGGGCATCAGCGTGGCGCCGACGACCCGCAGCCCGCGGGCGTGCGCCTGCCGCACCAGGGTCCGCAGGCCGTCGGTCACGGTGACCGGGTCGACCTGGTTCGGGTTGCGCAGGATGTCGTTGACGCCGAGGTCGATGACGACGGCCTTGACGTTGGGACGGTCGAGGACGTCGCGGCCGAACCGGTTCAGCCCGCTGGGGTTGTCGGCCGGCCGGCCGAACCCCGCGGCGAGGACCTGGTTCCCGCTGATGCCCTGGTTGACGACGCTGTAGCGGGGCGTGTCACCGGATCCGGCCGCGTCGCGCAGCCGCTCGGAAAGGGCGTCCGTCCAGCGGCGGTTGGCGCCCACGGTGGAGGTGATGCCGTCGGTGAGCGAGTCGCCGAAGGCCACGACGGTGCCCGTGGCGTCGTCGCTGAGCACGTCGAGCGCGGTCAGGTAGCGCCAGTAGGGGGTCTGCTCGGTGTACGCGATGGCGCTCGGGTCCTCGGTGCGGTCGCCGTCGGCCACGTACGAGATCTGCCGGGCGTGCGGGTGGTAGGTGACCGGGCCGGACAGGGTCGGCGAGTACGTCGTGACGAGGACGTCGGCGCCGTGCGGGACGCGTACGCGCGCGGCGTCGCTCGTCACCTGGCGGCCGACCGGGATCTCGACGGCCGTGGCGCCGCCGAACGTGAGGCGGCGCATGGTGTCGGCCGTGGCGGCGGCGCTGTCCGCGGTGTCGGCGAGGGCGATCGTGGCGTGCGTGACGACCAGCGGCTGCTGCCCGTAGAGATTGGACAGCGTGATGCGGGCACTCGTACCCCCGGCGGCCGTGTGCACGACGTTGCGCACGGAGCGGCCCGCGAGTCCGTCGGGCTCCGTGCCCGGCTCGGCTCCGACCGGGGAGGCGGACCAGGCGCCGACCCAGGTGCCGGTGGAGGCGGGGGCGGCGTCGTGCGACGTGTGGCCACTGGCGACGGCGGGCTTGGCCGCGGTGCCGTCGTCCGCCGCGACACCGATGTATATGGCTGCGGAAAGGACCACGACCACGGCAAGGATCGCGGCGAGCAGGGCATAACCGTGACGCTTGGTCATGCGGTGCGTTTCTCCTCGGACTGGGAGCCCGGGGCTCCGATGTGATCACTCCATGATGCGGCATGGGTCGGGAGAGCTACGAAGCGCCCCCCGAGGGACCCCTTCGGCCCTTGGGGGATCCTCGTCGATTCCCCCCGTCCGGACAGACGCCGGGAACTCCCGCGGCGTTCCAGGAGTCGGTGAGGAAGAGAGGGAGAAAGGGACAATGTGTACGGGGCACGACGTGGCCTGCGAACGGGTGGAGTGAATGGGACGCACGAATTCGGGTGAAGCGGACGGCACGGAGCGGCATGCCCGCCCGGGCGACGCCGCGAACGCCGGTGATTCCGCTGCCGCCGACGCAGGTGACGCTGCTGGTGCTGGTGGCCTTGGTGCCGGTGCCGGGAGGGCGACCGGCATCGCGGGCGGCCGGACGGCCCCCGCGCCGCCGGGCCGGGCGATGAACACCTTCAGCCCCGCCGACGAGGAGAAACGCCGAGGGGTGCGCCGGATGAAGGCGACCGCCACCGGCCTGCTCCTCTTCGTCGCCCTCGTCTACGTCCTGGCCAAGTGGGCCTCGAACGAAGGCGCGGGCGCCTGGGCCGGCTACGTCGCGGCCGCCGCCGAGGCGGGCATGGTCGGCGCGCTGGCCGACTGGTTCGCGGTCACGGCCCTCTTCCGGCACCCGCTCGGCCTGCCCATCCCGCACACCGCGATCATCCCCAAGAAGAAGGACCAGCTCGGCGTCTCGCTGGGCGAGTTCGTCGGCGAGAACTTCCTCTCCGAGGAGGTCGTCCGCCAGCGGCTGCGCGCGGTGGGCATCGGCAGCAGACTGGGCGCCTGGCTCGCCGACCCCGAGCACGCCGACAGGGTCACCGCCGAACTGGCCGCCGCGCTCAGGGGCGCGCTGACCGTGCTGCGCGACTCCGACGTCCAGGCCGTCGTCGGCGAGGCGATCACCCGCCGCGCGGACGCCCAGGAGATCGCGCCCGGCATGGGGAAGATGCTGGAGAAGATCGTCCTGGACGGCGGGCACAAGCGGTTCGTCGACCTGGTGGTGGTCCGTGCGCACGACTGGCTGGTGTTCCACGACACGCAGGTGATGAACGCCGTCCAGGGCGGCGCGCCCGGCTGGACCCCCCGGTTCGTCGACAAGAAGGTCGGCGAGCGGGTCTACAAGGAACTGCTCCGCTTCGTCACCGAGATGCGCGACTCCCCGACCCACCCGGCCCGCGGCGCCCTCGACCGCTTCCTCACCGACTTCGCCTCCGACCTGCAGTCCGACACCGACACCCGCGCGCGCGTGGAGCGCCTCAAGGGCGAGGTGCTGGGCCGCGGCGAGGTCCAGGACCTGATCGCCTCCGCCTGGACGGCCGTACGGTCGATGATCGTGTCCGCGGCGGAGGACGAGCGCAGCGAGCTGCGGCTGCGCGTACGGGCCTCCCTGCTGTCCCTCGGCTCCCGCATGGCCACGGACCCGAAGCTCCAGGCCAAGGTGGACGGCTGGTTGGAGGGCGCGGCCGTGTACGTCGTGACGACGTACCGCAAGGAGATCACCTCGCTCATCACGGACACGGTCGCGGGCTGGGACGCCGAGCACACGACCCGGAAGATCGAGGCGAACATCGGCCGTGACCTTCAGTTCATCCGGATCAACGGCACGGTGGTCGGATCCCTGGCCGGACTGCTGATCTACGTGGTGTCACGGGCGCTGGGGGCCTGACCGGTCGCGGGCAGGAGGGACTCGTGCGGGCTTCCGGTGCGGGAAGCCCGCACGAGTGGTCCTTTCCTGAGTGCTTTTTCTGAGTACGCGTACTCTGTCGCGGTACCGCCGGGCGCGGAACCCTTGTACACATGACCGAGAAGCTGCTCCGCCCCTTGCGAACGCGCCCCCGGCCGGAACGCTGGCTGACGCGTGTCCTCGGCGCCGCCCTCTCCTGCGCGGCGTACCTCGTCTGCATTCCCTGGGACCTGCGCGACCGTCCCGAATCGCCGGGCTCCTACGTGGAGACCACCCCGGTGACGGGCACGGGTCTCCTCGCCCTCGCCGCGGTCCTGCTGCTCCTGGCCGTCCACTTCGGACTCCGGGACGCGCTGGCCTGGCCGCTGCTCCTGGTCGCGGCGCCTCCGGCGATCCTGCTTTACGTGTCGCTGCGGACCCATCCCGGTCCCGCGGACGGCTTCGCCGGGCTGTGGCCGCTGACCTGGGCGGCCGTCACGCTGCTCGGAGCCACCGCGGTGCTGGTCGTGAGCGCGGTGGCCCGGCAGTTCAGGACGGACCTGGCGGACGCCCTGGACGAGGAACGGTTCCTGGCCGGCCAGTGGTGAGACACCCGGCCGGGTCAAGTGCCCTGTGCCACCTGTGCCGCCTGGGCAGCCGACCAGGCGGCACACGCACGCCTTCTCACTGCCCGTAGAAGTACCGCGAGCCCTTCTCGTTGAAGTACGAGGCGTAGACGCGCCCGAGCACCGGCTTGCCGCGGTACATCCCGACGTACTGACGCGAACTGTCGACCACGACGGGCCGTGTCATGCAGGCGAACTTGACCCGCTGCTGCGCCTCGGCCCACTGCACGGCCGCCGGATCGACGCGGTCGCTGACGAGCAGCGGGAAGGCGCCGATGCCGTTCTGGAAGCCGACGGGCAGGCCGCCCTTGGTGTCCTTGGCGTACTTCATCACCTGGTCGGTGAACCCGGAGATGGCCGGCACGGTTATCTCGGGGACGACCGCGGCCACCGTGAACAGGTGCAGCTTCGTCCCCATCCAGCTCAGCCGGAACTCGGCCCGCCGTCCCACGAGTACGGGCACTCCGGCCCAGTCCTCCCACCGCGTGGTACATCCGTCGGCGGTCAGCTGCCCTTGCACGAAGTTCAGATAGGCGGCCGGTGCCGAGTGCTGTTGGTTCGCATCCATGGCGGGATCCTAGGGGCGCGGGGCACCGGCCGGAACAGTCCTACGCGCCGGTCGTGGACCCCGGCCGGATGATCATCAGTACGGTGACGGTGGCCCACAGCAGGTTGAAGATCCCGGTGAACATCGCGAGCCGCACGGTCGCCGCGCGGTCCACGGTCCCGTCGCCGAGCGCCCCCTCCAGGATCGCGCCCTGCCGGGGCAGGACCAGCGCGGCGAGGACCACGGCCGCGAGCGCGGTCAGCACGATCGAGACGATCAGCCAGGTGTCGCCGAGCACGCCCATGTCGCTCGCCGTGGCGAACCCGAAGACGGGAACGGCGGCGCCCGCCACGGCGTACACCTGGCAGATGCGGTGCAGCAGCCGGACGGTGGCGAGGGCGCTCGTGTCGTCCGGCGCTTCGAGGACCTTGCGCGCGGCCGGCGGGAACATGCTCGCGGCGACGGTGACGGGCCCGATGGCGACGATCGCGGCGATGACGTGGACGGCGAGGAGGAACTTGGTCACGGGGTGACGGTAGGGGCCGGGAAGATCGCGGAGAAGTGGCACTTCTGCCAGGAGTCAACGGATTCTCGCCAGCACTCTTTCTGACCGGCCAGAGTCGGAAAGGCTGCCGACGAACCCTGTACGAGCGCATGACGAGAACCCGTCGTATGCCTACGCTCTGGTCATGCACACCGTGGCCGTACTGGCACTGGACCAGGTCATCCCGTTCGATCTCTCCGCCCCGATCGACACGTTCGGCTGGGCCCGGCTGCCCGACGGCCGTCCGGCGTACCGGACCCGGGTGTGCTCGGTCACGGCGGGCGCGGAGCTGAGCGCGGGAGCGTTCACGCTGCGCGCCCCGTACGGCTTGGAGGCGCTGGCGGACGCGGACACGATCATCCTGCCGGGCGTGGCCGACCCGTCCCCCGTGCTCCCGCCGGGCGTCGCGGAGGCGCTGTGCGCGGCGGCCGCGAACGGCACCCGGATCGCTTCGATCTGCGTCGGCGCCTTCGTCCTCGCCGCCACCGGCCTGCTGGACGGCCTGCGCGCGACCACGCACTGGCTCGCGGCCGGGGAACTGGCGGCCAGGCACCCGGCGGTGACGGTCGACCCGAACGTGCTCTACGTCGACAACGGCCAGTTCCTGACCTCGGCGGGCGCGTCGGCGGCGCTGGACATGTGCCTGCACATGATCCGCAAGGACCACGGCTCGGCGGTCGCCGCGCACGCCGCCCGGCTGTCCGTGATGCCCCTCGAACGGGAGGGCGGCCAGGCCCAGTTCATCGTCCACACCCAGCCACCGGTCCCGGCGGGCACGACCATGGAGCCGCTGCTCGACTGGCTGGAGGAGAACGCGCACCGGGAACTGACCCTGGACGACATCGCGGCCCACGCAGGCATGAGCACCCGTACCCTCAACCGCCGCTTCCGCGACCAGACGGGCACGACACCGCTCCAGTGGCTGCACCGGGCCCGGGTGCGCCGCGCCCAGTACCTCCTGGAGACGACCACGTACCCGGTCGAACGCATCGCCACCCAGGCGGGCTTCGGCTCCCCGACGGCGTTCCGGGACCGCTTCAAACGGGTGGTGGGGACGAGCCCGTACGCGTACAGGCGGGCGTTCCGGGGCCCGGAGGAGCGGGTCTCCTGAGAACCGGCCGGCCCCGGCGCGGATGCGCGATCCGGTCCCGGCTCGGGTGTGTCGGCCGGGCGCGTCCCGGTCCGGGGACCCGGCCGGACGCTCGGGCGCACCCGCGGTCCCCGGCGGCCCGCGGTCCCCGGTGACCCGGGGTCCCCGATGTTCCGGGCCCGGGCCCGTGCTCAGGCGCGCCGGTCGGCCACGGCCCAGGAGGCGAGGGCCATGGCACCGGCGACACCGAAGACGGCGGGCCAGGCGCCCACCTTCTTGGCCAGCGGGTGCGACCCGGCGAACGCGGCGACGTACCCGGCGGTCAGCACCCCGGCGGCCACCCCGCCGGCCTCCTGCTTCCACTGCCGCGCGGCGGTGACCCCGGCGGCTGCGAGCACGACCCCGCCGAGCTGCCGCTTCCTCGTCCACCGGGCGACGCCGTACCCACCGACAAGCCCTCCGGCGGCCACCACCGCGGCCGGAACCTTCGCCATCACTGCCTCCTCGTCCGTCACCCGAGGCTAACCTCCGGGCGGACCCCGGCGGGCGCGCGGGTGGCCGCGGGCCGGGTGAGTTCCGGCCACTGCCCGGGGCCGCCCCCGGGACCGGCCTCGGCCACTGCCCGGGACCGACTGTCGGTGGGAACCGGTTGGATGGCTGGTATGACAGCTCAAGACATCACCGGCACCCTGCCCGACATCGACTCCCTGAAGGATCTCTGCCGGTCGATGGCCATGGCGGACGCGATCCTGAACCCCGACGGCGAGCGCATCCACTCGTACGACGCCCGGTGGTCGGAGACCGAGCAGGTGGCGTCCATGCGCAACGGCTCGGGCGACGAGTACGACATCGTCTTCGCCCCCGAAGGCGCGTACATCCGCGGCTTCGACCACGAGTCCCCCTTGAGCCCGTACCACCACGAGGACGTGCCGAAGCCCTGGCCCGGCGTGCTGGACTCGGTGCCCGAGGCATTCCGGCGCTACGTGGAGGAACCCGCCTTCACCGACGAGGACGGGTGCCCCGTGGTGACGGTGTGCCTGTGGCGCGAAACGGACGCCCCGTCCTGGCGGACCGGCCGGATCACCTTCCCCGAGGACCACCCGGACCCCGACGGCTCCCACTGGCTCTTCGAGCTGCTGCTCGACCCGACCCCGGAGGCGTTCCGGTCGTTCGCCGAGGACTACTACGAGGCCCCGGCGGACATCGAGACGCTTCGCCACATCTACGCCCTGCGCCCGCTCGGGCTGCCCCAGATCCTCGGGCTCAACCCGGAAGCCTCCGTTCCCGAAGTCGTCGCGGCCGCAAGAGCCATGGGATACCCCCTGACCGACGAGCTGCTGTCGGACGCGTCCTGAACCCGGCGCGCCGGGACCGCGCGGCGCTACGTCAATGGGGCGTTGAAGGCTTTGTGTTCTGGTCCCGAGCTTGGAAGCGTTGACGGCGTCCTGCGGGACGTCTGGACAACTGCACTCTGAACCTCCGTGGAACAGAAGCATTGAGCCGAGTTCCTGTTTGGCATGCCGATGTGCGAACTGGTCTGCGAAGCTAAGTTAGTTGAGAGTGGCCTGATGCCAGGGAACACCTACGGGTGATGGACGGAGCAACATGGCGAACGATGACGTACCAGAGTGGGACGACGCAGACGGGGAAGAGGAGGACACCGCTGCATCGGTGACCTCTGAGGAGGTCACCCGGGCTGTTGTCACGGACACAGACTGGACCGCCGAAACCATTCTCAGTCAGTTGCGTCGGGGTAACATCCAGCTCAATCCCAGATTTCAGCGTAGGGATGCCTGGAATAAGCCCAGGAAAAGTCGCTTTATTGAATCCTTGATTCTCGGCTTGCCGATTCCCCAGATTGTCCTAGCGGAAGATAAGAATCGGCGCGGAAAATTCATCGTGCTAGACGGAAAGCAGCGGCTCTTGGCTCTCCGGCAGTTCGCGGCGGGTTCGTCATTTGCCGCATCTGCAGAAGAAGAAGATTTTAAGGGTTTCTCGCTCACGGGGCTTGAGGTTCGCGAAGATTTGCGTCTCGCTACGCTTCGCAAGATGGAACATGACGACAGCTACGTCGACGATCTAAACTCGCTCCTTAACGAGACCATTCGCACCGTCGTCGTGCGCCGTTGGCCCAACGAAGATTTCCTTAATTTGGTTTTTCTTCGCTTGAACACAGGTAGCGTCAAACTGTCTCCCCAAGAACTTCGGCAAGCTTTGCACCCTGGCCCGTTCACTGACTTCCTGGATGACTGCGCATCGGAGAGTGAATGGCTGCGCGCGGCCCTGCGAATTGACAAGCCGGACTTTCGAATGCGTGACGTCGAAGTGTTGCTTCGGTATTTCGGATTCCAGTTCACCTTGGATGAGTATACGGGTAACCTGAAGAAATTCCTTGATGACACCGTGAATCTCCTTAATGCACAGTGGGAGAAAGAAGATGTCCGCATCAAGCAGGTTGGAGATAACTGCAATCGGGCAATTGAAGCGACGTTCAAGGTGTTTGGTGATAATGCGTTCTATCGCTGGGCTGCGGGTAAATATGAGGGACGTTTCAATCGGGCCGTATTTGATGTAATGACGTATTACTTCTCGGAGGAGGTGATTCGGGTCAAGGCGTTTTCTCGCATGTCGAGCGTCGAATCAGCTTTTCGCGATCTCTGTGACACCAATCCGCGGTTCGTTGAGTCGATCCAGACCACAACTAAGACTCCGCTAGCCACTCATCGACGCCTGTCCCTCTGGGGTGAAGCCCTGGGTGGTGCCCTCGATACGAAGTTGCGTGTCCCTGAATTGCGCGACAATCGCCTCGTTCCGTAGGAGTTTCAGGTGAGTTCTTCACGGTTCGATGAGTTGGAGAGGCGGATCAGGGAACTGCGGCAGAATTTCCTGCCTCAGGAGTTTGATCCCACGGGAGACTACGAGGACCTAGTCTATGAGCAGACGCGTGCTTTTAGGGTCCTGGCGCACGCAGAGTTTGAGTCTTTCATCGAGGATCGTGTCATTGAGGTTATAGATCAAGCTGTTTCCGGATGGAAGGTTAGTGGCTCAATAGCTATTAGCCTTCTGGCGGTCGTCGCGTACAGGGAGTCTGCTCCAGCCATCCCTGAGTCTTTAAGTGAGGCTGCCGCCAAGCCGGTAAAATATCCTGCATTGGAGGCGCGAATAGAAGCCGCGCGAGCCGATATACATCGTTATGCACGCAAGCAGAATCACGGCATAAAGGAAAAGAATCTCCTCCGATTGCTCTTACCCATCGGCTTGCAGGAAGCTGATATTGATTCTGGGTGGCTCAGTGCGACCGAGACCTGGGCTACGGCTCGCGGTGATGCTGCCCATAAAGGGGCGAAGATGCAAGTTAAGCCTGATCCGCAGAATGAGCTAAAAATAGTAAATGTGGTCCTAGGTGGATTTCGCGATCTCGACATGCAGATGGAGAGCAAGTAGAGTGGATTGAAGATCCTCAGATCCTATGCCCTCCGATGCGGATTGTCTTGCATCGGAGGGCATGCCTAGTTCCTTAGCTAATTTAATCGAGATTTGAGGTTGAGGTAAACTAGGTCTCAATTTTCGGCTTTTGGCATCGCTCCGACCTGCAAGGCTTCTATGAAGGCATTCCACGCCAGTCTTCGAACAGCGACTGCGGGGCCATAGGCGCTCTTCGAGTCGCGCAACAGTGCACCATCCACCGTAAGTGCACACTCCACGCACTCTGTCCCGCTGCCGCCACTGTAGGTGGACTTGAACCATTGGTGCGTCGAGGGTGAGGCCATCAGGGCTCCTTGCTTATGCGATCAATGATCTCAGCAGAGGATTCCAGATCGAGTGCCTGTGCGCTGAGGTATTCGAACGCCAGCCTGTAGCGCTCCAGTTCTTGTGGCTTCTCCATGAACAGGCCGCCGCCGATCAGATCCACATAGACCACGTCCAGCTGGCGGGTCACCCCTCTCAGGACGGCGAAGCTACCAACGGCGGCCGCGTGGGCTCCCTTTGAGAACGGCAGTACCTGGAGAGTCACATGGGGGCGTTGTGCCACTGTGAGCAGATGGAAGAGTTGCTCACGCATGACGTCGCTGCCGCCGACCCTGCGTCGTAGTGCCGCCTCATCAACAACACACCACAGATGGGGCGGATCATCTCGATCGAGCAGTTCCTGCCGCTTCATGCGAATGTCGACCATGTGCTGGACTTCTCGCTCCGCGCACTGCACCTCTGAAGCTCGGTGCACGGCTTCGGCATATGAGCGGGTCTGGAGGAGTCCTGGAATGTACATACAGGCGTAGTGGTCCTCGCGGACGACCTCATCCTCAAGTGTGAGCATGAGGTTCATGGATTCGGGGATGGGATCGGCCAGTGATCGCCACCAACCCTGGATCTTCGCGCCCTTGGCGAGCTCGACCAGGGCGAGCCGCTCTTCGTCGGAAGCGCCGTACTCGCGACACAGGGCATCCACCGCTGGCCACTTGACGCTGCCTTCCTTGGTCTCGTAGCGGCTCAAGGTCGCCTTGGAGATCCCCACACGCGCGCCGGCTTCTTCCAGGGTTTGCCCCTTCGCTTCGCGGAGGCGGCGCAGGTCGGCGCCGAGCTGGCGCCTGCGGGTCGTGGGTCCGGCTGCCATGTTTCAAGGCCCTTCATGTTGATGCGTTAGATCGTGCGGGGCGCGCGAGCGCGGGGGCAAGACGGCGTGCGCCGGGGGTACTTGGATGGGCCGCGAGCTCCTCTTCGCTCACCATGAGAGTTCCATTTTGAGAGTTTCAATGCAACTCTCTGTGCGTAACTCATCGCGATGAGCGACCGAGTCGAGCGGGAAGGACTTGCCGTGGTGCACAACGACCCACCCGTGAGCAGGAAGCCGTGGAGCCTCGACTTCCTGGCAGAACCCGAGGAAGTAGCTGCCCTGCGTCGACTGATGCGCCTCCACCTGACCCTCTGGGGGCTGCCCGAGGTGATCGAGGGAGCTCAGCTCTGCGTGACCGAGCTGGTTTCCAACGTCATCACGCACGTGGGCCCAGGTACTCCCACGACCCTCGCGGTGTCAGTGAGCGGCCCGCTTCTGAAGATTGAGATCCAGGATCCAGACACCCGAGCTCTCCCCACTCTGCTTCAGCCCGGAGTCGACTCCGAAGGCGGTCGCGGCATGGCCCTTGTCGAGGCCACTGCCGTGCGTTGGGGTGTCGAGCTCTACGGAGATCGGAAAGTGACGTGGTGTGAGTTGGTGTCAGCAGTAGCCGTGCCTGTGCCGGTGAGTAGCAGCCCGCACTCGAGTAGAGCTGAGGGGCTATTGGACTTGTATGGAGCGGGGAGAGCATCCGGCGGCGGGTTCGCTGGCTCGTGCCGCTTGAGCATGGCTCAGGCGGAGAAGTCGGCGATTGAGATCATCGCCGACCTCCTGCATTGGTTTCATGCGCGAGGCCGAGACGCCGATGACCTCCTGGACCGGGCTCAGACACACTTCGAGGCGGAAGACCATACCTCCGCATAGGCGGAGGCCGAGTCAACTCGTGATCGAGGCGTACGAGCTCACATCGGCAGGAAGCTCGTGATGTAGATCCCAAGTGATTGCCATGGGCTTGCTGCCGGAGTGGTCGAAGTATGTGGCTGGCCCCAGGAGCATCCACGGCTCGGCCTTGCCGATGCTGTTGCGCTTGTAGCGGCGCAGGAAGAGCAGGACATGGCTCCCGAGCTGGTCGTGCTGCTGGTAGCGCAAGCCAGTTGCGGAGTTCGCCGGAGTGGTGCTCTGGGACTCCCAGTGGAAGCGGGTGGGGCTGAGCGCGTAGTCCTTGTAGCGGACCGTGGGGGAGAAGTCGCGCTCGCTCTTTTCCAGGGTGATGAGGAGGGCATCGGTCTTGAGCTTCTCCACCCACCGCACTCCTTGCCCGAAGTCCCGGGGCATCTGGCCGCCCAAGCGCGCCACTCCCAGAGCCGAGAGGATCTCGGAACGGTTGTAGGAGCTGTGGATCTTCAAGGGGACGTGAGCGAGCGGGCCTTCCAGCGGAAGGGGGAAGTGGTCCACCTCTTCAAGGGCGTACGAGAGGACCTGCTGGAGTTCGTCTCGCAACATTGGCTGCGATCGTAGTGAATCGAGGCCCTGCCGGTAGTTGGAGAAGCCCCCGGCGTTGTCCCACAGGTTGAAGAAGAGCATGCGAGCGTACGCTGCCTCCTCCATGGACAGGGAGTCGTAGTCGGGGGCGTCATCTGTGAGTAGCCGTAGATATGCGTGGATGCGGTCCGGGTCGTCGACGTGCAGGAAGGCATGGACGCGCTTGAGGAGCTCTGCTTCACCCGGCGGCGCCTCCTCAGAGATGAAGCCGGCCTTGCGCAGCACCTTGGTCCAGGAGTTGTCACTCTTGTAGAGCTCCTGGATGTCCCGGCGGCTCTCGCGCAGGTAGTCCGCCAGCCGTGGGGTGCTGTAGTCCCTGGCTTCTTTGGCCAACGTGGTGATGGTGGCCTTGAGCTGCGTGCGGATGTTGTCTAGGACGAGGTCCTTGGATTTGCCCTCCAGGATGATCTGGCATCCGGACGGCAACTGTGGGAAGTCCTGCTCGATGCTGTTGACGAGCCGGTTACGGGACAGGTTCGTCAGGGCCCGGAACTGTTCCTCAAAGCGGAACTCCGCTCGATGCTGGCCGATGAAGTCGAGCACTGTCAGGACTGGCTTGTTCGGCGTGCGGCGCAGTCCGCGTCCAAGCTGCTGGAGAAAGACGGTCGCGCTGTTGGTAGGGCGCAGCAGCAGGAGCGTGTCGACGTCAGGGATGTCCAGGCCCTCGTTGAACAAGTCGACAGAGAAGATCACCTGGATGCGACCTGCTTTGAGGTCGTCAAGCGTCTGCGTACGCACCTCGGGGCGGGAGTCGCTGTCGAGAGCCGCTGCTTGGAATCCTGCCCGACGGAAGCAGTCCGCCATGAAGTGCGCATGCGCCTTGGACACGCAGAATCCGAGGGCCCGCATGGAGGCGGGAGTCGAGATCTTGTCCTCAACCTGCTTGATGACGATGCGCGCCCGGGCCTCGTCACCCGTGTAGAGATGGCCGAGTTGATCCCGGTCGTAGGTACCCGAACGCCAGTTGAGGCGGGTCAGGTCCGTACCGTCCGGAAGGCCGAAGTAGTGGAAGGGGCAGAGCAGATCATTCTCTAGGGCTTCCCAGAGACGAAGCTCCGCGGCAATACGCCCGTCGAAGAACTCGTTCTGCACACTGCGCCCGTCCATCCGCTCTGGGGTAGCGGTGAGACCTAGCAGCTGGGTCGGCTTGAAGTGCTTGATGACCCGTCTGTATGTCTCGGCCGTGGCGTGATGGAACTCATCGATGACGATGACGTCGAAGTGCTCGGGGTCGAGCTGCTCCAAGCGCTGGAGGTTGAGCGATTGGACGCTGGCGAACACGTGCGTCCAGTCGCGTGGCTCTTTGCCACTGTGGAGGAGCTCGCCGAACGAGGCGTTGTCCAGTACTTCCCGATAGGTCCGCAGAGACTGGTTCAGGATCTCCTTGCGGTGAGCGACGAAGAGCAGGCGAGGGAGATCGCCGCCGCGTTTGTCGCGCATACTGCGATAGTCCAGCGCTGCCATGACGGTTTTGCCCGTCCCCGTCGCGGCGACGAGGAGATTCTGGCTGCGGCCACGAATGTCGCGCTCGACACGGAGTCGCTCCAGCATGTCTTTCTGGTGGGGGAGGGGATGCACCTCAAGACCCGAAAGGCTGATCTTGAGATCACCAGCGGAGCCAGTGCCCCCCGCCCGGGCAAGTGCGTCAGTGAGCCGCTCGCTGTCGTGATCAGGGTCGTAGTCCTCGAAGGCGGTGTCGGCCCAGTACGCGTCGAAGGTCGCCTCGAACTTGTCGAGCACCCTCGGCGTGGCGATCGATGACAGCCGTACGTTCCACTCCAGGCCGTCGAGCAAGGCAGCTTTAGAGAGGTTCGAACTGCCTACGTACGCGGTGTCGAACCCCGTGTTGCGCCGGAACAGCCACGCCTTGGCGTGCAAGCGCGTCGATCTGATCTCGTAGTTGACCTTCACCTGGGCGCCGAACTCGCGCACCAGTCGGTCCAAAGCGTGTCGATCGGTGGCGCCGATGTAGGTGGTGGTGATGACCCGGATGGGGACCCCACGTTCTTTGGCCGCGCGGAGCGAGTCCTCGAGAACCCTTATTCCATACCACTTCACGAACGCGCAGAGCAGATCGATGCGGTCGGCGGTAGCGAGTTCGGCCCGCAACTCCGCCCCCAGGCTCGGATCATCTGGCGCATTGGTGATCAACGCTGTTTCAGACAGCGGAGTCAGGGGCCTGATGGCATACGCGCCGGGCGCCTTCTGCTCGGCCAAGGCGAGGAGCTGGCGAGGGCCATCGACAATGGTGGTCGACGATTCGTCCGCATCCGGGTCCGGCACGCTGCTGACGAGGGACTGCATGATCTGGTTGGCTGCGGCGACCTGCTTGTCATGAGGCAGCAGGCTCAACCGTCGCCCCACGGCTTCCCCGATGTAACGCGCCAGGACATGGGGTGACGACTCAGCGCTGACCTCAGCGTGAATTGGCTTCCATCCGGCCGCGCTCAGCTGGTCGATCTGCGCCTGCACGTCTTCGGTGACGAGCTCCTCATACACACCCGCGACAGGCTGTGACACATCCCCTGACTGAACCATGCTGGCCCCCCGATCGCTCATTGCGCCGTGCACAGTTCTAACAGGGGGCACTGACACGATCGAGTCAAGGGCGAAGGATCAAGACGAAGGTGCACCCCGTCTGCTCGTAGCCCGGGATGCACCTTCATGGGAGATGACGGGTTGTGGCGATGCCACTGGTCATCACACGGTTCCGTGGCACTCCCCGTAAGAGGCCCCCGACCCGCACCAGCACCCCGCCCCCCGCTGCGGCGGCCAGGCGACCGCGAGGCCCCGGGCCGCCAGGGTCGTCGCGTACTGGGGGAGCAGGGTCGTGTCCGAGGGGGAGGCGGCCTCCGAGGCGGCGAAGGCCTCGTAGGAGGGGACCGTGGCGGTGACGATGCCGAGGTTCGGGGTGCCGGAGCCGGCCAGTTCGCGCAGGGACGCCTCTATCGTCGTCAGGTGCTCGCCGTGGGAGGGGTACTCGGTGGTGAGGTCCGGGTACGCGGTGGTCAGTTCCGTCAGTTCGGGGGCCGACCAGTGCAGGACCGCCACCGGGAACGGGCGGGAGAGGGCCTCGCGGTAGGCGCCCAGTTCGGCCTGGAGGCGGGTGATCTCGGCCTGGAGCTCCGCGGGGTTGTCCGAGCCGAGGGACCAGACGCGCTTCGGGTCGTGGAGCTCGTCCAGGGAGATCGGGGACGAGTGGAGGGTGTCGGCCAGGGCGTCCCACTCGTCGTGGGCAGCGCCCAGCATGCGGCGCACCCGGTGACGGCCGAAGAGGAGGGGGAGCGTGGAGTACGGGGGCTCGGGCACGTCCGTCAGGAGCAGGGTCGTTCCCTCGGTGAAGGTGTCCTGCGCCGCCTCCAGTTCGTCGTGCGACTCCAGGGACTCCGCGACGATCACCCAGGGGGCCGGGTCGCGGGGTGCCGCCGCCCGTACCCCGTCGATGATCGCGCGGGCTTCGGCCTCGTGGCCGTACTCCCACAGGTTCGACGCCTTGAGGGCGCGGACGAGATGCGGCTTCTCCAGGGGGGCGCCCGAGGAGAGGAGGCGGTCGTAGAGGGTGGTGGCGCCGGGGCGGTCGCCGGCCAGTTCGAGGTGGGCCGCGGCCTGCAGGAGCAGGTGCTCGGCGTCCTCCGGGTACAGGCCGGCGGTCCGCTCCAGGCGAGCCGCTTCGGCGGTGTGGTCGACGTTCTCGGCAGGCGTGTCGGGGCGCATGGGGGACACCGTACTGCCGCCGGGCCGCAGAGGAGAGAGACCTGCTGGCCACAGACACGGAGCCATCGAGGGCAGGTTCGGGAATGCCGCGGGGGCCGGAGGTCCCGGCGCGTCGGGCGGGCGCCCGTACGTCGGCCGGAGGCGGGACCTGCCCGACACGGAGAGGGCGGAGCGGCGACGGGCACCTCGGTGGCTGCCTCGTCCCGTGAGACGGTCCCGGGACGCCCGCTGACCGCACCGGCCCGCCGGGAGACCCCGCGTTCCCGGCGGGACCGGCCTCAGGCGGTCGCCGCGACGGCGGAGGGCTGCCGGGTGTGCCAGCTGTCCGATCCGACCCTGGTGATGGACCAGTACTTGGCCGGGTAGACGAGGAGGAGCATCATCAGCGCGTACAGCGGCACCAACAGGGGTGCTGCCAGCCGCTCCTTCATGCTCAGCCCCGGCCTGAGGGCCGCGTAGAAGACGGTCTCCGCGAGCATGAAGACACCTCCCATGGCGAAGGCGTGGGACATCGCGAGGGCTCCGTCGTGCCACATGCCGACGACCAGGCCGACGTAGAGAACGGGCATCAGGACGTCGGTGCACAGTTCGACGAGCCGGGTCGCCACCGACGCCCCGGGCAGATTGGTCAGTTCCCAGGGGACGAAGCGCCAGCCGGACTTGCCCCAGCGCAGCCGCTGGTGGAACGTTCCCCTGGCGGTGTCGGGCATGTCGGTGGTGACATACGCGTCGGGGACCGACACGACACGGCCGCGCATCAGGGAGTAGTCGCACAACTGGCGGTCGTCGCCGTCCGTCCCCGAGGACAGGTAGTGGTCGAGGTTGTCGAACAGTACCGGTGCCCGGTACAGGGACAGCGCGCCGGACGTGGGGTTGACGACGCCGAGCCCGGAACGCACGCCCCTGCTCAGTGCGCAGAAGATGAACAGGTTGAGATCGGACAGGCGGGCGAGGATGCTGGCGTGCCGGTTGCGCACGAGCACGGTGCCGGTGCACGCCTGGACGCGCGGATCGTTCATCACGCGGAGCATCTGCCGGACGGCGTCCCCGTCGACCTCCGAGTCGGAGTCCACGGTCAGGACGTAGTCGTAGTGCGTCCCCTCTTCCTGGATGTGCCGCAGTGCGGTCGCCTGGGCCGCGCGTTTGCCGCCGTTGGGCTGACGGTGCCAGGTGACCAGCGGGTGCTCGAAGGGGACGACCGGGATCTCCGAGCCGTCGTCGACCACATGGATCGCGGACACGGGCCAGGACTGGTCGATCAGTGACCTGACCGTCGCGTAGAGACCTTCAATGTTCTCCTCGTTGTAGGTCGGGACGATCGCCACCACACGTCCGGGCGCCGGCTGCCGGTGACCGCTGCGGACCGGGAACGCGGCCAGGGCCATGTACAGCAGTACGGACAGGGTGAGGAGGACGTAGTAGATCCCGAGGAATCCGGAGACGCCGTGGGAGGAGTGGGTGGCGACCGCCCAGGCGGCCACCGCTCCCATCACCGTGACGGTGGTCGCGACCTGCAGCCACCTGCGAGAGTGCTCAGCCGGCATGACGTCTGCCCCTGGTGGCGCAGCGGTAGGTGAGACCGCCGGCGACGATCAGTGCCACGACGGTCGCCGCGATCAGACTCAACGACGCCGATATGCCGAAGATCGTGAGTCCTACGCCGGTCTGGGCCAATGTGCCTTTGCCGTACATGCCGTCTGTTTTCCTTTCGCGTGGCGGACTTGAGCTGTACCGGGTTCCGCGGAGACCGATCTCGGCGGTTCGGGCGAAGGGGCGGTTCGGGCGGACTCGCGGGACTCGGGCCCGGTTCCGCCGGAAGGTCGCCGGAGGGCCCGGCCGAAGTGCTTCCGCGGGCTGCCGAAGTGCTTCCGCGGGCTCTGCGCCTCGATCGGCCCTGCCCCCGCAGTGCCGTCCGGTACCTCGGTCGTGGCGTTGCCGCAGTCGTCTGCGGACGAATCGGCCGACGCGGAAAAGTGGCGCCGAAAAGCACCCCGATGTCCAAATCGTAATATGACGCGGCTCACCATAACTGTGATGAACCAGACAAAAGCCCCTCTTATTTTTCCTTGATCTCCTCGTCTCCGCGGCAGCCCTTTCCCGAACCGGTGAAGGAAGCCTCGGCCGGGGGCGGTGAGGAGCGGGCGAGGAGGGTTCGTACGTACAGGAGCCGCGCGGGGCTGGAGAGTTGGCGTGGCCGCGCTTATCGTGCGCCCGGCGAAGGGGGCGTACGGATGCGGGCTCCGGGGGTCGTGCACCACGGCACGCGGCGACGGCGGGCGGCGTACCGGCGGGTGCTCCTGAGCGGCGCCGAGGTCCTCGTCACCGTCGGGGTGGTGCTGCTCCTGCTGGTCGCGCACCAGCTGTGGTGGACCAACCGGCAGGCGCGGCACGGCGCCGAGCGCAAGGTGCAGGCGCTGGAGCGGGAGTGGGAGTGGGGGACCCCGGACACGGGGACCTCCGGGCCGGGCGCGGGGACCTCGGGGTCCGGCACGGGCGCGTCCGGGTCCGGGGGGAGCGGGGACGGTGCGACCGGCTCGGAGGAGGGCGGCGGCGGGCGGCCGGTGGGGCGGAGCGCCTTGTCCGGATCGGCGGTCGATAGCGGTCGTACGGGCCCCCGTCGCTCCCAGGCCTACGCCGTCCTCGGCATCCCGCGGCTCTCCCTGCGGGTGCCGGTCGCGGAGGGCGTCAGCAAGGGGGGCGTCCTGGACAAGGGCTACGCCGGTCACTACACGGACACCCAACAGCCGGGACAGGCCGGGAACTTCGCGCTCGCCGGGCACCGGAACACGCACGGGGAGCCGTTCCGGTACCTCCCGAGGCTCCGGCGCGGCGACACGATCACCGTCGAGACGAAGGCCGCCGTCTACACGTACACCGTCGACCGGACGCTGCCGCGGACCTCCGCGCGGGACGTCGGGGTGATCCGCCCGGTGCCGCGCAGCACCGTCCGGCCGTCGTACGGGTACACGCAGCCCGGGTACTACATCACGCTCACCACGTGCACCCCCGAGTACACCTCCCGGTACCGCATGGTGGTGTGGGGGAAGCTCACCTCCGTGCGGCCCCGCTGACGAACGAGGGGCCCCGCCGGCCGCACCCGCCCCACATCCGGTCCCGCGGGACCAGGACGTTTCCCGCGGCCGGTTCCGGACGGTCGGCGGCGGACCGTCCCGTACGCGGCGAACCGTCCTGTATAACGAACGGAGGGACACGCGCACCGCGTACGAGAGGAGGAGCGGTCGATGATCCGGACCGGGGCCGACGCCCGCCCCACCGCCGTACTGCTGCTCCTGCTCCTCCAGGTCGTCCTGCTCGACACGGGCACCCTCACCGCCACCGTCGCCGTCGCGGCGACGGCCGCCGCCGGGTCCGCCTTCGCCGCCTGCTCCCTCATCGTGGCGCGCTGCGCGCCCGTCGTGCCGCCCACCCGGGTCCGCACGGCCATCCGCGACCGGGACCTCCGCACGGCCTTCCTGGCCCAACGCGATCCCGACGCCAGCGGACGGCCGCGTCCCAGGGCGCCCGGACACGCCCTCCCGGCGACCGCGTAGGACACCCCTCCTCCACCGTTCCGCTCCCGGCGACCGTCCGCCCGGTGCGGTGCTCCGTCACGGGTGACCCGCGCGGGTCGTCATGCCGCATTCCGTACTCCCGGCACGAGAGACCCCCGGAGGGCTCACGCATGTCCACGTTCATGTCCGTCTTCGCGCACCTGGTCGAGCACATCGCCGACCTGCTCCAGCCCCTGTTCCACGCCTCGGCCGCCGCCGCGGCGATCGTCCTGTTCACCGCGCTCGTACGCCTGCTCGTGCATCCCCTGTCACGGGCGGCGGCCCGCGGGCAGCGGGCGCGGGCGGCGCTCCAGCCGCGGATCGCCGAGCTGAGGAAGGAGCACGGGAAGGACCGCGAGAAGTTCCAGAAGGCGCTGATGGAACTGCACGCCGAGGAGAAGGTGTCGCCGCTCTCCGGCTGCCTGCCCAGCCTGCTCCAGATGCCGGCCTTCTTCCTCCTCTACCACCTGTTCTCCAGCTCGACGATCGGCGGCGAGGCCAACGCCCTGCTCGGACACGAGCTCTTCGCCGCGCCGCTCGGGGGCCGGTGGGCGGACGCGCTCGGCGACGGCGGGCCCTTCGGGCCGGCCGGTCTCGTCTACCTCGCCCTCTTCGCCGTCGTCACGGCCGTGGCCTGCTTCAACTACGTACGGACGAAGCGGACGGCCGCCGTCGCCGCCGCGCCGGTGGCGGGCGAGGACCGGAACGAGGACCGGAGCGAGAGCGAGCAGGCGACCGCGGCGGCGCTCGCCTCGGTCGGCAGGATCATGCCGTTCATGTCCTTCCTCACGCTGATCACCGTGGCCGTGGTGCCGCTGGCCGCCGCGCTGTACGTGGTGACCAGTACGGCCTGGAGCGCGGTGGAGCGGGCGGTGCTCTACCGGGACATGCCGGGGGCGGCGTCCGCGACCGCGGCCCTCGTCTGACGGCTCCTGCCCGGCGGCGGGGTACCGGTCGGTCCGGTCCGTGAACGGGGTCTTGCGGGCTGGACGGTGAACTTGGAGGATCGCACGGTCCCGTGACGGCCGTACCCATCGGTCGGACGGCCCGCGACCGAGGGAGATGGTGACCATGAAGCTGCTGCGAGTCGGTACGGCCGGGTCGGAGCGGCCCGCGCTGCTCGACGCCGGGGGAACCCTGCGGGACCTGTCGGGCCTCGTCGCCGACATCGACGGGGCGCTGCTCGCCGACGACGCGGCGCTCGGCCGGATCCGGTCCGCGGAGGCGGCCGGTGAGCTGCCCGCGCTCGACGCGGACGGACTGCGCGTGGGACCGCCGCTGGCCCGGATCGGCAAGGTCGTGTGCATCGGGCTGAACTACCACGACCACGCCCGGGAGACCGGGGCCGAGCCGCCCGCCGAGCCGGTGGTCTTCCTCAAGGCGGCGGACACCGTGGTCGGGCCGGACGACACGGTGCTCGTGCCGCGCGGGTCGGTGAAGACCGACTGGGAGGTCGAGCTGGCCGTCGTCATCGGCCGTACCGCCCGCTGCCTGGAGTCCGACGAGGAGGCGCTCGCGCACGTCGCCGGGTACGCGGTGGCGCACGACGTCTCCGAGCGCGAGTTCCAGATCGAGCGCGGCGGCACCTGGGACAAGGGCAAGAACTGCGAGACGTTCAACCCGCTGGGGCCCTGGCTGGTGACCCGGGACGAGGTCCCGGACCCGCAGGCGCTGTCGCTGAGGCTCTGGGTGAACGGGGAGCTGAAGCAGGACGGGACGACGGCCGAGCAGATCTTCCCGGTCGCCGAGGTCGTCCGGTACGTCAGCCGGTTCATGACCCTGTACCCGGGGGACGTCATCAACACCGGTACGCCCGCCGGGGTCGCGCTCGGGCGGCCCGAGCCGAAGCCGTACCTGCGGGCGGGTGACGTCGTCGAGCTGGAGATCGGGGGGCTGGGGCGGCAGCGGCAGGTACTCGCCAACGCGTGAGCGCTCCGCTGGGTTCGCCGGGTGGGGTCCGCTTCGGCCGGGGGCCTCTTTCCGGTGCGGGTGCGTCGTGGTTGCTCGCGCAGTTCCCCGCGCCCCTGACGGGGCCCACCGTGCGCCGTTCCCCGTGCCCCTGACGGGGCTCGTCGTGCGCGGTTCCCCGCGCTCCTGGCCGGGGCGCGGGGAACCTTTTCGCTAGGTGGAGAGGAACTTCTCCAGGGCCTCCACCACCATCTTGTGGTCCTCGACCTGGGGCAGGCCGGAGACCACGACCGTGCCGACGACGCCCGCGCCCGTCACGGCGATCGGGAACGCGCCCCCGTGGGCCGCGTACGCGTCGGGGTCGAGGCGCGAGGACTCCTCGAACGTCGTGCCCTTGGCGCGGAAGCGCGAGCCGACCAGCAGCGAGGAGCAGCCGTACCGCTCGACGACGCGGCGCTTGCGGTCGATCCAGGCGTCGTTGTCCGGGGTGGAACCCGGCAGCGCCGCGTGGAAGAGCTGCTGGCCGCCACGGCGGATGTCGATGGCGACCGGCGCCTCGCGCTCGCGGGCGAGGTCGACGAGGAGCGTGCCGAGGGCCCAGGCGTCGTCGTGGGTGAAGCGCTGGAGCGTCAGCCGGCGCTCCTGCTCCTCCAGTTCGGCGATCTCCGGTGCGGCGGGCGTCGTCACAGGGACACCACCACGGACTCGCGGGCGGAGCGGCGGGCGGCCTCCAGGACGTCGAGGGCGGCGGCGGCCTCGTGGGCGGTGACCGGGTTCGGGCCGCCGTCACGGATCGCGGCGGCGACGGCCGCGTAGTACGAGGGGTACGCGCCCGGGACCGTCGGCTCGGGACGGCCGCCGCCGGTCTGCGGGGACTCGCCGGAGCCGACGCGGCCCCACAGGGCCTCCGGCTCGACGCCCCACTCGGAGCCGTCGCCGGGGCGCTTGCCGTCGCGCAGGTCGGCCTCCTGCGGGTCGAGGCCGTACTTGACGTAGCCCGCCTGCGAGCCGAGGACGCGGAAGCGCGGGCCGAGCTGGGCGGTCGTCGCGGAGACGTACAGGTGCGAGCGGACCCCGCTGCGGTGCGTGATCGCGATGAACGTGTCGTCGTCGGCCAGCGAGCCCGCACGGCGGGCGTCCGACTCCGCGTACACCGAGGCCGCGGGGCCGAAGAGGACGAGCGCCTGGTCCACGAGGTGGCTGCCGAGGTCGTAGAGGAGACCGCCGATCTCCGCCGGGTCGCCGGACTCGCGCCAGCCGCCCTTCAGCTGCGGGCGCCAGCGCTCGAAACGGGACTCGAAGCGCTGGACGTCGCCCAGCTCGCCGTCCGCGAACAGCTTGCGCAGCGTCAGGAAGTCGTTGTCCCAGCGGCGGTTCTGGAAGACGGAGAGCAGCAGGCCGCGCTCGTCGGCCAGGGCGGCCAGCTCACGGGCCTCCGCCGCCGTGCCGGAGATGGGCTTGTCCACGACCACGGGCAGGCCGGCCTTCAGGGCGGCGGTCGCGATCGGGACGTGGGTCTTGTTCGGGGACGCGATGACGACCAGGTCGAGTTCGTCGGCGCGCGCCAGCAGTTCCTCGGGGGTCGCGGCGAAGCGGAGTCCGTCGCCGAACTCGGCCCGGGCCTGCGCCTGGCGCTCCGGGTTCGAGGTGACGACGGTGTCGAGGGCGAGTCCCTCGGTCGTGGCGATCAGCGGGGCGTGGAAGACGGAACCCGCGAGGCCGTAGCCGACGAGACCCACGCGAAGGGGCGTACCAGTACCAGTCATGCCTGTCATGCGGCTACTTTCGCAACACTGTTGCCAAAGTGCAAGCGCAGGGGACAATGGGTGATGTGAACAGGACCAGTGCGGGTGGGGCCGGAGCGCAGGAAATCCCCGGGAATCCAGGTGTACCCCGGACCCCGGGAGTTTTCGCGGACCAGGGCGGTGTGGCCGGGATCTCCGGCGCCTTCGCGAACCGGACGGTTCCCGGGGGGCCGGGAGCGGGTGTCGGCGTGGGTACGGGAGCGGGGGCGGCGGGGGTGAACCTGCCGGCCCTGCGCAGTCACAACGCGGCGCTCGTACTCGATCTGCTGCGCACGGCGGGGGCCTCCGGCATAAGCCGTCTGGAACTCGCCGAGCGGACCGGGCTGACCCCGCAGGCCGTCAGCAAGATCACCGCACGGCTGCGGACGGACGGCCTCGCGACGGAGGCGGGGCGCCTCGCGTCCACGGGCGGCAAACCCCGTACGGTGCTGCGGCTCGTGCCCGAGGCCGGGCACGCCGTCGGGCTGCACCTCGACCGGGACGAGCTGACCGTGGTGCTCTGTGACCTCACCGGGGCCGTGGTGGCCGAGCGGCACGCCCCGCTCGACCTGGGGGCCGGGGCCGACGCGGTGGTCGAGGGGGCGGCCGGGGAGGTCTCGGCCCTGCTCGGCCCGGTGCCGCCGCTGGGCGTGGGGGTCGCGCTGCCGGGGCCGCTCGATCACGTCCGGGGGGTGCTGCACCGGGTGACGGGTTTCCCGGAGTGGGACGGGTTCGCCCTGCGGGACGCGCTGGCCGGGCGGCTCGGGATGCCGGTGGTCGTGGACAAGGACACCAACGCGGCGGCGCTCGGGGTCGCGGTGGGGGCCGGCGCCCGGCCCGGCCCCGGGATCGCGGGCGGCGGGTCCTTCGCGTACCTGCACCTCGGTACGGGCCTCGGCGCCGGGCTCGTGATCGGGGGAGCCGTGCACCGGGGGGCCCGTACCGGGGCCGGGGAGTTCGGGCACCAGGTCATCCAACTCGACGGGCCGCTGTGCGAGTGCGGGAACCGGGGGTGCGTGGAGGTGCTGTGCCTGGATGCGGTGGGGCGGGGGAGCGTGGCCGAGGCGGCCAGGGTGCTCGGTGCCGGAGCGGCGAACCTGGTGGGGCTGCTCGACATCGACCTCGTCCTGCTGGGCGGGCGCACGGTCGCGGCCCACGAGGAGGTCTTCCTCCGGGGGGTCGGGGCCGTCCTCGACGAACGGGCCCGGCGTGAGGGCGGCGGCGCGGCGGTGCCGGTCCGGGTGGCCCCCGGCGGAGCGCGAGGGGTGGCCGAGGGCGCGGCCCAGCTCCTGCTGGCCCCGCTGTTCGGGCGGGGGGAGGGCTGAGGGGGGCGCGGGCCTGTGGCGCGTTCTTTGGTGCGGTGGGCTTGCGGCGCCTGTTTTCGGTACGGCGGGCCTGCGGCGGCTGTTCCGGTGCGGGTGCCCGAGCGGGACGGCCGGCCCGCGGTGTCCGTCCGGGGTGCGGGGTGGCCTGGGGTTCGGGTGCGGGGGCGGGCGAGTGGGCCGGGGCATCCGCGCGGGGCCCGTCCGGGGGCGGCGGTCCGCGTCTGCCGGGGTGCCGCCGGGGGATCTTTGGGGCCGGAGCCCTGGTGCGGCGGTCCGCCGGGGGTGCTGCCAGGGGGATTTCGGGGGCCGGGCCCGGTGTGGCGGTTCGTGCCCGCCGGGTTCGTGTCCGTGGTGGTTCGCCGGGGTGCCGCCGGGCGGGGGGAATCCGGGGGCCGAACGGGGGCGGCTCCCCGTATGGCGGTCCGGCGGCGGGGGCGAGGTGTGTCAGGGTCGCGAGGCCGTTGCCCGGTACCGACCGACGCTTTTGATCCTCCCGATCCACGCCCCTTCCCGATCGGCCAAAGGCTCCCCATGCGACTGCGTACGTCTCATCCGCTCGCCCCGACCGCCCTCGCCCCGACCGTTCTCGCGCTGTTCGTGACGTTCACGCCGGCCCCGGCCCACGCGCTGGAGCCCCGCCCGGACTGCGTCTCGTCCGACACCCGCGACTTCCCGATCAGGACCCGGATCCACGGCGGCCCCGCCACCTACCGGGCGGGCGGCGACTCCGGGACCTGGTACATCGACCTCACCAACACCACGGCGCGCGCCTGCGGCGCGATCCACCCGGTCGTCGTCCTCGTGGACGAGAAGCGGACGCTGCGTCCGGAGCAGACGCGCCTGGAGTTCTACGAGGGGGAGCGGGCCCACGCGGTGAGGTTCGAGCGGAGCGACGAGGACGAGAACGTGGGACCGTTCGACGACGGCTTCCCCGGGTTCACCGTCGCCCCCGGCCGCACCCTCAGGGTGAAGGTGCGGCTCTCCCTGGCCTCCGGCGCGAGCACCCCGAACGCCGTCGTCGCGCACGCGGCCGTCGTGCAGAGGCACGACGACGACGGCGACTGGGTGGGGGAGTCGAACGCCTACCGCTTCCGGATCGAGGGCGCCGCCGGGGACCCGGAGCCGGGCAAGGCGTCCGGCACGGGCGAGGACCGGGGCGGCGGCGCGGACAGCGGTGCCGACGCCGGCGCGAGCCCCGAGGCCAGTTCCGGCCCGGAGGCCGGGGACCGTACGGGTACGGGCAGCGGCTGGACCACCGCCGGGACCGGTACGACGGCGCCGTCCGCCGACGAGCTGGCCATGACCGGCCCCGGCAGACCGAACCGGCCGGTACTGGCCGCGCTCGCGCTCGCCCTCGTCGCCTCCGGCGCCGGGCTGTCCGCCCTGGCCCGGTGGACGCGCCGGAGCTGACACCGGCGAGGCAGGCCCGGCCGGGCTCCGGGCGGCCGACGACGGGTGGAAGGGGCGCGCGTCGGTTCCGGTCGGACGGAAGTGCGCGGAGGAGCCGTGGCCGGGGCGGCCCGGTCACGACCGTTTCGGCCTGACTACGCTGGGCGCGTCGGTACAGCGTCGTTCCGGCGCCCCCGGTTCGAGTGCGTAGGTACGCCAGGACGGCAGGAGACCCAGCACGTGTCAGAGCGCAAGCCGATCGAGTCGTGGCTCACCGACATGGACGGCGTCCTCATCCACGAAGGCGTGCCCATCCCCGGCGCCGACGCCTTCATCAAGAAACTGCGGGACTCCGGGAAGCCCTTCCTGGTCCTGACGAACAACTCCATCTACACGGCGCGCGACCTGCACGCCAGGCTCGCGCGCATGGGCCTGGACGTACCGGTCGAGAACATCTGGACCTCCGCCCTCGCCACCGCGAAGTTCCTGGACGACCAGCGGCCCGGCGGCACGGCGTACGTCATCGGCGAGGCGGGTCTGACCACCGCGCTGCACGACATCGGGTACGTCCTGACCGACCACGAACCGGACTACGTGGTCCTCGGCGAGACCCGTACGTACTCCTTCGAGGCCATGACCAAGGCGGTCCGGCTGATCAAGGCCGGCGCCCGGTTCATCGCCACCAACCCGGACGAGACCGGCCCGTCCACCGAGGGCCCGCTGCCGGCCACCGGAGCGGTCGCCGCGCTGATCACCAAGGCCACCGGCAAGCAGCCGTACTTCGCGGGCAAGCCGAACCCGCTGATGATGCGGACCGGTCTGAACGCGATCGGCGCGCACTCCGAGTCCAGCGCGATGATCGGCGACCGCATGGACACCGACGTGCTGGCCGGTCTGGAGGCGGGGATGCAGACCTTCCTCGTCCTGACCGGGCTCACCACGACGGAGGAGATCGAGCGCTACCCGTACCGTCCGTCGAAGATCGTCGACTCGATCGCGGACCTCGTCGACCGCGTCTGAGCCCCGCTCCGAGCACCCGGCGGGCGGGCGGGGCCGGTCCTGGGCCGGACCCTGGAGCGCGCCGGGCGGGGACCGGCCTCCCCGGCGCCGCGCACGGACCCGTACGGAGCAGTGGCGGCCCCCTGAGGATGCGGGAGGCCGCCGCGAGGGGGAGTCTCCAGGTGTCTGGAGGTTTCACGATGTGCTCGATGCGACTCACTCTCTGTGCCGGGGCGGTGGTCGCGGCCGCGTTCACGCCCGCTGCCCACGCGGCCGACGCGGGGCCGGGCGGTGTCTTCGCGAACCCGGCGCACCCCGCCGCCGGCAGCGACATCCGGCTGCGGGCGACGGGCTGCGAGGGGCGCACGGGTACCGCGGTGTCGGACGCGTTCGTTTCGGACGTGCGGCTGACCGGCGGGGGCGGCGGCGGGCTCGTCGGGGACACCCGGGTCCGTACGGCACTGCGCCCCGGCAGCTACGGCGTCCAGGTCGATTGCGACGGCCGGCGCGACCAGGTCAAGGGCACGCTCACCGTGCCCGCCCCCGACACCTCCGCGCGTGTCTCCGCGCCCGCCTCCCCGGTCGCGCCCGTGAACGCGGGCGGCGGCGGGACCGCCCGCCTCGCCGCGGCGGACGACGCCCACGCGACCGGACCCGGCACCGGGCACGCCGTGGTCGGCCTGGTCCTCGCGAGCGCCGCCGCGATCGCCGTGGCGGTCCTCGGCGCGCGCCGGGGCCCCGACGGCCGCGACTGACATGGCCGAACGGGAGCGTTCCCCCGGCACCGGGCGGCTGCTGACCGGTGTGGCCTGGCTGGTCCTGCTGCTCGGGCTGTGGCTGTGGGGCCGCGAGGTGACGAATCCGCGGCTGGGGACGTCGGCGCCGACGACGGGGGACATCGCCGCCGTCGGACGGCCGCCCGAGGTACGGCTGCCCCCCGCGATCGAGCCCCTCGGCGGCGCCCGGCCGCAGCGCGTCGACATTCCCTCGATGGGGGTGCAGGCCCCCGTCGTGGCCCGGGGGCTCGACGGCCGGGGCGCCCTCGATCCGCCGCCTTTCGACCAGCCGGGTGTCGTCGGCTGGTACGCGGCGGGGGCGAGGCCGGGGTCCGCCGGGACGGCGCTGATGGTCGGCCACGTCGACACCGAGGCCCGGCCCGCGGTGTTCTACCGGCTCAGCGCCGTCAAGCCCGGCGACACCGTCCGGGTCATGCGCGACGACGGGACGGTCGCCGAGTTCACCGTGGACGACGTCCAGGTGCTGCCGCGCGACCACTTCGACGCCCGCCGGGCCTACGGGGCGCGGGAGCCGGGGCGGGCCGAGCTGAGGCTGATCACCTGCGGCGGAACCTTCGACCGGGCCGACGGCAGCTACACGGCGAACGTGGTCGTCTCGGCGTATCTCACGGGGGACGGGCCGTAGGGCGTGGCGGGTTGCGGGGCGGAGGGCGCTCGGCGTGCCGGGCCGCCCCGTGGACCCGCCGCCCGGCGAAGCGGTACCGGGCCCGGCCGACGGCCCGCTCCCCCCGAAGCCGCCGACCGGGCTGGTCCTCGACCACGCGCGCACGGGTTGCGGGAGTAACCCGGCGCCGACGCGGGAGGCTCGGGGCCCGTCCACCGGGGTGGCGCGGCCGGGCCGGAGCAACCGAGCCGATGCCGAGCCCGCTTGAAGCCACCCTAGAACGGATGAGCGCCGTGATTCCTAGTCTGTTTGACGCCAAGTCCGCGACGGGCTTCCGTGCGTCGCGACGGACTCGGGGCATGACGAAGGGCCCCTCGTCGATGACGAGGGGCCCTTCGGTCGGTGCGCCGCCAGGGACTCGAACCCCGGACCCGCTGATTAAGAGTCAGCTGCTCTAACCAACTGAGCTAGCGGCGCCTGCTGACAAGGAAACTCTACCCGACCCGCGGGGGTGCTCCCGACCAGGTGGGCGCACCCGGGCGGGCGGGGTGGTCCCGTACATCATTCGGACCGTCAGCGTGCGGCGCCGGAAGCCGGTTGAGAAACTGACGGACGTGCAGAATTGCGGACATTTCAATCTGGAGCGTGAGGGGCGCCACATGAGGACTCCGGTGTTCGAGGAAGTCGATCCCGCGAGTGACTGCGACTGCCCCGGATGCGTTCACTGGCGGCGCGTCCTGCCCCTCTCCTCACGGCTCGGACGGTCCGGTCCCCTGGGGCATCCGGCGGCCCGCGCCCACGCCCTCGCCCGCGCGGGGGCGGCGCGCACCCCCGTGGCGCTGGCCCTGGCCGCCTCGGCGGGAACCGTCCTCGGCGCGGTGCCGGCGGCCGCCGCCGTGCACGGCCCCGCCCGGCCCGGTCCTCCCCGGGCCGACGGACACGGCGGGACCCCCCAGGGCCACAGGGCGCCGCTGCACGGCCCCGCGGGGAAGTCCGCGCTGCCGGTCGGGCCGGGGGAGGCGGTACGGGCGCCCGCCACCACGCGGGCCGAGATCATCGGCCGGGCCATGACGTGGATCGACGCGCGGGTGCCGTACAGCGTGGACGACTACTGGCGTGACGGGTACCGCCAGGACTGCTCCGGCTACGCGTCGATGGCCTGGAACCTGCCGGGCAACGAATGGACCGGCAGCCTCGACGGCTTCGGGGTGCGGATCACCCGGGACCGGCTCCAGCCGGGCGACATCCTGCTCTTCCACAACCCCGCCGACCCCGAGAAGGGCTCGCACGTCGTCATCTTCGGCGGCTGGACGGACCACACGCACACCCGGTACGTCGCCTACGAGCAGACCCCGCCGAGCGCCAGGAGGCAGCCCACCCCGTACGCGTACTGGACCGACTCGGACCACTACGTGCCCTACCGCCACCGGGGCGTCGCGGAGGGCGCGGGCGGCCCGCCGCCGCCCACGCCGACCCGCTATCCGGGGGCCGCGTACTTCGGGGCCGGTGCGGACGACGCGTACGTCGCCCGGCTCGGCCGGCTCCTGGCGGACCGGGGCGGACGCCGCTCCCACGGCAGGGGGCCGGGGCCGCGCCGGCCGGCCGCGGACCGGCTGCCGGGACCGAAGACCTGGTCGTACCCGGCCGGCCGGAAGGGCGGGAACGTCCCCGCCGTGACGGCCGGCCCGGGTTCCCCGCGCACCGTGCCGGGCTATCCGGGGCGCACGGCGTTCCGGCCGGGAGCGGACTCCGCGCGGGTGACCGAGCTGGGGGAGCGGCTGGTCGAGAAGGGGTTCGGCACGTACTACACGTCCGGTCCCGGGCCGCGCTGGGGCGAGGCGGACCGGCGCAACGTCGAGGCGTTCCAGCGGGCCCAGGGCTGGCGCGGCGGGGCGGCGGACGGCTACCCGGGACCGGAGACCTGGCGGCGGCTCTTCTCCTGAGCAGGCCGGGTTCCCCACGGCTCGTGAACGCACTTCCACGCGCGGAGGCATGGAGGCAGTTATGAGTACGACGACGTCAGGCACCCCGGAGCCCGAGGGGGCGCCTCCGGTGGAGCCCCGGTCCGACACGGCGGCCGAGTGCGGCGGCGCCCACCGGCCCGCCCGGCTCATCCACAACGAGGCCACCACGGAGATCCCCGTCCACCTGCTCTTCCGCGACGACCCCGAACCGGTGTCCGTGCCGCTCGCGCCCGCCGTCGTGGGCCGCCGCCGCGGTACCGGGGAGCAGCCGAGGATCCGGCGGCCCGCGCCCGGCCCGCCTCCGCGCCCGGTGCCGGAGGCCGACCCCGACCTGGTCGAACGGCCCGCGCGGGTGCTGCCCGGCGCGGCGGGCGTGCTGGCGGGGGCCTGCGGTGCGGCCGGGTGCGCGCTCACCACCTGGTGGGCGGGTCTGCTGCCGCCCTCCGTGCCGGCGGCGCTGGAACTGCACGGGCACGCGGGCGCCGGACTCGGCCCCGCGCAGTGGGCCGCGTACGCCGGGGCGGGCGCGCTCGGCCTGTTCGGCTTCGGCGGTCTCGCCCGCGGCCGGACCGGACGGGCCTGGGTGCTCGGTCTGTTCGGGCGCTACCGCGGCACGGTCCGGCGCACCGGACTGATGTGGGTCAACCCGCTGGTGCTGCGGCGCCGGGTCGACGTGCGGCTGCGGCACTGGCGCAGCGAGCCGATGTCCGTGGTGGACGCGAACGGGGTCGAGCTGCGGGTGGTCGTGCTCGTGGTGTGGCGCGTCAAGGACACCGCGCGGGCCACGCTCGCGGTCGACGACCACCGGACGTACCTGCGCGAATGCGTGGAGGCGGCCCTCTCGCGGGTGCTCTCCCAGCTTCCGGCCGAGCTGCCGCCCGCCGTGGTCAGGGACCTGACCCTGCGCAACACGGACGCGGTCGGCGAGGCGCTGACCCGGATGGTGGCCGCGGACACGGCCCCGGTCGGTCTGGAGGTGTTCTCCGCGCAGCCGACCCGGATCGAGTACGCGCCGGAGATCGCCGCGGTGATGCAGCGCCGCCGGATCGCGGCCCTGGACGCCCAGCACCGCGACAGCGTGCTCGGCTCGGTCGTGGACTCGGTCGAGGACACGGTGACCCGGCTGACCCTGCGCGGCCTGGTCGAACTGGACGACTACGAACGCAAGGCGCTGGTGAAGGACTTGACGGTGGCGTTCTGCACGGGGCGCGGGGAGGTCTCCTCGTAGGCGCCGGGGCGGGGCGGGAGGGGGCGCCGTCGGTGCGGATGTCCGCCATCGGTACGGAGGCCGCCGTCGGTACGGAAATCCGTCGCAGGTGCGGAGGTCCGTCGTCGGCATGGAGGTCCGCTGTTGGTATGGACACGTTCAACTACCCGCAATAATCTGATACTTGGTCTAGACCTGAAAATCGCGCGCGGCTCACGGAACATCCCCCACGTCCTCCAGGAGCGGCAGCATGCGCACACGGACGAAACAGAACCCCGACGGCCGGTCCCGCACCGGCCGGAAGGCGAAGATGTACGCGGCGGCGCTCGGTCTCGCCACGGCGGGCACGTTCGTGCTCTCCACGGGCGGAGCCAGCGCCCACGGCTACACCGACCAGCCCCTCAGCAGGCAGAAGATGTGCGCCGCGAACGGCGGCGTCGTGGCCAACTGCGGTGACATCCAGTGGGAACCGCAGAGCGTCGAGGGCCTCAAGGGCTTCCCGGCGGCGGGCCCGGCCGACGGCAGGATCTGCTCCGCGGGGCACACCAACTTCGGCCAGCTCGACCAGCCGAGGACTCCCGCGGGCACCGCGTGGCCGACGACCAGGGTCACCGCGGGGCAGAACTACACGTTCCGCTGGCAGTTCACCGCGATGCACGCGACGACCGACTTCAAGTACTTCATCACCAGGACCGGCTGGAACCAGAACCACGCGCTGACCCGCGCCGACCTGGAGGCCACCCCGTTCCTGACGGTCCCCTACAACGGACAGCGCCCTCCGTCCACGCTCACGCACACCGGCACGCTGCCCGGCGGCAGGAGCGGACACCACGTCGTCCTCGGGGTGTGGACCGTCGCGGACACGGCGAACGCGTTCTACTCCTGCGCGGACGTCACGTTCTGAGCACAGGGTCCCCGAACGCCCGTGTTCTGAGCCTCGTTTGAGGCGCCGAGGGTGCCGGGACGGGTATGTTCCCCGCACGTCGACATGACCAGGTCGGCGCGCGGGGAACCGTATCCGACCACCGGGGGACCGTCATGAGTGTGCTCTTCTACGCCGTACCCGTAATGATCATCGCCGTGGTGCTCCTGATGGCGACCAGGGCGGTCCGCCGGTCGCTGGAACTGCGCAGCGCCTGGAGCAGCGGACTGACCGCGGAGGCGCGCTGCCTGCGCTCGTACACGACCGTCAGCGGGGGCGGCCACGACACCTCCGTCACCACGACCCTGCACCACGTCTACGAGTTCACGACGCGCGACGGCCGTCCGGTCCGCTTCGAGGAGAGCAGCGGGCGGCCGACGGTCGTCGAGGGCGACATCGTCACCGTGCACTACGACGACCGGAACCCCGAGAAGGCGACGGCGCACGCGCCGAGCCAGGCCAGAGCGGCCACGGGCACCGTCGTCATGCTCGTCTTCTGCGGGCTGATCATCGCCTTCTGCGTCTTCCTCATGACCGCCCTCCACGAGATGTCCGAGGGCGTCGACTCGCTCTTCGGCGGGATCTGAGCCACCCGCCCGAGTCCGGGTGCGCAGCTCCCTCCCCATCTGACGAGCCGTCAACTACCTTGCTTCGGCATGGAGTCCAGCAGGCGCACCGTCGGGGAGCTCGTGCGGGAACGGTGGGGCGACCACCGGCCGGGACTGTGGTTCGAGGGCCGGGCCGTCAGCCACCACCAGGTCGCGGCGGGCGCGGCGGCACGCGCGGCACTGCTCGCCGAGGTGATGCCGCGCGGCGCGGAGCCGCACGTGGGGGTGCTGCTCGACAACACCCCCGAATACCCGCTGTGGCTGGGGGCGGCCGCCCTCGCCGGTGCCGCCGTCGCCGGGATCAACCCGACCCGGCGCGGACCCGAACTGGCCCGGGACGTCCTGCACACCGAGTGCCGCGTCCTGATCACCGAACGGGCCCGCCTGCCGCTCCTCGACGGACTCGAACTCCCCGGCGTACGCGTCCTGGTGACCGACACGGACGCCTACGCCGAGCTCCTGAGGACGTACGAGGGAGCGCGGCCGGACGACGGCGGGGCGAGCCCGGACAGCCGCTTCCTGCTGCTCTTCACGTCCGGTTCGACCGGCGCGCCCAAGGCCGCGATCTGCACCCAGGGCAGGATCGCCGCCGCGGGGCGCTCGCTCGCCGGCCACTTCGGGGTGCGCGCGGACGACACCCACTACATCTGCATGCCGATGTTCCACGGCAACGCGGTGATCGCCGACTGGGCCCCCGCGCTGGCGGCCGGTGCGGGGATCGCGCTGCGGCGCCGTTTCTCGGCCTCCGGGTTCCTGCCCGACGTACGGGCCTGCGGGGCCACGTACTTCACCTACGTCGGCCGTGCCGTGCAGTACCTGCTGGCCACGCCCGCCCGCCCCGACGACCGCGACAACCCGCTGCGCCTGGGGTTCGGGACGGAGGCCGGGGCGGTCGACGCGGCCGCCTTCGAGAAGCGCTTCGGGGTACGGCTCGTCGAGGGCTACGGCTCCTCCGAGGGCGGCGCCGCGATCCAGCGCACCCCCGGCACCCCGGCCGGGGCGATCGGCAGGGCGGCGCCCGCGGACGACCTCGCGGTGATCGACCCGGACACCCGGCACGAGTGCCCGCCGGCCGTCTTCGCCGGGGACGGCCGCCTCCTCAACGG
Source organism: Streptomyces sp. NPDC058751 (assembly GCF_042746485.1). Classification (NCBI taxonomy): domain Bacteria; kingdom Bacillati; phylum Actinomycetota; class Actinomycetes; order Kitasatosporales; family Streptomycetaceae; genus Streptomyces; species Streptomyces sp. NPDC058751. Next base: position 344,360 of record NZ_JBHYPZ010000001.1, on the reverse strand, counting down.
CGGTGAGGCGATAGGGGAGCTGGTGAACCGGGGCGCGAGCCTCTTCGAGGGGTACTGGCGCAACCCCGAGGCGGAGGCGGCCCGGCGCCGGGGAGCGCCGCCCGGACCGGAGGAGGGGGAGGCGGGACGGGGGAGGAGCGCGGCGGGGGAGGGCTGGTACTGGACCGGTGACCTCTTCTACCGCGACGCCGACGGGTTCCTCTACTTCGCCGGACGGGCCGACGACCGGCTGCGCGTCGACAGCGAGAACCTCGCCGCCGCGATGATCGAGAACATCCTCGCCCGGTACGAGGACGCCGCGGCCGTCGCGGTGTACGCCGTGCCGGACCCGGTGGCGGGCGACCAGGTGATGGCGACCCTGGCCCTCAGGGAGGGCGGCCGCTTCGGCCCCGCGTCCTTCGCCGCGTTCCTGCTCGCCCAGCCGGACCTGGGCACGAAGATGGCACCCCGGTTCCTGCGGATCGTGGAGCGGATGCCCGTCACCGCCACCAACAAGATCCACCGGGTGACCCTGCGGCGCGAGGGCTTCCGCTGCGCGGACCCGGTGTGGTGGCGGCCCCCGGGCGAGTCGGCGTACCGGAGGCTGACGGCGGCGGACGTGGACAAGCTGGCGGCCGAGTACCGGTCCCACGGCCGGGAGGAACTGCTGACCCGGTAGTCGTCGGGAGGCATCCCCGCCGCTTTCCGGGGGGAGGATATCCGGGCACGTGTGCCGGGGGCCTGTGCGCCAGGGGCCCGAGCCGAGGGAAGAAGGGCGTTGCGTTGCCTGATCCGGGTCGCGGACACGCAAGCCGCGGGGTGCTGCCGCCCCGGCCCGCGTCCGCGCCGGTGACACCGGAGCCGAAGCCCTCGCCCGGCCGGGGACCCGTCGCGCCCCCGCGGCCCAGACCGCCTCCCGGGAGGACCGCGGCCCCGCCGGGCCGTGCGCACGGCGGACGGTCCGAGGCCCCCACCCACATCCTCGACGGCACCCGAAAGGCCATCATGTCCCCCACGCATGACACGCTCGACCGCGGACACAACGACGACCTGCTCGGCTTCGTCAGAGCCAGCCCCTCGCCCTACCACGTGGTGGCGAGCGCGGCGCAGCGCCTGGAGAAGGCGGGGTTCGCGGAGCTGCGGGAGCGGGACGAGTGGACGGCCGGAGCCGAGGGGGGACGTTACGTCGTACGCGGGGGAGCGCTGGTCGCCTGGTACGTCCCGCCGGGTGCCCCCGCCCACACCCCGTTCCGGATCGTCGCCACCCATACCGACTCGCCGAACCTGCGGGTCAAGCCCAGGCCGGACAGCGGCTCGGCGGGATGGCGGCAGATCGCCGTGGAGATCTACGGCGCGGTGCCGCTCAACACCTGGCTCGACCGGGATCTAGGCGTCTCGGGGCGGCTGGTCCTGCGCGACGGCTCGACCCGGCTGGTCCGCGTCGACAGGCCGCTGCTGCGGGTGCCTCAGCTCGCCATCCACCTCGACCGCACGGTGAACGAGGGGCTCGCCCTCGACCGGCAGCGGCACATGACCCCGCTGTGGGGGCTCGGCGGCTCCGAGCCCGGCGCGCTGCTCGGCCGGATCGCGGACGAGGCGGGCGCCGACGCCGCCGAGGTCCTCGGCTGGGACCTCATGCTGCACGACATCCAGCGGCCCGGACGTCTGGGCGCGGACGAGGAGTTCATCGTCGCGCCGCGCCTCGACAACCAGATCTCGGTGCACGCGGGTGTCACCGCCCTGGTCGCCGCGGCCGGCGCGGAACGGACGCCCGACTGCATACCGGTGCTGGCCGCCTTCGACCACGAGGAGGTCGGCAACGGATCGGAGTCCGGGGCCCTGGGACCCCTCCTGGAGCGGGTGCTCTCCCGTGCCGTGACCGCGCGGGGCGGCGGTCCCGAGGACTTCGACCGTGCCCTCGCCGGCGCCCTGTGCGCCTCCTCCGACATGACCCACGCGGTCCACCCCAACTACGCCGAGCGCCACGACCCGGACCACCGTCCACTCCCCAACGGCGGACCCGTGATCAAGGTCAACGCGAACCAGCGCTACGCCAGCGACGGCGTCGGGGTCGCGGCCTTCGCCGCCGCCTGCGAACGGGCCGGGGTGCCGTACCAGTCGTTCGTCTCCCACAACGCGATGCCGTGCGGGACCTCGCTCGGTCCGGTCGCCGCGGCCCGCCTCGGGGTGACGACGGTCGACGTGGGGGTGGCCGGGCTGTCGATGCACTCGGCGCGCGAACTGTGCGGGGCGCGGGATCCCGAACTGCTGGCACGGGTGCTGACCGAGTTCGTCACGGTGGGGCGGGCCCCGGGGGTGACCGCGGGCGTCTGAGGCCGCCCGGACACGCGTGAAGGCCCCCCACCGAAGTGGAGGGCCTTCACAGAAGTGCGCCGCCAGGGACTCGAACCCCGGACCCGCTGATTAAGAGTCAGCTGCTCTAACCAACTGAGCTAGCGGCGCATGACTCCCGCCTTCCGCTCTCGCGGTCGGCGACAAAAGAAATACTACCTGGTCCGCGCGGGTGCTTCCGACCAGCCGCGCGGACCGATGGTCCGACCGTGTGACGGCCCGCCCGGTGGCGCCCGTCAGATCGCGAGGGAGAGCAGTACCGGGGTCGCTCCGCGGTTCAGCGTGTCCGCGGCACGGCGGAGCCGGTGGGCGTGCTCGACCGGGAGGGAGAGGGCGAGGCAGCCCACGGAGGAGCCCGCGGTGATCGGGACGGCCGCGCAGACCGTGCCGACCGCGTACTCCTGGAGGTCGAGCACGGGCACGGTGGCCGGCTGGGAGTCGAGGCGGGACAGCAGGAGCCGCTCGCTGGTGATGGTCCGCGAGGTGAGCCGGGCCATCTTGTGGCGGGCGAGGTGGTCGCGGCGGCCGTTGTGGTCGAGCTGGCCGAGAAGGCTCTTGCCGACCGCGCTGGCGTGTGCGGAGGAGCGGAAGTCGACCCACTCGTTGACCGCGGGGGTGGACGGGCTCTCCGCGTACTGGGTGACGCGCACCTCGCCGTCGATGTAGCGGCTGATGTAGATCGCCGCGCCGACCGAGTCGCGGAGCCGGTCGATCGTCTGCTGGAGCTTGTCGCGCAGCGCCTGCTCGCGGCCGTGGGCGGATCCGAGGCGGCCGAGGGCGGCGCCGGTGACGTACGCGCCGTCCGCGGCCTGCTCGACGTAGCCCTCCCGGCGCAGCATGCGCAGCAGTGCGGTCAGCCGGTCGGCGCCGAGGCCGGCCCGGCGGGCGAGTTCGGTCGCGGTGACACCGGTGCTGTGCCGCGACACCGTCTCCAGGACGCGCAGGGCGTCCTGGGCCGAGTGGTACGGCGCGGTCGGCTCGTTCATCAGCGCCACGGTTTCCCCCTGCGCTTCATGGCCCGGCTCAAAAATGACGTCGGCCCGGACACCTGGGCTCACTACACGATAACGGGCAAGACGCCATCTGTGGCGGTCCGTTGACGAGATTGGCGGCGCGCTCCACGCCTCCCAGCAGGAGCGCGCCACTCTGGCATATGCCGCAGGCATGACACCGTGGGCATGTCCCGGCGGCCGGACCTCGCACCTTGCCGTCCGCGCTCCCCTCGGCCCCCCGCCCGCTCCCCGCCCCCGGGGGATCGGGCCGGGGAATCCCCTGGTCCGCTCGTGTTCCGGGGTGCCGGAGATCGCCTCCGGAGGGCCGGACCCGGCGGCATGGCCAGAATCGAACATCAGGACCCGGTCCGGGGCGGTCCTGGCGGAATTCGTCCCATGGGGCACGCGAGGCACGGCGATGCCCGTGGTGTGAGCCACGTCACGTGGGGTGCCGGCCGACGGGCTCCGGGCCGGTCCCCCGGGGCGGTTCAGTGTCCCGGCACGTACCCGCGCTCCTTGTCGACCACGTTCGACAGCGGCTTGCCCGCGGCCCAGCGCTCGTACAACTCCACGAACTGCCGGCTCAGTTCGTCCCGCCAGCCGGCCGTGTCCCCGCTCATGTGCGGGGACACGATCAGCCCGGGGACGTCCCACAGCGGGCTGTCGCGGCCGAGCGGTTCGTGCCGGAAGACGTCGAGGGCCGCGCCCGCGATCCACCGCTTCGACAGCGCCTCGGCGAGCGCCTCCTCGACGACGAGCTGCCCGCGCCCCACGTTGAGGAAGCGGGCCGACGGCTGCATCATCCCGAAGCGACGGGCGTCGAACATGCCGCGCGTCTCCTCGGTGAGCGGTGCCGCGGACACCACCCAGTCGGCGCGCGCCATCAGCCGGTCCAGCTCGTCCGGGCCGTGGATCCCGGTGCGCGGGACGCGTCCCACCAGCGCCGTGGTGACATCGAGCGCCTTCAGCGTGCGCACGATCGCCCGCCCGATCGGCCCCGACCCCACCACGCAGGCGCGGGTCCCCGCCACCCGCTGCGCGTCGCGGTGCCGCCACTCGTGCTGCCGCTGCAGGTCCCAGGTCCGCGGCAGGTCCTTCGCCATGGCGAGGACCAGGGCGGCCACGTACTCGGCGATCGGCCGGTCGAAGACGCCGCGCGCGTTGGTCACCACCGTGTCGGAGGCGGCGAGCTCGGGGCACATCAGATGGTCCACGCCCGCGCTCGCGGTGTGCACCCAGCGCGGCCGCGGCCCCTCGCCCGGCCAGGCGCGCCGTACCGCCTGCGAGGCGAAGTCCCACACGAGCAGCACGTCCGCGTCCGGCAGCCGCTCCGCGAGCGTGGACTCGTCGGCGTGCTCGATCCGCACCCGGCCGGTGAGCCGGCCCAGCCGGGGGAGCGGGTCGGCATCCAGGACGAGCAGCGTGGCCGGGGCCGACGGGCGGGGCGTGCCGGAGGACGTGCGGGTGTTCATCGGAGGGAGCCGTTTCGCAAGGGGAGTCCGCTTCTCTCGGGGGACCCTGGGGCCTCTCCGGGAGGTCCCTGGGCGACATGGCCGGGCAGACGTGCGGGCGAACGGGGGCGGAGCCGTCCGGGACGGGCGGACCGGCCGCGCTCGCACCCGAACCTACCGCCGTCAACACGGGCCCGCACACGGTCCGTTGCCCGCCGGTTCCCTTCCCGCCCGTCCCCCTCCCGTCCGTCTCCTTCCTGTCCGTTCCCGTCCGGTCCGAACCCCGGACGCGGCCGCGCCCGCCGTCGCGCCCGCGCCCGCGCCCGCGCACGCGCTCGGGTCCGGGGCGTCCGGCCGGTCCCGGTGATCCCGGCCGGCCGGGTGACGGGGCGGTCGTCGCTGCGCCAACCGGGTACCCGGGCGGTGGGCCCCCGCCCGCGGCTGATTGACCGGGCCGTCCGGCGGGGACCCGTACTGTCCGGAGAACAGGAAGGTTGGGCATGACCGCACTCGGATTCCTCTACCCCGGCCACTCGGCCGAGGACGACTACCCGCGCATCGAGCAGCTCCTCGGCAGCGACGTCCGCCTGACCGTCGTCCACACGGACACGGCGGAGGACGCCCACGGCGTGGACGCGCTCCTCGAAACGGGCTCGGCCCCCGGCCTCGCGGCGGGCGTCGAGGAACTGCGCCTGTCCGGCGCGGAGGCCGTGGTCTGGGCGTGTGCGAGCGGCAGTTTCGTGCGCGGGGTGCGGGGCGCGCACGAGCAGGTCCGCGGCCTCGCCCGGGCGGCCGGCCTGCCCGCCTCCTCGACGTCCTTCGCCTTCGCGCACGCGGCGCGGGAGATCGGGGCGGGCCGGGTCGCGATCGGGGCGACCTGCCCCGACGACGTGGCCGCGCTGTTCGCGGAGTTCCTGAAGGAGACCGGGACCCAGGTGGCCGCGGTGCGCGGCTCCGCTGCCGTCACCGGAGCCGAGGCCGCCGGCTGGGACTACGGCCGGGTCCTCGCGCTGGCCCGGGAGGCGGACCACCCGGACGCCGACGCGGTCCTCCTCCCCGACACCGCCCTGCACACCGCCTCCCACCTCACGGCCCTGGAGAAGGACCTCGCCAAGCCGGTCCTCACCGCCGCGCAGGTCACGGTCTGGGAGGCACTGCGCCTGACGGACCGCAGGGTGAACGCCCCGGACCTGGGCACCCTCTTCACGAGAGAACCGATCGTCCAGGCGTGAGAGCCCAGCCAGGTTCAGCCCCTCCGGCGTTTGAGGAGCGGGGGTCCGGGGGCGGAGCCCCCGGGGACGGGAAGGGAAGGGGCGGAGGGGGCGAAACAAAGCCCCCAGCCCCAGCCGGGGTGACCTCCGTGCTCCCCCTGGGGGGAATAAGCGGAGACGGCCTCCTGTTGCCGACGCGAGGACAGCATCAGGTACGCAACAGGAGGCACCCCCGGTGGACGAGACGCCCGAGACGGACGAGATCCGAGGCGCGGCACGGGGCACCGCCCCCGTACCCCTGTCCGTACTGGACCTGGTCACCGTGGGCGCGGGCCGCACCGCGACCGACGCCCTGCGCACCAGCGTCCGCATGGCCCGCCTCGCGGAGTCCCGCGGCTTCCACCGCTACTGGGTGGCCGAGCACCACTCGATGCCCGGCGTGGCCAGCTCCTCGCCCGCGGTGATCCTCGCCCACCTGGCCGCCCACACGGACCGCATCCGGCTGGGCTCCGGCGGAGTGATGCTCCCCAACCACGCCCCGCTGGTCATCGCCGAGCAGTTCGGCACCCTGGAGGCGATGGCGCCGGGCCGCGTCGACCTGGGCCTCGGCCGGGCCCCGGGCACGGACGGCGCCACGGCCGCCGCGCTGCGCCGCACCCAGCGGCTGGGGGAGGGCGCCGACGACTTCCCCGAGCAGCTCGCGGAACTCGTCCGCTTCCTGGACGACGACTTCCCCGACGGCCACCCCTACGCCCGCATCCACGCCGTCCCCGGCCCCGTCCAGGCGACCTCGCCGGGCGGGGTCCAGTCACCGCGCCGGCCCCCGGTCTGGCTGCTCGGCTCCTCCGGCTTCAGTGCCCGTCTCGCCGGGACCCTCGGCCTCCCCTTCGCCTTCGCGCACCACTTCTCGGCGCAGAACACGATCCCGGCGCTCGACCTCTACCGCGCGTCCTTCAGGCCGAGCGCGGTCCTCGACGCCCCCTACGCCCTCATCGGCGTGTCCGCCCTCGCCGCGGACGAGGAGAAGGAGGCCCGCCGCCAGGTGCTGGCGGCAGCCCTGAGCATGGTCCGGCTGCGCACCGGGCGCCCCGGACTCGTGCCCACCCCCGAGGAGGCCGAGTCCTACGAATTCAGCCCCATGGAGCGGGAGTTCGTCGATTCCTGGAACGCCAACGTCGTTCACGGCACCGCCGACGAGGTGCGTGCCGGCCTCGACGGCCTCCAGAAGCGCACCGGAGCCGACGAGTTGATGATCACGGGCAACGCGCACAGCGGTGACGTACGGCTGCGCTCGTACGAACTGATCGCGGACGCCTACGGGTTGCCGGGGGAGCCGGCCGCTCAGGTCTGAGGACAGGTCGCCGACATCAGGAGCGCGGAGATGCGTTCCGGCGCCACCGGCCGGGAGTACAGCCAGCCCTGGCCGGTGTCGCAGCCGATCCCGCGCAGCCGTGACGCCTGCGAGGCCGTCTCCACGCACTCGGCGGTGACCGTCAGGCCGAGCCGGTGGGCGAGCTGGATCAGCGCCTCGACGATGACCTCGTCGGCCGGATTGGGGTGGGCGGAGGACCCGTCGGCGTTCTCGTACTGGAAGCCGCGGACGAAGGAGCCGTCCAGCTTCAGCACGGACACCGGGAGCCTGCTCAGGTAGGCGAGGTTCGAGTAGCCCGTGCCGAAGTCGTCGATGGCGATGCGGACCCCCATGTCGCTGAGCGCCTGCAGTGCCTGGAGCGGCCGGCCCGCCGACCCCATCACCGCCGACTCCGTCAGCTCCAACTGCAGCAGACGCGGGGCGAGTCCGGTCTCCGCCAGGATCTTCGCCACGTCCGCCACCAGGTCGGAGTCCCAGACCTGGCGCACGGCGACGTTGACGCTGACGAAGATCGGCGGGGCGTCCGGACGGTCGAGCTGCCAGCGCCGCGCCTGGCGGCAGGCGGTGGCCAGCACCCAGCGGCCGAGCTGGACGATCGAACCGTCCTCCTCGGCCAGCCCGATGAACCGGTTCGGTGTGAGCGTCCCGAACCTCGGGTGGTTCCAGCGGACGAGCGCCTCGACGCCATGCACCCCGCCGTCCTCCAGGCCCACCAACGGCTGGTACTCCAAGGCGAATTCACCCCGCTCGACGGCCGAGCGCAGGGTGGACGACAGGGCCTGGCGGGTCATGCGGTGCGCGTTGCGCTCCGGGTCGAAGAGCGTCCAGCGGCCCTTGCCGTCCGCCTTCGCCCAGTACAGCGTGGTGTCCGCGGCCTGCATCAGACCGGTCGCGGTGGTGCCGGTGGCGCGCCGCTCGACGACCCCGATGGACGCCGACAGGGACAGCCGCTGCCCCGACAGGTCGAACGGGGCCTGGAGCGCCTTCAGCACGGACTCGGCGAGGTCCGCCAGCTGGTCGGTGCCCGTGGAGTCCTCCACGAGCAGCGCGAACTCGTCCCCGCCCAGCCGCGCCACCAGGGGAGCGGTCGCCCTGGTGAGGCCCGCCCCCTCGGCGCAGCGCGTCAGACGCTCCGCGACGGCCGCGAGCAGCCGGTCCCCGACCCGGTGGCCGAGGGTGTCGTTGACCGCCTTGAACCCGTCCAGGTCCAGATAGCAGAGCCCGATCCGGCCGGTGCCGCACTCCTCGTACGCCTCCGCCTCCAGCGCCGCCGACAGCCGCTCGAAGAACAGGGCGCGGTTGGGCAGCCGGGTCACCGGGTCGTGCATCTGCAAGTGGCGCAGCCGCGCCTGGAGTTCACGCCGCGCGCCGATGTCGGTGACCGAGACCAGGACCGCCCGCTCCTGCGGCATCGGCGCGATCGTGACCTGCGCCCAGACCGCGTGGCCGTCGGGGTGCTTGAGCCGGCGGGTGCAGCGCAGCCTGGCCTGGCTGCCGCCCAGCATCTCGCGGTACGCGTGCCAGGCGCGGGTGTCGGAGGCCAGGTCCAGCAGGTCGGCGGCGACCCGTCCGACGAGCGTCCGCGTCGCGGCGCCGAGCAGCGTGCCCAGTGCCTCGTTGGCGGTGACGACGAGACCCCCGCGGTCGACGACGGCCATGGCGAGGGGGGCGGTGGCGAAGGCCGCGTGGAAGGTGCGGAGTGACGTTCCGTCGGGAACCGCCGGGGGTGCGGGCGTCCCGGAGGGCGGCCCCGGCGCCACGGACGGTACGGAGGGGGCGAGTGGGCCGGGAGAGGTCCCGGCGGACGTACGAGAAGACGTGTCGAGGTTACGTTCTGTGACGGCCGGCCGGACGAGGTCTCCCGCGGGCGCCGGCCCTTCGGACGTTCCGCTCACCGCTCGCTCCCGCAGTGCACTCGTTCTTCGTATGGGTCTTCCGGGGCGGTCGGCCGGTCGTGGACGGCCGCACAAGCCGTGTCCGTGCAGGAAAGTGTGCCGATCATAGAGGCTGCCCACGAAACGCTGCAGCCACTGTCCAGTGTCCAGGAACAACCGCCAGTTCTGACAGATCGTTTCTGCCTGTTATCCGGACGGGTTCCCTCTCCTGTCGACCACAGGTGACGTTCCGTGCATCTCCGGGGGTGTCGGAGCGCTCGCGCGCTCACCCTTCCGGCTCAGACAAACAAGGCGAAATAGTACAAATTCAATCAGGCTGGATGCGGTGTCCCGAAACCGCATCCGGAGGTCGACGTGCCGCGTCCGCTCCCCCTGAGGTTTTTCGCTCGCGGGGCCCTGCGCGGTCCCGCCCGCGACGGGGCGCCCCGCTGGCGCAGCACCGCGGCCATGTTCACCTCGATGACCGCGCTCGCCGCCACCTCCCTGGGACCGGGCCACGCGCTCGCCGAGTCCTTCGCGTCACCCTGCGCCCTGACGCGGACCGCGGCACACCACTCGGAGGGCGCCGACACCTGGAACACCGCCTACGAGCGCCCCACCCGCCCCCTCGACGCCGTGATGGTCTTCCTCTCCTTCCCCGACTCCGTCCCGCGCACCACGCCGGCCGAGCTGACGGGCGACTACTTCCCGGCCACCAGCCGCTTCTTCGAGCAGGCCTCGTACGGGAAGTTCACGGTCCGGCCGCACCCCCGGCGCACCTGGATCCGGATGCCGCACTCCTCCACGTCGTACGCCATACAGCGCGACTGGGACGCCGGCGACCGTGCCGCCTACCTGCGCGACGCCCTCTCCGTGGCCGATCCGCGGATCGACTTCTCGCGCTACGACATCGTCTACTTCGTCGCGGACCCGGACGCCCCGGGCGTCGACTCGGACGCCACGAAGGTCGTCAACCTGGACACGCCCCTGCGTGCGGACGGCAAGGACATCCGGCGCGTCGTCACGGTCTTCGAGAAGCATCCGCCGGACCGTCTCGTCCTCGCGCACGAGACCGGCCACGTCTTCGACCTGCCCGACCTCTACCACCGCCCGGCCGACGGCAAGGGCGACTGGGACACCCACGTCGGCGACTGGGACCTCATGGGCAGCCAGTTCGGCCTCGCCCCCGACCTCTTCGGCTGGCACAAGTGGCGGCTGGGGTGGCTGGAACCGCACCAGGTGGCGTGCGTCCTGGGCTCCGGCACCACCCGGCTGACACTGGAGCCGCTGGAGACCGGGCCCGTGAGCCCCGCGGTCGGTTCGGCCGGCGCGAGCGCGGGGGAGGCGGCCGGGACGCGTGGGGCGACCGGGGCTAGCGGTGAGGCCGGGGCGGAGGTGGCCTGGCAGGGGCCGCGGACGCCTTCGGGCGGACCGCGGACGGCGCCGCGCGGTCCGGGTGCGCCGGTCACGTCCCCGGCCGCGGTGGGTGTGGCGGCGCCTCCCGGATCGCGGCCCTTCGGCGAGGGCCGGGGCACCAAGCTGGCGGTGGTCCCGACGGGCCCGGACAGCGCGATCGCCTTCGAGGCCCGAGGACCGGCGGGCAACGACAGCTCGGCGTGCGAGCGGGGCGTTCTCGTCTACCGGGTCCACAGCCGGACCGAGTCGGGCAACGGCCCCATCCAGGTCCTCGACGCCCACCCCCGCACCGAGTCCTGCTGGGAGGACTCGGTGTACCCGCCGCTCGCGGACGCCCCGGTGGGCCTCGGGGAGAGCTTCGCGGTGCCGGGTGCGGGCGTCCGGGTCCAGGTGGAGGACCGGGCGGCCTCGGGGGCCTGGACGGTGCGGATCACCACGGGCTGAGCCGTGCCCCCCCGGGAGCGGCGGACCGGGCGGGGGCGGAACCCGCACGGGCGGAGAGCGGGGAGCGCGGGAGGAGGGGAGGCGAGGGGAGCGGAAACGACGAGAGCGGGACGCTCGCGTTTCCGCGAATCGTCCCGCTCTCGTTGGCGTGCGCCGCCAGGGACTCGAACCCCGGACCCGCTGATTAAGAGTCAGCTGCTCTAACCAACTGAGCTAGCGGCGCCTGCTGACGTCGTAGACCTTAGCATCCTGATCGGGGCGAGGAAAAATCGATATCCGTACCGCCGCCGAGGCCGCGGCGCGGGCCGCCCGCACGGCCGCCCAGAGCAGGATCTCGGGGCCGGGAAGCCAGGGCCGCCGCGTGTCGGGGGCGACCAGCCAGCGGGAATCGGGCCGGGCGGCCTCCGGTCCCTCGTCCCCGGGGTGCGGCGGGGGCACGGTGACCGCGTCCCCCACGCCGTGGCAGAGCAGCGGCGGCACCTCCCGGGAACGCCCCGCCCGTCCGTCGTGTCCCGCGCCCGCCGGTTCCCCGGGCCCGCCGGGCGCCGCGACGGCTCCGTCCCCCGGACGGCCGCCGCGCCCCGCGGTGCCCTCGCGCCCCGGTGGGGTGCCCGTGCGCCCCGGGAAGGCGCCCGTGCCCCACTCCTCCCACTCCAGGAGCGAGGGGAGCCGTCGGGCCGTGCCGGGCGCGGCGAACAGCAGGATGCGCCCGCGGTGGGCCGCCACCGGACCCGAGCCCGGCCCCTCGTCCCGGAGCCGGTCGAGCATCCGGCGCCCGAAGAGGGCCGATGCGCTGACGACGTCGAACGTGCCGCCGCAGAGCAGGACGACCGGGGTGCCGGGCCGCTCGCGCCAGAGGGCGAGCGTGCTGCGCGGATGCGCTCCCGCCGAGGCGAGCCAGGCGGCGCCCTCGGCGGTGACGCCCGAGACACCCGGGACGCTCGGGACACCCGGGACACCCGGGACGCTCGGGGCATCCGTGATGCCCGAGATACCCGTGACGCCCGGGACGTCCAGCCGTTCGGGCGACTTCGCCCCGGGGCCGCGCGGGCTGCCGGTCGGCGGGTTCCGTGTGCTGCTCATGCCGCATACATCTACCGGCGGTGAGCATCCCGCCCCGGAGGGTTGCCGGAAACCGGGACGGGCGGGGGTGAGGTGGGGTATCTTGCCCGGCCGGCATATGCCAGGAGGGCGGAAAGAGCCGTCCCGGCCGAGCGGGGGCGCGGGGTGCGGGGGTGCGTCAGAGCGGGTCGGCCACCCCGTGACCGTGTCCGCCGCCCTCGGCGCCCCGCAGCAGATCCTGGCCGAACTCGACCATCTTCTTCGCGTAGTCCTCGGTCCACTCGGCCCGCTCGGCGATCGACGCGGCGGTCAGCCGGTCGAAACGGCGCGGATCGGCGAGTTGCGCGGCGGCGATGGCCTGGAACTCGACGGCCCGGTCGGCGGCGGCGCGGAACGCCTGCGCCAGCTCCGTGGAGCGGTCGAGCAGCGCGCGCGGATCGTCGATCGACTCCAGGTCGAAGAAGTGCTCCGGGTCCCCGGCGGCTTCCGCGGGCTCGAAGAGCAGGGGCGCGGGGCGTAGCCGCGGTTCGTTCCGACGCGGCGTGTGCTCCGCCATGTCTTCTCCTCCTCGTACGGTTCGGGGCCCCTCTCCGCAGAGGGCCACCGTCCATTGTCTCGCGCCCGCGCAAGTGGGCCCGAGGGTCCGGGCGCGCCCCCGGGGACCCCGACCTCGCCGGGTCCCGGGGCCACCGGGGCGGGGTTCAGGGCCGCCAGGCCACCCGGTGTTCCGCCAGGTGCGAGAGCACCGAGTGATTGGCCTCCCAGCCGTCCGGGAACTTCACGGTCACCCCCAGCTGTACGGGCTCGGTCGACGGGTGGTCGTCCAGCAACTCCGTGATTCCTTCCCGGCAGATCACGATGCACGCGTGCCGGTGCCGGGAAGCGAGGACGCACAGGCGTCCGGTCTCCAGGTGGAAGGCCGTGGCGTCGGGCCGCCCCGACAGCGGGTGCAGGACGACCGTGACGTCGAACTCCCGCCCCTGGAGCCGGTTCGCCGTGTCCACGGTGACGTCGGTGACGCCGAGACCGGCCAGTTCCGCCCGCACCGCCGCGGCCTGGTCGCGGTGCGCCGTGCCGACGGCGATCCGGTCGGCCGTCAGCGGCACCGGGTCCTCCGCCCGCTCCGACGTGGCCGCCCCGCCCCGGTCGAGCAGCCTCCGGACGACCCCGGCCACCGCCCGCACCGCCTCCGGGTCGGTGCGCGGGGTGTGCCGGGCCGGCAGCTCCAGCAGACCCCAACCGGACTCGGCCGCCTCGTCGATGACCCGGTCGGTGCCCGAACCGTCCGACGGGACACCGAAGTTCAGCCGCCGGTCGCCGTGACCGGTGCCGCTGCGGAACGGTGTGTACGGGTAGAAGGCGCCCGAGACCAGGGGCGCGGCCGACGCGGGCAGCCGCCAGGACACCGGCAGCCGGTGCTGCGGCAGCCGCGGATTGTGCGCGAGCAGCGTGGACACCGCGGACGCGGACGGGTCGTAGGACAGTCCCGCCCACTGCTCCGCGCCGACGATCGAGAACGGGTCCAACTGCCCGGGGTCGCCCACGAACAGCGCCCGCTCGAACAGCCCGGCGACCGCGAGGAGCGCGTCCGAGCGCATCTGGTACGCCTCGTCGACGATCGCGTGCCGCCAGGGCTCGACGCCCTTGACGTGGGCCCACTTCGCCGCGGTCGAGACGACGACGTCCAGGCCCGCCAGGTCGGCCGCCTTCGTGGACTTGCGGACCTGCTCCAGTCCGTCGAGCGCCTTGTCGTAGGGGTCGGAGTCGCTGCTGTGCAGCCGGCCCACCGGCAGCTCGGGCGCCTTCTCCGCGAGCCGCAGCACCAGGTCGTCCACCTGGGCGTTCGTCTGCGCGATGATCATCAACGGGCGCCCGGCGGAGGCCAGTTCGAGTGCGGCCCGGACGACGAGCGTCGACTTGCCGGCACCCGGCGGGGAGTCGACCACGACACCGCGGTCGGCGCCGTGCAGCGTGTCGTGCAGGATCGCGTCGGTGGCACGGGCGGCCTCGGCGCCCGGGTCGAAGACGGCGGTCACAGGACGTCCTCCTCGGTCACCGGGTCCGGCAGCGGCAGCGCGCCGGGCTCACCCGGCGGCCCTCCGTGCGTCCAGGGCGTCTCCTCCGGGTCGGGCAGCTTGGCGCCGCCGCGCTGCTCGTGCTCGAAGAGGGTGAAGCAGACGGCGTCCCCCTTCTCCGGCACGGACCCGGCCTCGGGCTCCTTGCCGCGCCCCATCTTGTCGACGATCCGCAGCACCACGGACGCGCCCCCGTCGTCGTACCCCACGAACTCCGCCGCCTGCGGCTTCCCGCCGAGCGAGCGGTACACCCTGGCCCGTTCCCCCAGGTGCGGGCGGTCGTCCGTGCGGACGGTCACCAGCGGGCGGGGGCTCGGCCGCTTCCCCTCCCCGTACGCCATCACGACCTCGGTGACCTCACCGGCGAACGCCTCCCCGGCGAGCCGCCGGCCGGCCATGACCAGCGGGTCGTCCAGGGCCTCCTGCGCCTCCAGCCGGGCCTGCTCCCGCTCGCGGGTGGCCAGCTTGTTCGCCGCCGTGACCGCGTCGTCGCGGCGCGGCTGCGGCGGCTCACCCGCCACGACCCGGTCGCGGTGTCCGGTGAAGGACCAGCGGTCACGGGTCCACCGGTCGGCGGCGTGCGCCCCCTCCGGCAGCGCCCGCAGCAGGTCGAGCCCGTGCCAGACCGCGTCCCAGGTGGGCCGGGTGACGCTCTCGACCAGCTCGCGGATCCTCCGCTCCGCCGCGGTGAGTTCACCGAGCCGGTCGTCCGCCTCGACGCCGTCCTCGGCGGCGGCCAGCGCCGTACGCGCGCGGTCGTAGCGTTCGATCGCGGGCGCCAGCAGGTCGTTGTCGAAGGCGGGGTCGGTGGCCGGTCCCGCGGGCGGGCACACGAGCTGGCCGCGCGCGTCCCGCTGGACCTCGGCCCGCACCGCGGCCTCGGCTCCCGGCCCGCCGTCCGGCGGATCGAGCCAGGCGAGCAGCGCGCCGAGGTGCTGGTCCTCCAGGCTGCTCTGCCCGGTGGCCCAGTGCCGGGACAGCACGTCGGTGAGGGCGAGGAGCAGGGCCGAGCCCGGCACCCGGGCGCGCTCCCCGAAGTGGGTCAGCCAGCGTCCGAACAGGGGCACCCGGGGAGGCGCCGGATGCGGTGTCTCGGGATCCTGCTCGGCGGTGCGGCGAAAACGGGTGGAGCGCCCGAGGAGGCGGACGAACTCGATGCCGGCCCGGCCCGGCACGACGATCTGCGGCGCGTCCGCGCACAGCTCGACCTCGACCTTGACGCGCTTGCCGGTCTCCGGGTCGGTCTCGCTGCGCTCGGCGGCCTCGACCACGTCGGCGTACGCCTCGATGTGGGGCAGGACGACGTCCGCCAGCTCGGCGAGGAAGGCGGACCGCAGGTCGCGGTCGCGGGGCTGCGGCACGACCAGCAGCCGGGGCGCGTCCCGGTCCGTGCCGACCAGGGCGCCGAGCGGGGCTCCCGCCTCGCCCGCGGTGGTGAGGGGCACGAACACCAGCGGCCGTTCGACGAGGTGGCGGTGGAGCACGGTGGCGGCGGGCTGCGCCCGGCCGCTCTCGACGGCCTCCAGCCGGGCGAGCGCGGTGATCAGCGACATGCGTCCGCCTCCCGTCCGTCCTGGCCTTCCCGGCCGTCCCGTCCGCCGGGCGCGGTGGGGGTCCCGGTGAGGGGGCCGTCGGCGGAGCCCTCCCGGCCCGCCGCGCGGCCCTCCGGCGTGCCGGCGCACGCCTCCACCGCGACCGCGACCGCGCCCCGGACCTCACCGGCCCGGGCAGGGGTGTCCGCGGCGGTGCCGGGCAGGGCCTCCGACCGCAGCCGTGCCGCTCTCCTGAGGGCCGCGACCGTGGGGTCCTCGGGGTCGCCCGCCCGCCCGTGGGCCGCGGCCAGGACGTCGGGGACGGTCGTCAGACCGCCCAGCTCCGCGCGCAGCGAGCGGCCGAGCGAGGTCACGGCGCCCTCGGCGCGCGAGCGGGCCCGGCAGTGGAAGGCCAGCTCGCAGGCGGACAGGCACTCGGGGGCGTAGGAGGCGGGGACCGACTCGACGGCCGTGATCAGTTCCTCGGCGGGAAGACCGGGGGAGAAGCAGGTGCCCTCGGGGAGGGCCGCCGCGATGTCCTCGACGCGGGTGAGCCGGGCGAGCTGGCGGCGGGTGACCGCGCGCTGCTTGCGCACGTCGACGGCCGAGGCCGCCGGGAGGTTGGAGAAGTCCTTCGGGCAGACCAGCAGGACACGGTGGTGGACATCGGGAGCGGGGTCGAGGCGGGCCGCGAGCTCCTCGAGCGCCAGGACGTACACCGCGGACTGCCGGGCGGCGGCGCCCACCTTGGCCGGGTCGGCCGATCCGTCGAGCATCGGGAACGACTTGATCTCGACGACCGTCCAGCCCCCGCCGGGGTGCACGACCACGGCGTCCGGCTCCAGGAAGGCCGGGGAACCCGCGACGTCCAGGGCGAGCATGGGGTGGTCGAGCAGGGTCCAGACGCCGGCCCCCGTGGCCTCGCGCAACGCCCGTGCCGTACGTTCCGTACGCCCCTCGGGGCCGACCGCGCTCAGGTCGGGCACGGCACCGGAGCCGGGCGGTTCGGCGCCGGGGTCCAGCTTCTCGCGCACCAGCCGCAGCAGTTCGGCGCCACCGTCGGCCTTGACCCGCGCCTCGAACGCGTTGCCCCGCATGAAGGCGAACTGGGACATCCCGAACGCGGCCGGCGCGCCGAGCGCGCCGGCCAGCTTCGCCTTGTCGACGCCCACGCCGTCCAGCAGCGCGCGCCGGTCGCACCCGGGGTTGGCGGCGAGCGCCGCGAGGGCGCGCGCGTCCAGCGCCTTCGGCGCGGTGTCCGGACCGCGCAGCTCAGCGAGCTGCTGTCGCAGCGCTGTCGTCCGCGTCCGTGGCGGAGGCACCCGGCTCGGTTCCCGGCCCGGGTCGGGACTCGCGCTGTCGGGGAATTCGTTCACCCGCGGAAGTCTGGCATCCCGCACTGACAATCGCTGAACTCTCGTCCCCCGAGGCCCCGGTGACCCACGGGACACGGGTGCTCAGCAGCGTCCGCACCCGGTTCGCCGCCCGTATGACGAACGGGGTCAGCAGCAGGCCGGCCCCCATCACCGCGACGCCCGCGACGGCGTCCAGGAAGTAGTGGTTGGCCGTGCCCATCACGACGATCGTGGTGAACAGCGGGTAGACCACGGCGGCGACCCTGGCCGCGGGCGTACGGCCGTGGCGCCACAGCATCACACCGCACCACAGCGCCCAGCCCACGTGCAGGCTCGGCATCGCCGCGTACTGGTTCGTCATCCCGCCCATGCCGCGCGGCGCGCTCGCCTCGCCGCCCCACCAGCCGTAACTGCTGTAGTGGGCCATCGTGTCGACGAAGCCGTGCTCGGGCGACAGCAGCCGGGGCGGGCAGGTCGGCAGCAGGGTGAAGCCGATCAGGCCGATGAACGTGGAGGTCCACAGCCAGGTGCGGGCCGCGCGGTAGCGCACGGGCCGGGAGCGGAACAGCCATATCAGGACCGCCGGCGTCACCAGGTAGTGCAGCGAGGCGTACCCGAAGTCGGCGGGTATGCCCAGCCAGGGCTCCCGCGTGAACAGCCGGTTCAGCGGGTGTTCGGCGTTGAGGTACAGGGCCTTCTCGATCCGCAGGATCTCCAGGCCGTGGTCGACCGCGCCGGAGGTGTCGCCCCGGGCGAGCAGCCGGCCCGCGGTGTACGCCGCGTACACGAGCAGGATCAGCGGTATCTCGGTCCACCAGCGCAGCCGCGCCTGCGACGCGGCGGACGCGCCGAGCGCGGTCCACCGTGACCGGGCGCGCGGTGCCGCTTCGGTACGCGGTGCATCGGTCTGCGGCATCCGATCGCCCTCATCCATCTGCTCGTGGTGACCGGCGGTCCGCGGCCATCCGGGGATCCTACGGTGTACGCGCGTACGCCGAAGGGGCGCCCCGGATGTCAAAGACGCGGACGTCGCCCGACGGGTTGCCCGGAGCGCGGGTGAGCGATGATGGAGTGACCTACCCCTCAGGCGCACGAGCGAGCGGATGTCTCGTTCGTGCCGTCCGTCCCGGAAAGGCTCTTCGTCATGGCACCGCGCATCCTGCTGGCCCGGCACGGACAGACCGAGTGGTCGCTGTCCGGAAAGCACACCGGCAGGACCGACATCCCGCTCCTGGAAGAGGGGCGGCTCGGGGCCAAGCTGCTGGGCGAGCGGCTCCACCGGCCGCCCTTCGGCTCGCTGTCCGGGGCCGAGGTGCGCACCAGCCCGCTCTCGCGCGCGAGCGAGACCTGCGAACTCGCCGGTTTCGGGGAGCGGGCGACGGCCTGGGACGCGCTCCTGGAATGGGACTACGGCGCCTACGAGGGCATGACCCCGGCCGAGATCCAGGACGTCCGTCCCGGCTGGTTCATCTGGCGCGACGGCGTTCCCGAGGGGGAGACCCTGGAGCAGGTCACCGCGCGCGCGGACGAGGTCGTCTCGTTCGCCCGCTCCGAGGACCGCGATCTGCTGATCTTCGCCCACGGCCACATCCTGCGCTCCATCGGCGCCCGCTGGCTGGGCCTTCCGCTGGACTTCGCGGCGCGCGTCCGCCTCAACCCGACCTCTTTGTCGGTGCTCGGCTGGGCCTACGGGGAGCCCGCGATCGAGGTGTGGAACGACTGCGGGCACCTGAGCGGCTGACCCGCGACGGCGGCGGCCCTCACGCCGTGCGGGGCAGGCTCGCGTGGCGGTCGAGGAACGCCGAGACGCCCGAGGCCCTGCGGTGCGGGAGCAGCACGCGGGCCGTTCCCGCCAGCATGGTCTGGATGCGGGAGGACTGGACCTCGTTCAGCAGGTCCAGGACGCGCAGACCGGCGACGGCGGCCTCGTCGGGGCGGCCGCCGCGGGCGAGGTCGTCGGCGAGTTCCGCGGTGTAGAGGGCGATGTTGCGGGTGAAGTGCGGGTCCTGCAGATGGGCGGCGCGGCGTGCGTGGCGGGCGGCCCGGGGCCAGTCGCCCAGCGTCGACCAGCACTGCGCTTCGAGCCCTTCCAGCTCGGCCTCCCCGTAGAAGGTCATCCACTCGGGGTCGGTCTCCGCGGGGCCGCGTTCGTAGAGGGCCTGTGCGCGGGCCATCGACTGCTCGCAGCCGCGGCGGTCGGCGAGTCCGGCCCAGCCGCCCGCCTCGCGCAGGGCGAGCAGGGAGAGCAGGCGGGAGGACCCGAGGGGACGTGCCGCACGCTGGGCCGCCTGGGCGGCGCGGACGGCCTCGCGCGGGCGCCCGGCGTCGCGGGCGAGGAACGCCGTGTTGCAGAAGGCGTGGGCCTCCAGGCCCGCGTCGCCCGCCATCCTGGCGGTCGCCAGGGCCTCCGCGTAGTGCGAGCGCGCGTCGTCGAAGCGCCCGGAGTCGTGTGCCAGCCAGCCCACCGAGATGGCCAGTTCACCGGCTCCGGAGTACAGCCGGTCGGCGGTCGTCTGCCGGGTCGTGCCCGCGTCGAGCAGTTCGTACGCGGTGCGCAGGGGTGCCGCCGCGCGCCGGTAGAGCCCGTCGGCCCCGTGTCTGTCGTCGAGCAGCCGGATCCTGCGGACGGCCTCCTCGAGGGCGCCCGCCTCGGACGTACCCGCCCGGTGGACGCGTCGTTCGCCGGCCGTGGCGGTGCCGCCGAAGGCGCCCGCGAAGGGTCCCAGTGAGGCCGCCGCCACGGTGGCGGTGCCTCCGGTCATGAATGCGCGACGCTGCACGTCGCTCTCCTCGTGGTTCTGATCGCGTTCTTCGTACGGGTCGTACGGATCGCACGGACGGTGCGGGTCGTACGGATCGTGCGGGCTGGGCGGATCGTGCGGGCTGTCCGTGTGGTGCGCGGTGCGCGGGCCGTACGGGGCCGGGACGTGGAGCGGACCCGACGTCTCGTACGTCTCGTGCGCCCCGTGCGCCTCATGCGGGGCGTGTGAAGGGTTCGTGGAGTGCGTGAGGGGTGGCTCCCCCGGGTCGCGGGCCCCGCGTCCGCGTACCCACGAGCGGGGCGTGAAACCGAGGTCCGTCAGCGTGCGGCCGGGAAACATGTGCAGGAACACCCGCTCGTACGCGTAGTTGGGACAGCGGATCTCTCCCGCCTCGACGCGCCCGATGTAGCGCGCGTCGCAGCTGACCCGCTCGCCGATCTCGCGCGCGGCCCTCCGCACCAGCGCGGCGAACTCGCCCGGGGAGCGCTGGCCGCGCAGCCTCCGGAAGGCGAGATTCGGCCGCGGTGGCCGGGGGGACGGGGACGAGGTCACCGATGACGACGCCATGGCCGGGCCCTCTCTTGCGAACCGTCGAACCACGCCGGATCCGGGGCGGATTCGACCGGGTCGTATCCGGTGTGTGCCCTGCGTCCGGCGGGGCAAGAACGTACCCGTTGTGACAACGTCACCACGCTGGGTTTAGCTACAAACCGGATATCTCATCCACGATCTGCCATGAACTGCCATCCTTTATGGCGGAGTTTCGCCGTAGCCGTTGACGTCCTGGCGCGTTGAACCGGGTGGACCGGGAGCCACCCGAACTCCCGACCCACTCGTCACGAGGAGGGGTTCCGTTGGAGGCGGGGATGCAGATCACGCAGAGCACCGAGTCCCGTAGACAGGCGTCGACCGCGCGGCGCGGACCGTCCCCGGAGCGCGGCGTCCCGCCGCGGTCGTCCGCCGAGTGCGACCTGGTGACCGTCCCGGCCCGCCAGGGGCTGGAGGCGGTCGACATCCTGCGCCGCGGCGCGGCCGACCTCGTGGGACCCGTCCTGCACGACGGCGGCGGCGACACCCTCGGCTTCCTGGTGCCGCCCGGCACCGCCGACGCCTGGGACGTGCCCGGCAGCACCTGCACGCAGACCGACGGCCGCGGTCTGGGTCCGGCCCCCGAGCCCCCGGTCGAGGGTTCGGACTGGCTGCTCCCGCCCGGTGACGCGGACCTCGCGACGGATCCGGCGGTGCTGCGGGCCGCGCTGGACGAGGCCGCGCGGCTGATCGAGGCGGCGGACGGCTGTCGCTGAGCCGACCCGCCCCCGCGCCCCGATAATGGCCAGATGGCAAGGGCGAGGAAACAGCGGGCGGACGACGGCCGTGACACGGGGCGGGGCGGACGGCGCGGGCAGGCCGCGGCCGAGGCGGTCGTCGAGGCCGTCGACGGCGGGCTCGCCGAGCTGATGCCCGACCGCGACCGGGCGCGGGCCTGGACCCTGCTCATCGACGGCGCCCCGCAGTCCCACGTCGACCTCGACGACCCCTCGTACCTGAGCTTCGAGTACCAGCGCCGGCTCGGCCACGTCATCGACCTCGTCGCCCCGCCCGGCAGGCCCGTGCAGGTCGTCCACCTCGGCGGCGGCGCCCTCACCCTGGCCCGCTACACGGCCGCCACCCGCCCCCGGTCCACCCAGCAGGTCGTCGAACGCGACGTGGCCCTCGTCCAGCTGATACGCCGTGAACTGCCACTGGACCCGAACGCCCGGATCAGGGTGCGTTCCGTGGACGCGCGGGAAGGTCTCGCCAAGGTGCCCGACGGCTGGGCGGACCTGGTCATCGCCGACGTCTTCAGCGGCGCGCGCACACCGGCCCACCTGACGTCCGCCGAGTTCGTCACGGAGGTCCGCCGGACCGTGAAGGACTCCGGGGTCTACGCCGCGAACCTCGCCGACGGACCCCCGCTCGCCCACCTGCGCGGCCAGATCGCCACCGTCGCCTCCGTCTTCCCCGAACTCGCCCTGGTCGCCGACCCGACGGTGCTGCGCGGCAAACGCTTCGGGAACGCCGTCCTCGTCGCCTCCGGCCGGCCGCTGCCCGTCGCCGAACTGACCCGCCGCGCCGCCTCCGACCCGCACCCCGCCCGGGTCGAACACGGCAAGGAACTCATGGACTTCACGGGAGGCGCGGCACCGGTCACGGACGCGGTGGCGGTCGCCTCCCCGGCACCGCCGCCGTCCGTGTTCCGCTGACCCGGCGTCAGCGTGCCCCCGGACACCGGTTCAGTACGTGTTGATGTCCACGTGCGGAGGCCCGTCGTGCCAGTCGCAGAACACCGACACCCGGTCGGCGCCCGAGCTGAACTCCACGCGGATCCACGTCTCGGTCTTCCACACCTGCATCGACCAGCCCGTGTTGGGCGTCGCGGACACCAGCGTCCCGTACGTGTCGGTGATGTCGAAGACCACCCGGCCGCCGTCGGAGTCGTAGCTCTTGACCTGACCGGAGGCGGACGGAGACGCGGCCGGGGTCGACGGGGCCGGTGACGGACCGCCGCTCGGAGAAGCGGACTTCGAGGGCTTCGGCCTCGGCTTCGGGGTCGTGGAGGGCCTGCTCGGAGCGGGCGTGGACGGCTCGGCCCGCCGGGTCGAGGACGCCAGGGGCCTCGTCTCCTCGGCCGTCGCGCCCGCCACGGTGATGGGCAGGGCACGCGGCGGGTCGTAGGCCGTCCCCGTCATGACGGTGTGGACACCCCACCACGACAGCGTGACTGCCGCGCCCGTGGCGAGCAACCACGCGAGTACGTGTACGAGTCCTCTGCGCATCGCGGCCATACTGCACCACGGGCACCACGGGTGTCTCACGACCCCGCCAAGATCCGGAATGTCCCCGGGGGAACGGGCCGGGATTGTCCACAAGTGCCTGGCGGGCGTTGTCCACAGGCATCGGACGGCATGGCCCCGATGGCGTACGGTGCGGCCCATGGCAAGTGTGCTCGTCGTCGAGGACGACCAGTTCGTACGCTCGGCGCTCATCCGGCATCTGACCGAGGCCGCGCACATCGTGCGCAGCGTCGGCACGGCCCTGGAAGCGCTGCGCGAGGTCGCCCATTTCTCCTTCGACGTCGTGATCCTCGATCTCGGACTGCCCGACCTGGACGGGTCCGAGGCGCTGAAGATGCTGCGCGGGATCACCGACGTCCCGGTGATCATCGCCACCGCGCGGGACGACGAGACGGAGATCGTCCGCCTGCTGAACGCCGGCGCGGACGACTACCTGACCAAGCCGTTCTCGGTCGAGCACCTGTCCGCGCGCATGGCGGCGGTGCTCCGCCGTTCGCGCACCACCGCGGGCGAGGCCCCCGTGCCGACGGTCATCCGCGTCGGCGGGCTCGCCATCGACCCGCTGCGCCGCCAGGCGGAGCTGGACGGCGTACGACTCGACCTCACCCGGCGCGAGTTCGACCTGCTCGCCTTCCTGGCCGGGCGCCCCGGAGTCGTCGTGCCGCGCAGGGAACTGCTCGCCGAGGTGTGGCAGCAGGCGTACGGCGACGACCAGACCATAGACGTCCACCTCTCCTGGCTGCGCCGGAAGCTGGGGGAGACGGCGGCGCGCCCGCGCTATCTGCACACCCTGCGGGGCGTCGGCGTGAAGCTGGAGCCGCCGAGGGCGGAGCGGCCGCTGTGAGGTGGGCACTGGTCAAGGTGTGCGTGGCGGTGACGACGATGGTCGTCGTCGCCTTCGCGGTCCCGCTCGGCCTGGTGATCAAGGAGATGGCGCGCGACCGGGCGTTCTCGAACGCCGAGCGGCAGGCCGCCGCCATCGCGCCCGCGCTCTCCATCACCACCGACCGGGACGAGCTGGAGCGCGTCGTCGCCTCGGCCGGCTCGGACGCGCAGATGGCCGTGCACATCCCCGCCGCCGACGGCAAGCCGGCGGTCGAGATCGGCAAGCGGCGCGCCGACGGCAAGGACATCGTCATGACCCGGCGGCTGGGCCGGGCCTCCACCGCGGAGGTGCCCGGCGGCTCCACGCTGCTCCAGCCCGTCGCGCTCAGTTCCGGCGTCGCGGTCATCGAGGTGTACGTGCCCGAGGCCGAGGTCAGCAACGGCGTCGGCACGGCCTGGGCGGTCCTCGCCGCGGTCGGCGTCGCCCTCGTCATCGGCTCCGTCGCGGTCGCCGACCGCCTCGGTGTGCGGATGGTGCAGCCCGCGCAGCGCCTCGCCGAGAGCGCGCACGAACTGGGCGAGGGGAAGCTGGGCTCCCGCGTGCCCGAGGAGGGGCCGACCGAACTGCGGCAGGCCGCCGTCGCCTTCAACTCCATGGCCGACCAGGTCGTCCAACTGCTGGCCAACGAGCGGGAGCTCGCCGCCGACCTCTCGCACCGGCTGCGCACACCGCTGACCGTGCTCCGCCTCAACGCCGCCTCGCTCGGCGACGGGCCGGCCGCCGACCAGACCCGGGCCGCCGTGGAGCAGCTGGAGCGCGAGGTCGACACGATCATCAGGACGGCCCGGGAGGCCAAGCCGCAGACAGCGGCGATCGGCGCCGGTGCCGGGTGCGACGCCTCCGAGGTCGTCCGTGAGCGCATGGACTTCTGGTCCGCGCTCGCCGAGGACGAGGGACGCAAGGTGCGGGTGGCCGGTGTGGAGCGGCCGTGCCGCATACCCGTGGCCCGCGCCGACCTCGCCGCAGCGCTCGACGCCCTCCTCGGCAACGTCTTCCGCCACACGCCCGAGGGCACGGCCTTCGCGGTCGACGTGCACAACGCCGAGGACGCCGTGATCGTCCTGGTGTCGGACGCGGGCCCCGGGATCGTGGATCCGGAGACGGCGATGGCGCGCGGACGGGGTTCGGGCAACGACGGGTCGACGGGCCTCGGCCTCGACATCGTGCGGCGGCTCGCGGAGTCGACGGGCGGGGACGTACGGATCGGGTCCTCCGTGCTGGGCGGAACCGAGGTGCGCATCTGGATCCAGCTCGACGGCAGGGCCCCGGTCCGCAGCGGCCACCGGGGCACCGTACGCCGCCGCAGACGCACCCCCGCCACCCGCTGACCCCGCCGGGCGGGCGCACCCGGCCGCCCGCCGACCCTGTCGGGAAGGCGGGCCGCGGCCACCTGCTGACCCTGCCGACGGGCGAGCCGCGGGCGGCGGACCGCCCGTATTGGTCTCGACCTTTAAAGCCTCCCGATGCCTTCCTTAAGCGGACCCTAAGTTCGTCAACCGCCGTCCGGATCAACCGGTTTGACCGATTCCGGATCGCTAGCGTGATGCCCGCACCCCCTGGGACGACCCCAGCGAACCCCCGTGATTCCGCGAAGGCAGGCACACGCGATGAGCAGCACGCACCGGCGCAAGGTCAGTGGCAGGAACAAGGCGATAGGCGGCATCGTCGCGGCGGCCGTCGCCGCCGGCGGCGCCATCGTGTTCGGCGGCGTCGCGAACGCCTCCAGCGTCGGCGCCGCGTACACCAGGACCAGCGAGTGGTCCACGGGGTACACCGCGCAGTACGTCGTCTCCAACGACACGGGCCAGCGCAAGCCGGACTGGAAGCTGGAGTTCGACCTGCCCTCGGGCTCCAAGCTCAGCTCCCTGTGGGACGCGACCTCGGCGGTGAGCGGACAGCACGTCACCGTGACACCCCCGGCCTGGGACAAGGACGGTCTGGCGGCCGGCGAGTCCGTCACCGTCGGCTTCGTCGTGAACGGCACCGCGAACCCGACGGGCTGCGTCATCGACGGCACCAAGTGCTCGGTGGACACCGGCGCGACCCCCGAGCCGAGCGGCCGCCCGACGCAGACCGCGACCCCCACGGCCACGCCCACCCCGACCGCGAGCGCCACGCAGACCGCGACCCCGAAGCCGACGGCCACGGCCACCGCCACCGCCACGGCCACCCCGACCCCCACGCAGACCTCGGGCGGCGGCAACACGACGACCGCCGGCTTCGCGCCCTACGTCGACACCTCCCTCTTCCCGGCCTTCGACCTGCTCAAGGCGGCCGACGCCACCGGCGTGAAGAACTACAACCTCGCCTTCGTCACCGACGGCGGCGGCTGCACGCCGAAGTGGGGCGGCGTGAGCGACCTCGCGAGCGACGCGGTCGCCGCGCAGATCGGCGCGCTGCGCGCCAAGGGCGGCGACGTCCGGGTCTCCTTCGGCGGGGCCTCCGGCTCGGAGCTGGCCACCACCTGCTCCTCGGCCGACGCGCTGGCGGCGGCGTACGGCAAGGCCGTGGACGCCTACAAGCTCACGAAGGTCGACTTCGACGTCGAGGGCGGCGCGTTGCCCAACACGGCGGCGAACACCAAGCGGGCGAAGGCCATCGCCAAGCTCCAGCAGCAGCACCCGGGCCTGGACGTCTCCTACACCCTGCCGGTCATGCCCCAGGGCCTCACCCAGGACGGCGTGAACCTGCTCGCCGACGCCAAGGCCAACGGCGTGAAGATCAACACCGTGAACATCATGGCGATGGACTACGGCCCGGCCTTCAGCGGTGACATGGGCGACCTCGCCGAGCAGGCCGCCACGGCCACCCAGGCGCAGATCAAGGGCGTCCTCGGCCTGTCCGACAGCGCCGCGTGGAAGACGGTCGCCATCACCCCGATGATCGGCGTCAACGACGTGGTCTCGGAGATCTTCAAGGTCGACGACGCCTCGCAGCTCGTGGCCTTCGCGAAGTCCAAGGGCATCGGCTGGCTCTCCATGTGGTCCGCCACCCGTGACAAGCAGTGCGCCGGCGGTGCCAAGAACGCCGCGGACGCGGTCTGCAGCTCCATCGTCCAGAGCGACGGCGCCTTCTCCAAGGCGTTCGCCGCTCTCAAGTAGCCACTGCGAAACGGGGGGTTGCCCGCCCCGGCCGGACCTCTCCACCCCCCACCCGGCCGGGGCGGCGCAGCCGGGCCATGACCAGGTCGTGGGCCCGGGCCGTGTCCGGAGAACACCTTCCGGACACGGCCCGGGCCCTTTCGCTTCCTCACCGCCGGGACGGCGTCCAGGAGTCGTCCTTGAGCACGAGCAGCAGACCGGCCAGGGCGTGGGGCGTGGAGGTGGCGACGTCGTCCGGCCGGTCGCTCTCCCGGAGGTGGATGTGGCCGGTCGCGGATGCCGCCAGTTCTATGCAGTTGCCTTCACCGCCCGTGCTGAACGAGGACTTCTGCCACGTGAGTCGGGACATCGCGGGTTCCTTTCACAGGGCGTACATGACGTGCTGGATCAGGCTCAGCGAGTCACGTGACGCGTGCGACTCCGGCGCCGACTCGGGGTCGACCGGCGCCAGCGCCAGCCTTGACAGCCGTTCGAGCATCTTGGCGTACCCGTTGAGGTGTTCCGCGTCCCGCAGGAAGAGCGAGTTGGTCGGGTGTTCCAGATAGACCGTGTCCAGTTCCGGTGCGTTGCTTCCGTGGAGGACGAACGACTGGGTGTGCGCCGAATAGATCCCGGCTTCGAACGGGTACACCTGTACGGACACATGGGGCAGCCGCGAGATCTCCATCAACCGCAGCAGTTGGCGACGCATGACGGCGGAGCCGCCCACCCGAGTGTGCAGCGCGGCCTCGTGGACGACGGCGCGATACGTCACCGGTGAGTCTCCGGTCAGCACGCGCTGCCGGGCCAGACGGAACTCGGTGTAGCGGTCGGCGCGTCGAGGATCGTCCTCGGTGGCTCCCAGTACCGCGCGGGCGTACTCCTCGGTCTGGAGCATTCCCGGGATCACCAGTGGCTCGTGAGTGCGGAGCACCGTCGACCGGGATTCGAGTTCCGCCAGGTCCCGGGCCGATCGTGTCGTTGAACCCGTCCCACCACCGTTCCTAATCAGTGAGCAGGAGTGGGTCTTGGACCCATGCCTGGTCACTGCGGACATCCCGAACGGTGTTGGGTGTCCTGGTCGCCCGCGTACTCGCCGCGTCCGGCGGCACGGATCGTGTCCGTGGTCCGGGGATGCGGGGGCGGGGTCCCTCACGCCCGGGGACACGCCGGTCGGCCTGGACGGTCCGATGCCCGTGCACATCGCTCTGGTGTGCACGGGGCGGTGCCGTCCTCCCCCAGACTTCGTCCGGGGGTACCCCCAGCCTGATCGGGTGCCCCAGGGCGCGTCTTCCGATGGCCACGGCGGCAGCGTCGTGGCGGGTGGTCTTCCTGGTGGTGCTGGTGAGGGGTTTCTGCCAGTGCTGGGCGCCCCACCTGCTGGTGTAGGCGGGGTCGACCGCCACCAGCGGAACACCGAGGTCGGCGGCCATGGACACCAGCCGGGCGCGCAGCCGGGCCACCGGCATGCCGGAGATCAGGCTGCGGAACTTCTTCTGGCGGCCGTGTTTCTCCCGGCTGGTCTCTGCGGTGAAGTCCAGGTCCTCGACCGCGATGGCCAGGCGGTGGCGTCGGGCCCAGTGCAGCAGCCGGGTCAGCGCGTGGCGTACCTGGGCATCACGGTGATCGGCAGTGCCGGACAGGTCGTAGGCGAAGCGGCGTGGGTTGCCGACCGGGTTGCCGTGTGCGTCCAGTCGCCAGGCGGCGAGGTGGTCGGCGTTGGTGTCGACACCGATCAGACCACCGGCCTGGACTGCGGCCAGCGGCACCACGGGGGCGGGCGGGAGGGTCCAGGAAGCGGTCAGGTACCAGCGCTGACGCTGGACGTCTTCGTGGATGCGATAGGCCACGGCCCGGTTCGCCTCGATGCGGTCGGCCCACTGCTCGCCCCGGTGCGCGAACGACACCCGCGCGCTGAGGACGTAGCGGCCGTGCGGGGCGTTGGCCAGGTGTGTGAGCGGTGCCGGGAGCCTGATGCTCACCTGGCCGTCGGGGCTGATGCGGATGGTCTCGTTGCCGTACTGCTTGCCGGACTCGCCGTCCGCCTGCAGGAACCGGCGCGACGCCTGCCACCGGGCCCGCCACACCTCCTCGGTGAGCTGTGCCTCTTGCAGGTGGTAGCGGGTGTTGAGCAGTCGTTTTCCGCCCCGTACCACCCGGACCCGCCCGGCCGCCCAGTCCGCCCGTGCCCGATCAAGCCGGCCCTCCAGCACCCGCAGCCGACGCGTCTTGGCATGCCACTCCCGCCGACTGCGGTAACCACCGGCCGCCCGTTTCGAACCCTTCTCCCCGAGAGGGAGGGACAGCCGGTGCCGGATCATCTCCACCCCGGCCTCCAACTGGCGGATATGCGCGTGTCGGCCGCGTCGGGCCAGTGCCCACAGGTCATGGGTGGCCTTCGTCAGCGATCCGGCCCACCGCGACGACGACAACCCGGTCAGCTCCCGCTTCCGCGCCGCCCACGACTCGTTGTCGTGCTCCAGCCCGGCCGCACATCGTGCCTTGAGGTCCCGAGCGGCGAGTGAACCGAGGTGATCGCCGACCAGCCGCAGCACCCTCTCGTCCTGGGCGGTCAGACCCTTGAGCCGGTCCCGGACCGCCACCCCCGAGGGGCCGGGCACCACGAACGACGCCCCCATCTCGCGTAATTTGCCCAACCCGCTCACCCCCAGCCCCGTCCGGCCCGAACGATCCGTCACCCCACCCAACGACCACCATCCAACGAGGTCACGCATTCGAGATAAGAACTCCCGTTTCCTCTACGAGTGAAGACCGCCGACACTCACTCACACATGCCAGAACACACTTACGCGCAGTCGACTGGTAACAGTTGCCATCCCCCGGCCCCGATGAGGAGGGGGCCGGGGGATACAGCTGATCTCCAGGGGCGCCGACGCCTGGGGTGTGTGCGGGCACGGGCCGGGGCGGGGCAAGGCGACCTGGTTCGAGCTGGGGCGGTCGGACCCCCGCGGGTGACCGTCCGGGGGCGGCGGCCGGCGCGTCCTCGGGGGGCGGGCCGTCGCTGAGGCCGAACCGGGCGTGCACCGAGCGCAGGGGCTTCGGCGCGTACCAGGCGGCGCCGCCCAGCAGCCGCATGGCGGCCGGGACCAGCACCCCTCGTACGGCCACCGCGTCGATCAGGATCGCCAGACCGCTGCCGAGGCCGAACATCTGGATGAAGCTGACGTGGGAGGTGCCGAAGGCGAAGAAGCTCACGGCGAGCAGTCCGGCGGCCATGGTCACGATCCGGCCGGTGTGCGAGAGCCCGCTCGTGACCGCGGTCCCGGTGTCGGCGCCCGCGTCGTGGAGTTCCTTGATGCGGCTGGTCACGAACACCTCGTAGTCCATGGACAGACCGAAGGCGATGCAGAACATCAGCACGGTCATCGAGGTGTCCATCGGCTGCGGCGTGAAGCCGAGCAGGGAGGACAGGTGACCGTCCTGGAAGATCCACACCATCACGCCGATGGCCGCGGTGAGACTGACGGCGTTCAGGACCAGGGCCCGCAGGGGCTGGACCACGCTGCCGGTGAAGAGGAACAGGATCACGAAGGTGCTGCCCGCCACCAGGGCGATCGCGGCCGGGAGCCGGTCGGCGATCGAGGACTTGGAGTCGACCAGCCGGGCGTCCGTGCCGCCGACCAGTGCCTCGGTCCCGCCGGGCGCGGGGACCGCCCGTACCGCCTCGACCAGGTCCTGGGCCTCGTCCGACTTGGGAGTGAGGCCGGTGACGACGGTGATCCGCTGGGCGTCGGGGCGGCCGAGCGCGGCGGCGCCGGGTCCGGGCGGAGCCGAGCGGCCGTCGGTGTGGACACCTGCGGAGGTCTCGACGCGGGCCGCGCCGTCGAGCCGCGACAGCGTGGTCGCGTACGCGCTCAGCTCGCCGCGTGACACCGGACCCGTGGTCACGATCTGCACCGCCGACTCGTCGCTGCCGGTGAAGCCGTGCTGTACGGCGGTGGCGACCTGCCGGCTCTGCGCGCTCTCGGGCAGGACCCGTTCGTCGGGTGTGCCGAAGACGACGCCGAGCAGCGGGGAGGCCGCGAGCAGCAGGACGGCCAGGACCGGCAGCGCGGTCAGGGCGGGCCTGCGCATCACCGTGCGGGACAGCCTGGCCCACAGCGGGGCCTCGGCGCTGCGTACCGTGCTCGCCCAGGGCAGACGGCCCTTGTTGATGCGGTGGCCCAGCAGGGCGAGCAGGGCCGGCATGACGAACAGCGCGCTCAGGGCGGCGACGGCCACCACGCCGATGCCCGCGTAGGCGAAGGAGCGCAGGAAGAACTGCGGGAAGACCAGCAGCGCGGCGAGCGCGGCGGCGACGGTCGCGGCGGAGAAGGTGATGGTGCGTCCGGCGGTGCGGACCGTGTGCCGCAGGGCGTCCGGGATCTCGGCCCCCTCCGCGAGGTGTTCGCGGAACCGGCTGATCATGAGCAGCGCGTAGTCGATGCCGAGGCCCAGCCCCAGCGCGGTGGTGAGGTTGATCGAGAACACCGACACGCTGGTGAGGCTGCCCAGGACGTAGAGCTCGGCGAAGGTGCCGACGATCGCGATCAGCCCGACGGCCAGCGGGAGCAGTGCCGCGACGACGCTGCCGAAGGCGATCACCAGCAGGACGAGGATCAGCGGTACGGCGATGGCCTCGGCCACCGCCAGGTCCTCGGCGACCTGGGTGGGCACCTCGTCGCCGACCGCGGCCTCGCCGCCGGCCCGCACGGTCAGTCCGCCGTGGTCACCCGTGTACCGGTCGATGATCACCGAGGCGTTGTCGCCCCGCTCGGTGTCGTCCCCTTTCACATGGGCCAGTACGAGGGCCTGCCTGCCGTCCCGGGAGGTCAGGGCGGAGGCACCGGTGTCCCAGTACGAGATCACGTTCGACAGGGCGGGTTCGTCCTTGAGCCGGGAGGTCAGGTCGCGCCCGGCTCGTTCGGCGGCGGGGGAGCCGACGGTCCCGCCGTCGTCGGGCCGGGCGAGCAGGACGAGGTTGCTCTCTCCGCCGAACTTCTGGTCGATGAGGGTCTGCGCGCGGGCCGAGGGCGCGCTCGGGTCCTCGAAGCCGCCGCTCTGGAGCTTGCCGAAGGCCCCGAGGCCGACGGCCGCCATGGCGACCACGGCCACCGCGGCGAGGGCGAGCAGAAGCCGGCTCCGATGGAGGGCCAGTTGTGCGATGCGGTCGAACACGATGATCGCCTCCGGATGTTTACGCCGTTAACATCGACGATGGCATAGGATGTTAACGGCGTCAACTTCGAAGGTGGCGGCAGGGACGGAAGGACGGACGGGGGTGCGGGCGGAACCGCCGGTTCGGGCAGGATGGAGTCATGGAATCGATCGCGGGCGGCAGAACGGACACCGGCGGTGACCCGTCGGTCGGGGGCGGCACCGACTCCTTTGGCGCGGACGCCGGTTCCGGTGCGGACATCGGCTCCGGTACGGACACCGGTTCCGCCGCGGACGCCGGTCCGAAGGCCGACGGCGGCGGCCGGGGGAAGGCGGGGACCCGTGGGCGGGCCGGCGCGGGCAGGGCGCGGTACCACCACGGCGATCTGCGCAACGCCCTGATCGAGGCCGCGGTCGAACTCGCCGCGGAGGGCGGCCCGGAGCGGGTCGTGCTACGGGAGGCCGCCCGCAGCGTCGGTGTGTCGCCCACCGCCGCCTACCGTCACTTCGAGGGGCAGGGCGAACTGCTCGAGGAGGTCAAGAGCCACGGCCAGCAGGCGCTCACCGCCTCGATGAAGGAGGCCGTACGCGCCCTGCCCGCGTCGGAGGACCCGGGCGAGGCGGCGGTGCGCAGGACCGAGGCCATCGGGCGCGGCTACGTCCGCTTCGCGATCGAGCACCCGGGCCTCTACCGCACCGCCTTCTGCCGCACCGCCGCGGCGGTCGAGCACGACTTCACCGGCATCGAGGCGCCCGGCGCCGGGGCCGAGTTCGCCGCGTTCAGGGAACTCTCCGACACCCTCGACGCCCTCGTCGCGACCGGCCGGATGCGGCCGGAGAACCGCCCCGCCGCCGAGGCCGCCGCCTGGTCGACCGTGCACGGCCTGTCCCTGCTCATCCTCGACGGCCCGCTGGCCCTCCTGCCCCCGGACCAGCGCGACGCGGTGGTGGAGCGGACCTTGACCACGATCGTCGCGGGGCTCGTCCGCCAGGACGTGCCCTAGCCGGCCCGGGGTGCCCGCGAACGTGACGGGGCGCGGCACCCCCCTCGGGTGCCGCGCCCCGTTCCCCGTGTCCCCCGTGTCCTCGGGTCCGCCCTACTCGGCGGGCGTCACCGGTGCCAGCGTTCCCGTGCGGGCCGCCTGGCCGTACCAGTGGGCACTCGACTTCGGGGTGCGGACCTGGGTCGCGTAGTCGACGTAGACCGCGCCGAAGCGCTTCTCGTAGCCGTAGGCCCACTCGAAGTTGTCCAGCAGGGACCACAGGAAGTAGCCGCGGACGTCCGCCCCGTCGGCGATCGCGCGGTGCACGGCGGACAGGTGGCCGTGCAGGTAGGCGACACGCTCGGGGTCGTGGACACGGCCGTCCGGGTCCGGCTTGTCGTCGTAGGCCGCGCCGTTCTCCGTGATGTACAGGGGCAGACCCGGAGCCTCACGGGTGTACCGCATGATCAGGTCGTGCAGCCCCTGCGGCTCGATCGTCCAGCCCATCTCCGTGCGCTCGCCCGGGGTCTGGTGGAACATGACGTCGTCCGCGCCCGGCCAGGGGGAGTGCGAGCTCGAGCCGTGACCGTCCGCGCGCGGGCCGTCGGTGGGGGCGGTGGCGGCCGACACCAGCGTCGGCGTGTAGTAGTTGAGGCCGAGGGCGTCCAGCGGCTGGTGGATCAGCGCGAGGTCGCCGTCCTGGACGTACGACCAGTCGGTGATCGACCGGGTCGCCGTGAACAGGCTCTGCGGGTAGGCGCCGTGCAGCATCGGGCCGTGGAAGACGCCGTTGGCCAGGTCGTCGATGCGCTGGACCGCGGCCAGGTCCGCCGGGTCCTGCGAGAGCGGCCGGATCGGGCAGGAGTTGAGGCTCACCGCCACCGAGTTGCGGGACGGCATCACGGAACGCAGCGCCGACGTGCCGAGCCCGTGCGCGAGGTTCAGGTGGTGGGCCGCGCGCAGCGCCGCCACCGGGTCCGTCCGGCCGGGGGCGTGCACACCGGAGCCGTAGCCCAGGAAGGCGCTGCACCAGGGCTCGTTCAGCGTGATCCACTGCTCGACGCGGTCGCCCAGCGCCTCGCCCACGATCTGCGCGTACTCCGCGAAGCGCAGCGCCGTCTCGCGCTCCGGCCAGCCGCCCGCGTCCTCCAGCTCCTGCGGCAGGTCCCAGTGGTAGAGGGTGACGGCCGGCTTGATGCCCTTCGACAGCAGCTCGTCGACCAGTCGGCGGTAGAAGTCCAGGCCGCGCTGGACGGCGGGGCCCCGGCCGGTGGGCTGCACCCGGGACCAGGAGACGGAGAAGCGGTACGCGCCGAGGCCGAGGTCCGCCATCATGGCCACGTCGTCGCGGTAGCGGTGGTAGTGGTCGACAGCGATGTCACCGTGTTCGCCGCCCGCCGTCTTGCCAGGGGTGTGGCTGAAGGTGTCCCAGATCGACGGCGTGCGGCCGTCCTCCCGTACCGCGCCCTCGATCTGGTAGGCGGAGGTAGCCGCACCCCAGAGGAAGGCCGGAGGAAAAGTCACGGGCGTTGCGGGCTCAGGCATGGAAGCGCTCCCAAGGGGGTCGTGAAGACCGACGAGTTGGAGATGGGGAAGGTGGAGGCGGGGCTGAGGGGCCGAGGCGGCGGTGGCCCGGCCCCCTGCGGGGCGGTCAGCCCTTGACCGCGCCCTGCATGATCCCGCCCACGATCTGCTTGCCGAACAGGAGGAAGGCGATGAGCAGCGGCAGCGTGCCGAGCAGCGCGCCCGCCATGATGACGGCCTGGTCGGGGATGTAGCCGGTGCCCAGCGAGTTGAGGGCGACCTGAACCGTCGGGTTCTGCTGGTTCAGGGCGATGATCGGCCACAGGAAGTCGTTCCAGGCCATCACGAACGTCAGCAGGCCGAGCACCGCCATGGCGGGGCGTGCCGCCGGGAAGACGACGTGCCACACCACGCGCAGACTGTTCGCGCCGTCCACCCGTGCCGCCTCGATGAGCTCGGAGGGCAGGGCCTGCACCAGGTACTGGCGCATGAAGAACGTGCCGAAGGCGCTCACCAGGGTGGGCAGGATGACCGTCTGGAGCTGGTTGGACCAGCCCAGGTCGCTCATCCACAGGTACAGCGGCACGACGGCGAGCTGCGGCGGGATCATCATCGTGCCGATGGTCAGCAGCAGCAGGAGCCCGGAGAACTTGAACTTCAGCTTGGCGAACGCGAACCCGGCGAGCGTGGAGAACACGACCGTGCCGATCGTGATGGTGCCGGCGACGATCGTGGAGTTGATCATCGCGGTGCCGAGTCCGGCCTGGTCCCAGGCGGCCTCCAGGTTCTTGAACAGGTTCCCGCCGAACCACAGCGGCGGCGGCGACTGCGCCAGCCGGGTGTTGTTGCGCGAGGCCGCGATGGCCGTCCAGACCAGCGGGGCGAGCGAGACCAGGGCGAAGAGGGCCAGGACTACGTAGGTGACCGGACCGGCGTGGAGCTGCTTGCCCGCGCCGAGCACCCGGCGGCGTCCGGGGTTCCGGCCGTCCGCGGCGGTCTTCGCCCGTTCCTGGTCAGGGGTCAGTTCGGTCGTGGTCATTGGGATTTCCTCAGCCATCGGGTGATCAGCAGGTTGACCGCGGCGATGATCAGCAGGATCAGGAACATCGTCCACGCGATCGCCGACGCCTTGCCGAGGTTGCCGATGCCCCAGCCCTGGTCGTACATGTACAGGCCGAGCGTCTGGTACTGGTGGGCGGAGCCGCCCTTCGAGCCGCTGACCCCGCCGAACAGGAGCGGTTCACCGAAGAGCTGGGTCGCGCCGATCGTGGACACGACCACCGTGAACAGGATCGTCGGCCGCAGCATGGGGATCGTCACGTGGCGGAACTGCTGCCAGCGGCCGGCGCCGTCGAGGGCGGCCGACTCGTACAGGTCCGTGGGGATCGCCTGCATCGCCGCGAGGTAGATCAGCGCGTTGTAGCCGGTCCAGCGCCAGATGACGATCGAGGAGACGGCGAACTGGCCGCCCCAGTCGGACTCGCGCCAGTTGATCGGGTCGACCCCGACGAAGTGCAGCAGCCAGTTGATCATGCCGCCGTCCCACGAGTACAGCAGCGTGAAGACGAGCGTCGCCGCCGCCACCGAGGTGGCGTACGGGGTGAGCATCACGACCCGCCACACGGTCGAGCCGCGGAGCCGGTAGTTGAGCAGGTGGGCGATCCCGAGCGCCATGAGCAGCTGGGGAACCGTGGAGATCACACCGATGGTGAAGGTGTTCCCCAGGGCGTTCCAGAAGAACTCCGAGGACAGCAGGTTCTTGTAGTTGTCCAGACCCACCCAGGTCTGGTGGTCGAGCCCGGAGAGCTGCACATTGTGCAGCGAGTACCAGGCGGTGTAGAGCAGCGGTACGAGCCCGAAGGCCCCGAAGATGATGAAGAAGGGGGCGATGAATGCGTACGGGGACGCCTTCATGTCCCAGCGGTACAGCCGGCTGCGCCAGGAACCCGGGTCCTGCGGCGGCGTACCGCGACCCTGAGCGCCCCGGGCCGCGCCCGGCTGGGAGCCGGGCGCGGCGTCGGCGCTCGTCGCGGGATGCGCGAGAGCCTGCTTGGAGCTGGTCACTGGCCGAGCACGTCCTTGATCTCTGCCTTCGCCGCGCTCCAGCCCTGGGCGGGGGACTTGCCCTTCTGCTCGACCTGGAGGATGCCGACGTCGGTCAGAGCGGTGTTGATCGGCTGGTCCTTGGTGCCGAAGTACTGGACCGGGATGGTGTTCGCCGAGTCGCCGAAGATCTGCGTGATCGGCGCGTTCGAGAAGTACTCCGTGGTGGCGGCGGCCGGCTTCAGGCTCGAGTAGGCCGACGGGGTCGACGGGAAGCTGGCCTGCTTGGCGAAGACCTTCGCCTGCTGCTCGGGGGCGGTCAGCCACTTCGCCAGCGCGACGGCCTCCTTCTGGTGCTTGCCCGCCACCGGGACACCGATGAACGAACCGCCCCAGTTGGCCGCGGTCGGCGCGGCCGCCACGTCCCACTTGCCCTTGCCCGCGTCACCGGACTTCTCCTGGATGTAGCCCATCATCCAGGCGGGGCAGGCCACGGTCGCGAACGAGCCCTTGGCGTAGCCCTGGTCCCACGTCGGGTCGAACTGCTTCAGCTTCGCCGACATGTCGCTGGTCGCCACGGCCATCGCGGCGCTCCAGGCCTGCTTCACGCCCTTGGACTTGTCCCAGATGACGTTGCCGTCCTTGTCGTAGTACCGCTCGCTGCCGCCGCCGAGGGCCGCGTTGTACACCGAGGAGGCGGAGTCCACGAACTTGGTGCCGCTGGGCGCCTTCTTCATGTAGTCCTTGCCGACGGCGACGTACTTGGACCAGTCGCCCTTCCACTGCGCGGCGAGCTTGGTGCGGTCGGTCTCCAGACCGGCCTTCTCGAAGAGGTCCTTGCGGTAGCAGATCGCCATGGGACCGATGTCGGTGCCGAGCCCGATCGTCTTGCCGTCCTTGGTGGTGGCCTGGGAGGTCTTCCAGTCCAGCCACTGCGACTTGTCGACCTCCTTGCCGAGGTCGACGAACTTGTCGGCCTGGGTCTGGACGGCCTCGGCGACGTTGCCGACCTCGATCGCCTGGATGTCGTCGGTGCCGGAGCCGGCCTGCAGACGGGTGAGCGTCTTGGGCCAGTAGACGTCGGTGCGGGTGGTGACGTTCTCCTTGATGGAGATCTCGGGGTGGAGCTTCGTGTACTCGTCGTAGAGGCCGGCCTGCTTGTATCCGAAGACGCCGAAGGTGCCTATGGTCAGGGTCGTCTTGCCCTTGCCGCTGCCACCGTCGTTCGCGTCGGACGAGCCGTCGTCCGGGTCGCTCGAACAGCCGGCCAGCAGTCCCGTTGCCAGCGCGGCGACGACCGCGATGGCCCCCAGCCTGCGGGACCGGCGGGTACTCGTGCGCATTGCGTCCTCCTGTTGCCTGACGTGCCGACCCCCCGGCCAACTGCATTGGTGGCGCCCGTTGTTTCTCGCTGCGGCTCGGGCGGGGAACGTGCGGGATGTGTATGTGTCAGGTACTGTGGGAGCGCTCCCACAGGTGATGTGTTGAAGAGTCGCCGGTCCGGGCGGGGGTGTCAAGGGTGTGAACGCGGAGAGATGCGTTCAGTTATCGGCCCGTTAGCTGAAGATGTCATTCCGCCACATGGCCGGAAGCGTCTCATGGTCCGTCCGTCGTCCCGGGGGCGGCCGTCCGCGAGATGGCGCCTCCCGGGCTGCGGCCGAGTGGCGCGAGTCCCGCCGGGCGGGGCTGTTAGATTCCAGGCCAGATCGGTGTCGACGGGAGGCGGAAGCCATGGCAGTCCACGGAGCGCGGGGCCGTAGCGGTGGGCGGCCGACCCTCGAAGAGGTGGCCGCGCGTGCGGGAGTGGGCCGTGGCACGGTCTCCCGGGTGATCAACGGCTCGCCGCGGGTCAGTGACGCGACCAGGGCCGCGGTCGAGGCGGCGGTCGCGGAGCTCGGCTATGTCCCGAACACGGCGGCCCGCGCCCTCGCGGCCAACCGCACGGACGCGATCGCCCTGGTCGTCCCCGAACCGGAGACGCGTTTCTTCGCGGAACCGTACTTCTCGGACATGCTGCGCGGTGTCGGTGCCGAACTCTCCGAGACCGAGATGCAGTTGCTGTTGATATTCGCGGGCAGCGACCGGGAGCGGCAGCGCCTGGCCCAGTACCTGGCGGCGCACCGCGTCGACGGTGTCCTGCTGGTCTCCGTGCACGCCGACGACCCGCTCCCCGACCTGCTCTCCCAGCTGGAGATCCCGGCCGTGATCAGCGGCCGGCGCTCGGCGGAGGAGACGCTTCCCTCGGTGGACTCCGACAACTACGGCGGCGGGCGCGCGGCCGTGGAGCACCTCGTCTCGCGCGGCCGCACCAGGATCGGCCACCTCGCGGGCCGGATGGACGTCTACGGCGCCCAGCGGCGCGTCGACGGCTACCGCCAGGGCCTGCGGGACGCGGGCCGCGAGGTGGACGAGCGGCTGATCGTCCCCGGCGACTTCACCGAGGAAGGGGGGCGGCGGGCGATGACCCTGCTCCTCGAGCGCTTCCCCGACCTCGACGCGGTGTTCGCCGGCTCCGACGTCATGGCCGCGGGCGCCCGCCAGGTGCTGCGCGAGAGCGGCCGGCGCATCCCGGACGACGTGGCGCTCATCGGGTACGACGACTCCGCCATAGCCCGTCACATGGATCCGCCCCTGACCAGCGTCCGCCAGCCCATCGAGGAGATGGGCCGGGCCATGATCGACCTCCTGCTCGGCGAGATCGCGGACCGCCGCCCCGTGGCCTCCCGCGGGCTGGAGAGGCGGCAGCTCGTGCTGCCCGCGGAACTGGTGGTGCGGGACTCGTCCT
Source organism: Streptomyces sp. NPDC058751 (assembly GCF_042746485.1). Lineage (NCBI taxonomy): Bacteria > Bacillati > Actinomycetota > Actinomycetes > Kitasatosporales > Streptomycetaceae > Streptomyces > Streptomyces sp. NPDC058751. Next base: position 305,191 of record NZ_JBHYPZ010000001.1, on the reverse strand, counting down.
GAGGCCCGCACGGGCCGGTCCCCGTTCCGGACGACGAGCCCGCCCCGCCCCGCCCCGGCGCACCGGGGCGGGCTTCGTCGTTCCGGGGCCTCGGGGCCCCGGGGCGGCGGTGGAGGCGGGGGTTCCGCGACGGCGTGCGGCGCTCCGGGGCGGCGTCCCGGTCGGTTTCGGTGCCGTGGCGTCCGGGACGGGGCCGGGAGGAAGCCGGAACGGGGCCGGGAACGCGATCAGCCGGTGACCTTTTCGCAAGGTCACCGGCTGATCGATCAGGGTGAGTGACGGGACTTGAACCCGCGGCCACCTGGACCACAACCAGGTGCTCTACCAACTGAGCTACACCCACCATGTCCGGTCTTCGAGTTTTTCTCTGACCGGCCGAGAAAAAGTGTACAGGGTCCCGAGGGGTGCTCGTGCACACCTTTTTCCGGGGCCCGCCGGGGCCCCGTCAAAGGCCTATTCGATGGGCAGGACGTGCTTGGCCGCGATGGAGCGGGCGGTGTCCGAGTCGGGGCCGGGCTGCGGGACGAAGATCGCCTCGCGGTAGTAGCGGAGCTCGGCGATGGACTCGCGGATGTCGGCCAGGGCCCGGTGGTTGCCGTTCTTCTCCGGGCTGTTGAAGTACGCCCGGGGATACCAGCGGCGGGCCAGCTCCTTGACGGAGGACACGTCCACGATGCGGTAGTGGAGGTAGTCCTCCAGCGTCGGCATGTCGCGCAGCAGGAAACCGCGGTCCGTCCCGACGGAGTTCCCGCAGAGCGGCGCCTTGCCCGGCTCCTTGACGTGTTCACGTACATAGGAGAGGACCTGCTCCTCGGCGTCCGCCAGGGTCGTCCCCCCGGCGAGCTCCTCCAGCAGGCCGGAGGCCGTGTGCATCTGGCGCACCACGTCCGGCATCGTCTCCAGGGCCGCGTCCGGCGGGCGGATCACGATGTCCACCCCTTCGCCGAGCACGTTCAGCTCAGAGTCCGTGACCAGCGCGGCCACTTCGATGAGCGCGTCATCCGACAGCGAGAGTCCTGTCATCTCGCAGTCGATCCACACCATGCGATCGTTCATGTGTCTCACCCTACGGCCCGTCCCCTCCGGTCAACCCTCCCGTGCGTCCCGCCGTGACGGTGGATCGCGCCGGGCACGGGACCGCGCGCGAAGGGGCCCGCACCCGAAGGTGCGGGCCCCGCGCGTCCTGCCGCCGACGGACCGCGGCGCGCCACCTGCCGGCGGGCCACGGCGTCCTGCGGCCGGCGGACTACGGCGCGCTGCGCTGGCCCGGCAGGCTCGGCCTGCCCGCGGTGTACAGCTCCGCGCGCTCGCGCAGGGCCTCCGCGGAGAGCGACGCCGCCGCGCCCAGGCCGGCCGCCGCGGTGCGGCGGGTCTGCATCGGGACCGGGCCCGAGTGCTCCTGGTGCAGTGACGGCGGCGGTCCGACCGGACCCGTCGGGCCGTCCGCGTCCGCGGACCGGTCGGCCTGCGGCCTGCGGGCGCGGTACGCCGCCCGGTACGCGGCCGGGGACGAGCCGAGCTGGCGCCGGAAGTGGCCCCGCAGCGCGACCGGCGAACGGAAGCCGCAGCGGCCCGCGACCTCGTCGACCGAGTAGTCGGACGTCTCCAGGAGACGCTGCGCCTGCAGGACGCGCTGGGTGATCAGCCACTGCAGGGGAGCGCTTCCGGTGAGCGAGCGGAACCGGCGGTCGAAGGTGCGGCGGCTCATGTAGGCGCGAGCCGCCAGCGTCTCGACGTCGAACTGCTCGTGGAGGTGCTCCAGCGCCCAGGCGACGACCTCCGCGAGGGGGTCGGCGCCGATCTCCTCCGGCAGTGACCGGTCGAGATAGCGCTCCTGGCCTCCGCTGCGACGCGGCGGGACCACCAGACGCCGGGCGAGTGCGCCGGCCGCCTCGTTGCCGTGGTCCGTCCGCACGATGTGGAGACAGAGATCGATTCCGGCCGCCGTGCCCGCCGACGTCAGTACGTCGCCGTCGTCCACGAAGAGCTCGCGGGGGTCGACGTGCACCGACGGATAGCGCTTGGCCAGCGTCGGCGCGTACATCCAGTGGGTGGTCGCCGGACGGCCGTCCAGTAAACCGGCCGCGGCGAGCACGAAGGCGCCGGTGCACAGCCCGACTATGCGGGCGCCTTCCTCGTGGGCCCGGCGCAGTGCGTCGAGCGCCTCCTCCGGTGGCGGCGAGGTGATCGACCGCCAGGCGGGCACGACGACCGTGCCTGCCCTGGAGATCGCTTCCAGGCCGTGTGGTGCGGTGAGTTCCAGGCCCCCTGTGGTCCGCAGCGGGCCGTCCTCGCCGGCGCACACCAGAAGGCGGTAGCGCGGCACGCCGGCGTCCTGGCGGTCAATCCCGAACACCGACAGCGGAATGGAACTCTCGAAAATGGGGCCGCCGCTGAACAGCAGCACCGCGACGATCTCCTTGCGGCGTCGCCCGGACAGTTTCCGGGCCGCGGTTTCCGGCGCGGCAGTGGAGTCGTGGCTCATCCTGCTAAGCCCCCCTCGGTGGTCGCGGCTCCTCGGTTGTGTCGCTCCTGCACGTTTCCCCTCGGTCCTGCACGAGTCCCCCGCCGTAAGACAAGATCGAATCTACTGCGTCCTGTGGCGCCGAGGTGACCAGTTCGATACTCCGCAGAATGTCGACATGGCAACTTGGCGTGAAGCATTCGATCACGAAGCGTTGCACTCGTGGGCGCCGCAGGGAAGTGCGCCTTCCGGCAGTGGCCAATCCACGTAGGGTGCGCGAGCCCTCCGTACCCCTTTAGGTGCAGGTCGAACGGGGGTTGAGGGGTCGTTCGAGCAAGGGATGCGCCACTGCCGGAAGTTGGCTGAAAACAAACGTAGGTGTACGCGCAAACCGGTCAGTCGACCGGCTAGTTCCCCCGGGTGTGACGTGCGCCTCGGTGAACTCCCGTGCCGTTGCCGCCCCATGGGCCGACCCACGGCCCCGCTCCGCTCCCGCGCCCCGTGACCCCCGCGCTCCCCGCGCGCCCCGGACCGGTCCTCCCGTGCCGTCCGTGCCGCCGCGGGGCGCGCCGACGTGCGCGCGAGCGTGACGTGCCCCGCCGTTCACCGGCCTGCCGTACCGCCTCCCGTTCGGACCGGCGCAGCAGGATCACACAGGCTCCCGTCCCGGCCGCGAGACCGAGGGCCGTACCGGCCGCGCGGGCGAGCGGGGCGCCGTACCAGAGGAGGACCACCGGGACCAGGACGCAGCAGAAGGCCGCCCAGCGGACCACCTCGCCCACCGGGTCCGTCGCGCGGGGCGTGCGAACCGGAGCGTGTTCCCGATCGCGATCCGGGGCGCGCTCCGGGCGGTGGCGCGGGCGCCGGGGAGGGGGCGCGGCGCGCCGGTGGGACGGAGGGCGCGGCGGAGCGGGGTGCGGCACCGGGTCCGGGCGCGTGCCGCTCCCCGAGGCTCCGGTGTCCTTCGTGCTCTCCACGTTCTCCGCGCTCTCCGTGCTCTTCACGGGGTGTGATCTCCATGGCGTGCCTTCTCCGCGGCGGCTGCGACCGGTTCAACGCGCGTTCGACCCGCCGGTCACTGCCCGGCGGGTGGGGTGCGCGTCCGGAAGGGGGCCGCCCGGTCTCCTCCGGGGAGGGGGTTCCCCGTCGTCGGCGGCCGGTGCAAATTCACGGGAGGCCGTGCGCAAACCACCTGTACATGGCAGCAACCATTGCGTTACGGGCACCCTCTCGTGCATGCTCCCTGGAACGCCGCGCGAGGCGCGCGGGATCTGGGCAGAGGAGGCGTGCCGCCGTACCCTTGGGGGTATGGGGTTGGGAAGATGTTTCCCAGACACAGAGCTCTGCCGTTCGTTGTCGTCCCCACCACGAGGATCCAGACGCCGAGACACCCATGGCCGGTCACGAATTCTTCGATCCCGCGGACCGCAAGCGCCCGCTCGCCGATCCCACGGCGGCCGAGCCCCTGGCGGCGGAAGAACCCCGCCAGTCCTGCGATCCCGCCTTCAAGCACGGCGTCGTCGTCGGTTTCGACGGTTCGACGTCCAGCGAGCGCGCCCTCGCCTACGCGATCGGGATGGCCCACCGTTCGAGCTCGGGCCTGATCATCGTCCATGTGGCCAACCGGCTGCCCACCACGGTGTGGGCGGGCTGCGAGCCGCCCGTCTTCGTCGACGTCCCCGACCACCGCACCGAGGTGCTGGGGCTCGAACTCGCCTGCGCCGACTACCTCTCCGAGGTGCCCTGGATCCTGGTCGAGCGCGGCGGCGACATCTGCCACGAACTCGAGGAAGTGGGCCGGGAGTACGAGGCGGACGCGATAGTCGTGGGCTCCACGCACGGCATCGTCGGGCGCATCTTCGGCTCCGTCGCGGGACGCCTCGCCAAGCGCGCCAAGCGCCCCGTCATCGTCATTCCCTGACGCCCGTCCCTGACGCCCGCCCTCGACGCCCCGCCCCGTCGCTCCCGGACCCTCCTCCCTGACGCCCCGCCCCCGTCGCTCCCCGGCGCCTCCTCCCCGTCCTCGCCCCCTCGTCCGGGGCCGGCTCCTCCCGCTCTCCGTGCGGTGCGTGAACCTACCCGCGCGTAGAGGTGTTTGTGCCTTTGTGAAGGGCATATAGGGGACGCCGGTCCCGAGCGGCGGCCGGTACGGCGCAGTACCACCGCACAGGCATGAAGGGAGCCCGCCGTGGACAACGACGTCTCCGCGGGAAGCACCACCACGGTCATAGGAAGACTCGCGCTCGGCGTGACCCTGCTGGCCTTCGGCCTCGGGCACACCGACCTGATCGACGGGGTGACGGCGGCTGACGCCGTGTCACTGGCCCACTACGTAGGCGGCGTCGCGCTCTTCGTCGCCGGTCTGCTCGCCCTGCGCGACCGTGACACGGCCGACGGCACGGCCTTCACGGCACTCGGCGCCCTCTGGTTCACCTGGGCCGTCTCGGCAGGCGGTCAGGTCTCCGACAACGCGGCGGGACTCTTCCTGCTGCTCTTCGCGCTCGTCGTGCTCCCGCTCGCCCTCGCGGGCGGGGACGCCCTGGGCCGGGGCGCCCACGGACTGTTCTTCGTCTCCCTGCTGCTTCTCGCCGTCGGACGCTTCGCGGACAGCGCCGGCCCGGTCAAGGCCGGCGGCTGGTTCGCCGTCGCGGCCGGCGCGGTCGTCTGGTACGCGGCGACCGCCGCCCTCGCCCACTGGCCCACCGCACTTCCGCGACGCGCCGCCGGCCGGGGGGTGACGGCCACCGGCTGACCCCGGCGCGGGCCGGGGTATTGGGCGGCTCCGGCCCCTCGAAGAGCGGTCCCCGTGCGCGGGTGGTGCGCACGGGGACCGCTCATGTCGTCAGGCCGCCGGCGAGGGACGTGCCGGGCGGCGGGCGGGGCCGGCGAACCGCCGTCCGGCCCCGCGGGGGTGTCTGCTACTCGACGGTGACCGACTTGGCGAGGTTGCGCGGCTTGTCGATGTCCCGGCCGAGCGTCAGCGCCGTGTGGTATGCGAGGAGCTGGAGCGGGATGCCCATCAGGATCGGGTCGAGCTCGTCCTCGTTCTTCGGGACGACGATCGTCTGGTCGGCCTTCTCCTGGTGCTGGTGCGCGACGGCGAGGATCTGGCCGCTGCGGGCCTTGATCTCCTCCAGGGCGGCGCGGTTCTTCTCCAGCAGGTCGTCGTCGGGGACGATCGCGACGGTCGGGAGCGCCGGCTCGATGAGCGCCAGCGGACCGTGCTTGAGCTCCGAGGCCGGGTACGCCTCGGCGTGGATGTACGAGACCTCCTTGAGCTTCAGGGAGGCCTCACGGGCCACCGGGTAGCCCCGGACGCGGCCGATGAAGAGCATCGAGCGGGCCTCGGCGTACTGCTCGGCCAGCTTCTTGATCTCGTCCTCCTGCTCCAGGATCTCGGCGATCTGGGCGGGGAGCCTGCGCAGGCCCTCGATGATCCGCTTGCCGTCGCGGACCGACAGGTCGCGGGTGCGGCCGAGGTGCAGGGCGAGCAGGGCGAAGGCGACGGTGGTGTTGGTGAAGCACTTCGTCGAGACGACGCAGACCTCGGGGCCGGCGTGCACGTACATGCCGCCGTCCGCCTCGCGGGCGATCGCCGAGCCGACGACGTTGACCACGCCGAGCACCCGCGCGCCCTTGCGCTTCAGCTCCTGCACGGCGGCCAGCACGTCGTAGGTCTCACCGGACTGGGAGACCGCGATGTAGAGGGTGTCGGGGTCGACGACCGCGTTGCGGTAGCGGAACTCGGAGGCCGGCTCGGCGTCGGCGGGGATGCGGGCCAGCTCCTCGATCATCTGGGCGCCGATCATGCCCGCGTGGTACGAGGTGCCGCAGCCGAGGATCTTCACGCGGCGCACGGCGCGCGCGTCGCGGGCGTCCAGGTTCAGGCCGCCGAGGTGGACCGTGGAGAACCGGTCGTCGATCCGGCCGCGCAGCACGCGGTCCACGGCCTCGACCTGCTCGTGGATCTCCTTGTGCATGTACGTGTCGTGGCCGCCCATGTCGTAGGAGGCGGCCTCCCACTCGACGGTGGTCGGCTCGGAGGTCGTCCGGGTGCCCTCGGTGGTGTACGTCCGGAAGTCGTCGGCCTTGAGGGTGGCCATCTCGCCGTCGTCCAGCGTGACGATCTGGCGGGTGTGGGTGACCAGGGCGGCGATGTCCGAGGCGACGAACATCTCCTTCTCGCCGATGCCGAGCACGACGGGGGAGCCGTTGCGCGCCACCACGATGCGGTCGGGGAAGTCGGCGTGCATCACCGCGATGCCGTAGGTGCCCTCGATGACCCGCAGCGCCTCGCGGACCTTGTCCTCCAGCTTCTCGTGCTGGGAGCGGGCGATCAGGTGGGTGAGGACCTCGGTGTCGGTCTCGGAGAGGAACTCGACGCCGTCCGCTTCCAGCTTCTTGCGCAGGTCGGAGGCGTTGTCGATGATGCCGTTGTGGACGACCGCGACCTTGGAGTCGGCGGACATGTGGGGGTGCGCGTTCACGTCGGAGGGGGCGCCGTGCGTGGCCCAGCGGGTGTGGGCGATGCCCGTGGTGCCGGCGAAGCGCTTGGGGACCTTCGCCTCCAGGTCGCGGACGCGGCCCTTCGCCTTGACCATCTTCAGGCCGGCCGACTTCGGGGAGGTCACGACTATGCCCGCCGAGTCGTAGCCGCGGTACTCCAGGCGCTGGAGGCCTTCGAGGAGCAGCGGGGTCACGTCACGCCTGCCGATGTATCCGACGATTCCGCACATACAGGTAGATTCCCTCAGCCGTAAACGATGCGGCGCAGCTGCCTGAGCGTGAACTCCGGAGGCGCGACCGCGCGATATCTCAGGTCCGCCTCGATCCGTTCGAAGATCGACGCGTTCACCAGGCCCTGGGCCTGGAGCTCGCGGTGGCGGCGGCGGACGAACTCCTGGGCCGTCTCGTCGAAGTAGGCGAGAACGTCCTGGACCACCCGCAGCGCCTCACCCCGGTTCAGGGGTGTCGACCGCGTCAAATGATCAACGAGTTCGTCGTGCACCCGTTGATCCTGGAGTACGGGAGGGGCATTCGCAAGATTTCTGCCCGATATCGGGCAGGCCCTTGCCGGAGCTCTCCAGGTGTGCTGTTCGCGGGCCGCCCGTCCCGCGTCGCTCCGGCCGCCCGGTCCGTCCGCCGCTACAGGCGCTTGAGGACCGCCTGCTTGGCCAGGGTGAACTCCTCGTCCGTCAGCACGCCCTCCCTGTGCAGCTCGCCCAGTTCGCGCAGCCTGCGCAGGAGGACGTCGTGGTCGGTGTCCCCGGCCCCCGGTGCGAGGGCCGCCGGCTCCCCGTCCGGCGCCCTCTCGGGCCGGTCGTCCCCGGCCGCGGCCGGGTGCGGCAGCCTCACCTGTACGGCCGCCGCGACCAGCGCCATCAGGGGGTCCCGCTTGAAGCCCCACAGCTCCACGGAGTTGGGGTCGTACTTGGGCGGCGCCTTGGTGTCGGCGCCGCGCACGGTGAAGCGCAGGCAGCCGTTCTCCAGCCCGGCCGAGGGCCGCCACTCGACGGCCGTGATGTCGCCGAGGGCGAGGGTGCGGGTGCCCGCCGTGGCCTTCGCCTCCTCCGTCTTCCAGTTCCACTCCAGGCGTACGCGCTCGCCGTCGAAGCTCGCCGTGCCGTCACCCGCGGACGCGGACAGCGGGACCGCGGGGCCGGGCAGCAGATAGCCGTCGACCGGGCCGGAGGGGACCTGGTCGAGGAGCAGCGCGCTCCGCACCTCGTCCACGAAGTACTCGGCGACGCCGAGACGGTCGGCCTCCACCGTGAGCTGGTACGGGTCGTTCGGCTCGGTGAGCTTGCCGCCGGTCGCCTGGAGCAGCGGGTCGGCGCCGTCGCGCAGCCGGAGCCTGAGCCGTCCGGCCTTCCTGCCCTGTTCCAGCGAGACGCCCGCCAGCGCGCCCAGCGGTACGGTGATCTCGCCGAGTGTCCGGCGCAGCAGAGCGACGTTCTTGTCCCGTCCCGGGGTCAGCCGAAGAGTGTCGCCGTCGAAGATCCACGTGCCGTCCCGCTGGATTATTTCCGCCATGGGGACGATTCTTCCATCGCGTCCGGGACGGCATGGTCTAGACCAATAGGGCGTGGGGGCCCGGGGGGGCGGGCCCGGGGGCCCCGGCGGGGGGGGGGGGGCGGGGGGGGCGGGGGGGGGGAACCCGCGCAAGGGGGGGACGGG